>JAJDEG010000525.1 GCA_029259895.1 Planctomycetota bacterium
ACGATGCGTTCATCGCATGGCTCAACGGCCAAGAGATCGCCCGCACCAACACCACCGGCGTCTATCCGGCGTGGGACGCGCGAGCCGAGAGCGAATACGAATCTCCGCCCACGCCGGTCGAGTTCGACCTGTCCGAGCACGCATCGCTGCTGCACGACGGCACAAACATCCTGGCGATTCGCCTGCTCAACGACAGCCCGACCGGCGACGACGCGCTGCTGCAATTCACGCTCACCGGCGAAAGTCGCGTAGGCCCGCCGCTGGCCGTCGACGACGCCGCCGAAACGCTCGAAGGCCAGGCCGTAACGGTCGACGTGCTGGCCAACGACCGCGAAGGCAGCGACCCAATCGACCCAACGACAGTTGTGATCGAAACGCCGCCAACACACGGCACGGCCTTAGTCAATCCCGCCGGCACAATCATGTACACGCCCAACGCGATCTACAACGGCCCTGATTCGCTTACGTACACCGTGCGGGACTCCGGCAACATCGGGCAGCCGCTCACGCAAACGCTGGTAGCGTCGAATGCTGCCGTGCGGGCGATTGTTCCCAGCAACGACTCGTTGGGAACGACCTGGCGCGGAGCCAACGAACCATTCAACGACACGGGCTGGCAGTCCGGAACCTTTGGTGTCGGTTATGACACAAACCCGGACTTTCAGCCATACATCAGCCTAAACGTGGGCGCGATGCGGCATATTAACGCGTCGGTGTACATGCGGAGCGACTTCTTGATCGAAAGGCCTGCGGACGTGACCAATCTGACGTTCCGCATGCGGTATGACGATGGCTTCGTCGCATTCATCAATGGCATCGAAGTCGCTCGCGCCAACGCTCCAGCGAACTTGAGTTACAACTCTTTGGCGATTAACGACAATCGCCCGGACATACAAGCCGTCGTGTTTCAAACGTTTGACATTACGCCATTGATTAGTACGCTTCGGTCAGGCACAAACTTACTCGCAATCCACGGATTGAACGGAACTTTGGAGAGTTCCGATTTGCTGATGCAACCAGAATTGACTGCGGTCGTCGATTCGCGTGGCCGGCTCTCGAACGCGGCAACGGTGACGGTCGACGTTACTGGCGTCGACTATCCACCGATCGCGCGCGACAACGATTACACAGTCGACGAAGGGCAAACGCTGGTCGTCGATGGCACGTCGGCAAGTCTCGGTGTGCTCGCCAACGATACCGAGTTGGACGGTCAACCAATGACCAGCGCACTCGAATCGCCGCCCGCGCACGGCGTGCTCAACTTCGACGGCGATGGCACGTTCGAGTACATTCCTAGTGCCGGTTTCGTCGGCATCGACAGCTTTACTTATCGAGCGAGCGACGGTTTACTTTTTTCCGAACCGGCGACCGTTACGATCACCGTCAATCATCTTTCCCCGAACGCCAGCGATGATGCGTACGCGACAGAAGAGGACGTGCCGCTGATCGTTTCTAGGGCGATGGGCGTACTGGCCAACGACACCGACTCGTTAGATCACCCGCTCTCAGCAAGGGTGGTCGTTGCGACCACCAACGGTACGCTAGCGCTGGCGCAAGATGGCTCATTTGTGTACACGCCGGCGGCGAACTACTTCGGTTCCGACAGCTTCACGTACGTCGCCAACGACGGGCAGATTGATTCGAACATGGCTACGGTGACGGTCGACGTGGACCAGGTGAACGATCGTCCCATAGCAGTCGATGACACCTACACCACCGAGGCGGGGACGCCGCTAGTTATTGGAGCAGTGTCAGCTGAGTCGCATTACGCGCAGCTCATCGTGCAGCACGGAGCTTCGTCCTATTGGCGGCTTGGCGAAACCGCCAGTGGCGTAGCTGTGGACTCGCAAGGTGGTTCCCACGGTATCTATCGCGGTGCCCCACGCCTAGGCGCGCAAGGCGCCCTGCTGGGAACGAAAAACACATCCGTCTCGTTCGACGGCGTCGTCGACTATGTCGAAGTGCCGTATCGCGCGGAGAACAACCCTGCCGGCAGTTTTAGCGTGGAAGCATGGGTGCAAGTCAACGGAGGCGCGAACACGTATCGCACGGTCATCAAGTCTCGCGACGCAACGGAGCCAGTCCCCAATCGTTATCGCGGCTACAACATCTATGCCGATGACTCGAATCGCTGGTCGTTCTGGACGGGCACGGGCGGTGCTACCACGACGTGGCACGAGACGGATGGATCGATTGTCGTGTTCGGCGAATGGACGCACGTCGTCGCCACATTCGAGGTCACGAGCGGTACTACTGGCGTGCTCACAGGCGTAAAGCGGATCTACGTCAATGGCGAACTTGCAGGTTCCAGCACGAGCGGACAGTATCTTCCCAACGACGATAAGCCGCTACGGATTGGCGCCGGTGGCACGCAGTTTCCTCAACCGACTTCGTACTTCCCCGGAAATATCGACGAAGTTGCCATCTACGGTCGCGCTTTGACCGCCGCCGAAATTCGACAACACTTCCTGGCCCGCTCGCTTACCATCGCCGACTCAATCGGCGAGTTCTCCGGCGTTCAAGGCCAAGATGGCTGGTATTACGGTTTCTATAACCGCAGTATCGACGTCAATGGGGCATACGAGCCGCAGGACTTCCTCCAGTTTTCACGCGACGCAGGCTCCTGGAGTTCGACGAACTTCTGGGATGCAGCCAATAGCCGCTGGAAATGGTTCAACGGCAGCCCGCCCTGGACGGAAGTACTGGCCGACAATGTGCACCCGAACGGAACCAACAGTGGGCAGGAGCACTGGGTGGTCCGGCGCTGGGTGAGTGACGTGTCGGGGCCGGCAACGATTTCCGGGCATCTATCGAAACTAAATACCAACGGCGGAGATGGTGTACGTGGCCTCGTATTCGTCGACGGCACGCCCGTCTACGACCGCGTCGTTGGAGCGTTCGATGACATCGGCGTCGACTTTGCCGTCAACGTCAATCTCGCCGTTGGCGCGAACGTCGATTTCGTTCTTACGCCGAACGGCGAGGACTTTGCCGACAGCACTTTCTTCACTGCCGAAGTTCGGTTGGGGGCCGTTGCAACGTCGACATCGGAATTGATTACCAGGAAATCCTCCTGGCGCTACCGCGACAACATCACTAACGGCTCCGCTTATCCAGCGGACGCGCAGGGCGACGCGTGGAACGAGACCAGCTATGACGATTCAACATGGCCTGCGGGTACGGCCGTATTAGGCTACGACGTAATCAACGCCGCACCGGTGGTCACCGTCATTGGATTTGGCGGGAATTCCAACGATAAGTATCGCACGGCGCTTTTCCGACGCACCTTCAACGTGGACGAATCCACACGCGTAACCACGCTCACGTTTGACGCTTTGATCGACGATGGTGCGGCTATTTATGTAAACGGCCAGGAAGTGCTGCGGCTCAATCTGCCTGGCGCGTTGGGTGACACCGCACTTCGGACGGATACGCTCGCTCTGACTGCCGGGGATGAAGACCGCTACCTCAGGTTCGTCGTCGACCTGACCACATTTCCTGGTTTGCTCGTTGAAGGAGCGAATACGATCGCCGTAGAAGTGCATCAAACGCAGCCCGACAGTTCCGACTTGGGCTTTGATCTGTCCCTTACCGCCACAATGTTGCACGACGCGACGACTTCCGGTGTGCTCGCCAACGACAGCGATGCGGACGGCGATGACCTCGCGGCGATTCTTGTGAATGGGCCTAGCAACGGAATGCTACAGTTCTCGACTGACGGCACGTTTACGTATACGCCCAACGTCGCTTTCGCCGGACTTGACCAATTCACCTATTTGGCAACGGACGGACAGTACTTCTCCGAACCGTCGACCGTACGTATCGTCGTTTCGCCGCCCGGCAAACTCACGGAAGACCTCAACGCCGACGGCCGCGTCGATGCTGGTGATGTTGCGTTCCTGCTGGCGAGTTTCGGCAAGGCATCCACCGCTAAAGCCATCGAAGGCGATCTCGACGGCGACGGGCGGATCGGCGTGCGGGATGCGATTGCATTGCGTAACGCTTTCACTGCGTCGCCGGCGCCTTCCGCGGTTGTGGCGAGGGCGAACAATCGGGCTATCGTGCAGTTGTCAGACGATTCGGACGTACTTCGCGCGAGTCGCCGAGTGACCCGGCCAAGCAACGACGTGTCGCAGGCAATGCTGATGGCGACGGACGAGGTATTATCTGCGAGCACCGACGATCCACGTTCACTCTCTCTCAGCCGGTCGCGATTGTTGGGGCGAAGGCGAGGCTAGCCGACATCTGTTGCGACTAACGTGAGATTGTAGCCACCACGCCAATACGGCGACGCCGGATCGTCGCAATGGGCTTCGCGGTGGCCATCGGCTGGACCGTGGAAGTGGGGGCGGCGGCAATGCGGACAGTCGAACACGTAGCGACGGGCACCGTTGACGATCCACTCGTGGGCCGGCACCGTTGGGGCATCCAAGTCCAGGCAGCGAACGGCGTCGATGGGAATCTTGGGTGGCATGACGTCAGCTTGGCCCTCGGGCATAATGGCGTGAAGCTCAGGGACGTGAAACGACTCGAATACGCGAACGCTGATCAAGGGGAAAGCGTCATGGGAATGGATGTTTACGGCCGCAAGCCATCGTCGGAAGCCGGTAAGTACTTTCGGGCAAACGTCTGGTCATGGCGCCCGATCCATGCCTTGATCTACGAATTGTGTAGCGATCGGCTCAACGATGAAACACTGGAGGGCATGAACTACAACAGCGGAGCCGGGCCGACCGACCAGGCAACTTGCACGGCAATGGCGGAACGGTTTGAGATGTGGATGGAGCACAATATCGACGGGCACAAGGTCGACCTGGGAATGAACGTCGCTCGCGATGGCCGCTTGCTCTCGGACGAGGAAATTGAAGGAGATCCGGGCATCCAATTCGAGACACCACATCGCGTCGATGACGACCATTTGAAGGAATGGATCGAGTTTCTTCGGCACTGCGGCGGATTCGAGGTGCGCTAGAACTGGTCACGAACTGTATTCTCGCAAACTACAAGCCCGGCGGCGGAGAAAGCCGCGACATCTGGCGGCTGGGGCCAATCTGCGTCAAACGCTGGTTGCCGCGCATTTCGCCGGCCGAAATCCGCCTGCGGTGCCGCGTTTCGCGCGACGCGCCGGTCTGCAATCGAATGTGGTACGTGCCGTGGCTGCATTGGACAGTGGCCCGTTGGGTCGTCGGGGAGCCGGCGTCGCATGCAGCTTGCAATCGGCTGTTAGCGCGGTTTCCGGGGTTGCGGGACTTGCATCCGGGGAATGTGGTTGCTGGGCGGCGCAGGGCGGTCGAATGTTTACGGCGGTTGAAAATGGTGGCGCTAGGTGAGTGATAATCCTCCGGTGTCGAACGGGGCTATTAAGGCTGGAAAAGACAAGCCGTCGTTCTGGAGGTCAGGTCATCCGCCGTTGAAGGGAGTAGGCAGACTCTTTTGGAAAGCGTGTACCGGGCGACAGACGCGCCATTGCCGTTAGGGTCACACGCGTTTTGCCTTCGTCAGTTTGGAGGCCGGGGATGTGGCCGCGGCGCGGTGTACGGCTAGGACCGGAGGTGCGCTTTGCGGCACGGCTCTGAGCGTCGATACGATGACGTTTGGCGGACTGGCGGCGATCCGGCAGGCGTATCCGGCGATGCCTTCGCGGATGGTGTCGCAGGGGGCGACGCTGCCTGCCAGAGCCACTCCAAATTCGTTCCACAGTTGTTGGTTGGACATGCCCCGCGCTGGCGAACCGATGCCCGTATCGCTTGTCGGCGGCACGAAATCGGGGTGCTGTTCGGAGTAATACAGTTGGAAGTTGTCTCCGGCGGAACGATTGAAGTTTCGCACGGTAACTGCGTCGCTGCCCATCAAATCGCGCGAGGGTATCCGGCGATCCGTCGCATAGTTCATCTTGATGTCAAGCCGTTCTTCCGGTGCGTAAAGCATGGACGACGTGTCGATGGGTTTGAATAGCGTGTCGACGATTTCGACGGCCTTGCCTGCATGCAGGAATGGAGCGTACTTCAACGTCGGCACTTCGATGTTGACGAAATTCGACAATTCGACGTTTTCGATCCATGTGGGGGCGGCGGGCAGACCCGACGCGATTTGCGAGCTGGAAGCCTCGGGCGTCCGAATTCCGACGAAGTAGTTGGCGATTCGCGTATCGACGATGCGAACGTCGCTGGTCTCGTAATTGTGCAATAGTATGCCGACGGTTTGTCTGTCGGGTCTGCTCGTGACTCCGATGGCCGAGTTGTTGCCGAGCATGACGCTATCGGCGATGGTCAGGCCGCGCAAACGGTAGCCTTCGACGGCGGTTCCATCGGTGTGCCAGATGCGCAGCCCGCGGGCGACGAGGTTCGCGCTGTTGTCGGTGCCGCCGGCGGGCGTGCCCAGCCAAAGTCCGGTGCGCGTGCGGGCGTATACTTCGAGGTCTTCGATCGTGCCGCCGGGATTTTGGTCGAGGATGATCGATTCGCCCGGTTCGCTCACGATCGCTCCGCGAAAGGCCGGCAACGGGAGATCGTCGCTAAATACGCCATTGATCAAGACGCCGGCAAACGACGCGTTGACGACGACGTTTTCTCGTAGCGTATTGCCGGACCGTCGCATCCAGAATCCCGTTCCGCTGCGGCCGGTGTCGCCCGCCAGAATGTCGGCGGTCGCCTCGAGGTTGGTACCCACAATCCGGGCGGCAAAGTTGCGGTGAAATT
>JAJDEG010000526.1 GCA_029259895.1 Planctomycetota bacterium
TTGGCGATCTCCGGCGGAAGTTTCGTGTCGTTGAACTGCGGAATCGATTCGGCCGTCGTGACGGAAAGCCGAACGCGACCGAACTGGTGCTGCGGAAAGACCGACTCGTGGCGGAGTCGAACTTTGATACTCGACGCTTTCTCTTCGTTCGCACCTTCGCCGAACGGTTTTTCCGCGAGGAAGATCGCCACGCGATTCTCTCGTTTCATGTGACCGGCAATCGCCCAGCCCGTGCCCGGTTTTCCGTCGATGGCATTGGCGATCTTGAAGTCGCCGTTGGGCTGTTCGTAGTCGGCCCAGGCGCGAACGAACTTGATCCGCTCGAACTTGTCCGGCGCGGCTGAGGTGGCCATTTCGACTTCGAATTCGCTGAGCACGACGTTGCTGTTGCTGCTGCGGCCGGCGCCGCCGTCGGTGAGCGAGGGATGCGTCAGCCCTTCCAGCCGCACTGCCGTATGGCGACCGGGCGGTAGTGCGGCGGTTATCTCGTAGGTCTCGCGAGCGGCATTTTCACCGCCGGCCAGAACGGAATCGTCTTCGAGTTTCGACAATGTCGCACCGCCCTGCGACGTGAAGGTTTGCGGCGCGAGGGCGGTCCACTTCGCTTCGCCATTTGCGCTCGAACGGAGGCTTGCTTCCCATTCCGTTTGTGCGCGGTCGACGTCGGGATTCGCCGCGGCGAGCATATTCGTCAGATCGTCGATTTTCCGATCGACGTCGGCCATTTCGGTGCGTTGCTCGTCGGTGGCGACTTTGATGACGGGTGCGGTGTTCTTGGCGTTGCCGTCCATCACCGGCCCGTCGAGGCTGTTGAAGAACGCGGACATTTGATAGAAGTCTTTGGCCCGGATCGGATCGAATTTGTGGTCGTGGCAGACGGCGCAGCCGAGGGTGAGGCCCATCCAGACGGTGCCGACGGTCGCGACGCGGTCGTTCGTATAGTGAATCAGATATTCGGCTTCGAGCGCTCCGCCTTCGCTGGTCGTCACGTTACAACGATTGAATCCCGTGGCCACGATCTGATCCGTCGTCGCATCCGGCAACAGATCGCCGGCGAGTTGCTCGGTCGTGAAGCGGTCGAACGGCATGTTGTCGTTAAACGCGCGGATGACCCAATCGCGATACGGCCACATCTCGCGGTAGTTGTCGAGGTGCAAGCCGTGCGTGTCGCCATAGCGGGCGGCGTCGAGCCAATAGCGGGCCATGTGTTCGCCGTATCGCGGCGATTCGAGCAGCCGGTCGACGAGTTTGCCGTATGCTTCGTCGGACTCGTCGGCCAGGAAGGCTTCGATCTCCGCAAGCGTCGGCGGCAAACCGGTGAGGTCGTAGGTCACGCGGCGAATGAGCGTTACCTTGTTGGCTTCTTCCGCTGGGTGAAGTTTTTCCTTATCCAGTCGCGCCAATACGAATCGGTCGAGCTCGCCGCGCGGCCAAGCCTCGTTGGCGACTTTCGGTGGCGCGGGGCGCTGTGGCGGAACGAACGACCAATGCTGGTCCCACTTGGCACCTTGCTCGATCCACTTCTTGACCAGCGCCACCTGTTCGGGCGTCAGCTTCTTCTCGAAATCCTCTGGCGGCATGCGCTCGGCCGGGTCGGCGGCGGAGATGCGCTCGAAGAGCAGGCTCTTGGCCGCGTCGCCCGGCGTAACGACGACGTCGCCGCCCTCGGTTTTTGCGAATAGCGCGTCGCGTGTGTCCAAACGGAGGTCCGCCTCGCGGGTTTCTTCGTCGAGGCCGTGGCAATGGAAGCAGTTTTCGGCCAAGAGGGGCCTGATTTGCCGGCCGAAGTTGACATGGTCGTCCTCCGCCCAAGCGATCGAGCCGACGAGGGCCATCGCTTGCGTTAGAACGATGGCGGCTAGGAAACGGAGAGCGTAGTTCATCGCGATGTCTCCAGCGACGTGCGAAGCGAGGCGGGAATCGTTACAGGTGGGACGTAAGTGCGGGATGCGTCGAGCGGACCGGGGCGGTCGGCGGTCGACGCCCTTCTATTCTACACCGGGCGATTGGTCGTCGTCACCAGCGAGTCCGTGTGCGGCGGCGATATGCCACGTCGGTTTTCGCACATTGCGACCTGTAGCTACTGGGTTGGCTTGCTTGCGGGCGTTTCCGCGCGCTTGGGGAGATCGCTGGTCGGTTCGATTTCGCCGCGCAGCAATCGGCCGCCCATGCCGGTCAGCCAGAGATAGTGGTCCGACGGCAGGCCTTCGTAGGTGAGGAAGCGGCTTTCGCCTGCCGGCGGATCGTTCGTGCATTTGAAGATCGCGGTGCCCTCGTCGACTTCGTCGAACATCGCCTGATAGATCATCGTCGCGCCGAGCTTTTTGGCTTCGGCGTACTGCGTCCAGAGAAACTGGCCCTTGAGCCGCGGAATCTGGTCGAGCGGTGCGTTGCGCCGCAGGTTGTGCCAACTGAATCCGGGAAACGCCACTGGCAGATACTGTTTGCCGTGCTCGCGGCACCACGCGATGTCGCCCTTCCAGCGGCGCTGGGCATGATCGGCGGCAGTCTTCGGTGAAATGTATCGACCCACCGTCCACGGGCTGACGATGTCGGCCGCGCGGACCACGTCGTGCAGCCGCTCGTCGCGAACGGAGTCCGCGTCGAGCGTTCGCCAGCCGGTGGGGACGCCGATCATGACCGTTGCACCGCCGTACTTTGGATCGTCCTTCAAAAACCGCACCAACTCGGCACACTCGTCGAGCGTGTACGAGCGGCCATCGTTGAATCCGATGCCCCACACGGCCACGACGGGCTTGCCGTTCTCGTGCAAGTAGGCCTTGTCGCTCTCGTCGCGAGGCTCATCGTGGGCGATCTTCATTCGATCGACGAGCAGTTTCCAATCGTCGATCACGCGCTGCATCTGTCCGCCGCGGAGGCCGGACAGGTCGTACATCACGGCGTATGCTCGACCGTGGCGATTGGCGGCGTCGCGGCAATGGGCGAGCACCGTATTGCAGTGCCGAAAGTTCTTCGTGCCGAACGTTTCGACGGCAAACCGCTGGACGAACACGCCGTCGATGCCGTACTCCCGCATCCAGCGGAAATGGCGATCGACTGTCTTGGCGTGGATGGAACTGAAGACGTTGGCGACGCTGCCGTCGGCGTGGCGAAAGGCCGTGGGGAACTTTTCGTCTTCGTCGAACTCGCTGACGTCGGGCCAAAGGTCGATCGAGCAGCGGCCCGGCTCGAATTGTCCGCCGCGGCCGTAGTGCGTCCAACCGCGGCCGGAGCCGTCCCCTTCGGCGGTGAACCAACCTTGGTAGCCGCATATCACTTTGCCCTGAAGGCTCGACGTATCGACAGCGTCAAGAACGCCGCCGTTCGACACGCCGGCGAAGGGCTTCATGTCGGCGATGACTTCGTCGCGAGTTTGCGCGAAGACCGGCGGCGGCGAGAGGGCGAGGCCGACAAGGCACGCGGCGCATGTGAATGCCAGCGTGGTGAGCGTGCATTGCCGCTTGGGAATGTCGTCGGACATGATTAGTCCTTGATGTAGGCCAGCACCAGGGCGATATCCGCTGGCGTGATTCCGCTGATGCGGCTGGCTTGGGCGAGGCTGGCTGGGCGGATCTTTTGGAGCTTTTCGCGGGCTTCCGTGCGGAGCTGGCGGATCGAGAGATAGTCGAATGCGACCGGGATTCGTTTTTCCGCTAGCCGGCGCTGGCGGTCGACTTCTTGTGACTGGCGGGCGACGTAGCCAGCGTACTTGACGTCGTAGACGACTTGCCGGGCGACTTCGGCGGGGACTTCGGAAAGTGCCGGAGCGGCCGCGGCGATTTGATCCCAGGTCGTTTCGCTTTGGCGAAGCAACTTGAGGAGCGTCGTGCCGTCGTGGCGGGTCGTTTCGAGCACGTTGAGGGCCGCCGCGATTCCGGTCTCTTTGGCTTGGACTCGGGCCAAGCGATTTTCGTCGGCAAGGCCCGACTCGTGCGCTTTGCGCGTTAGGCGGCGGTCGGCGTTGTCTTGGCGGAGCGAGAGGCGGAATTCGGCTCGCGATGTGAACATGCGGTACGGTTCGTCGACGCCTTTGGTGACGAGATCGTCGATGAGCACGCCGATGTAGGCTTCGTCGCGCTGGAGGACGAGCGGCGGCTTGCCGGCGAGCGCGAGGGCGGCGTTCGCGCCGGCGATGAGGCCTTGGGCAGCGGCCTCTTCGTAGCCGGTGGTGCCGTTGAGTTGGCCGGCGAAGTACAGCCCGGCGACGGCTTTGGTTTCGAGCGTAGGCTGGAGCTGATCCGGCGGGGCATAGTCGTATTCGACGGCGTATCCGTAGCGCATGATTTGCGCTTTTTCCAGGCCGGGAATGAGCCGGAACATCTGGTCTTGCACGTCGCGGGGGAGGCTGGTGGACACGCCGTTGACGTAGACCTCGCTGGTGAGGCGGCCTTCCGGTTCGAGGAAAAGCTGGTGGGAGTCCTTGTCGGCGAAGCGGACGACCTTGTCTTCGATGGAAGGACAATAGCGGGGGCCGGTGGACTGAATCTGGCCGGAGTACATCGGCGCGCGGGCGAGGTTGGCGCGGATCAAGTCGTGGACTTGCTCGTTCGTATAGGCGATCCAGCAGGGCAATTGCTCGACGTCGAGGCGGTCGTTGAGGAACGAGAATGGCTCGGGATCGTCGTCGCCGGGTTGTAGCTCGGTGCGGTCGTAGTCGATGGTGCGGCCGTTTATGCGCGGCGGCGTGCCGGTTTTGAAGCGGGCGAGACGAAAGCCCAAGCGGACCAGTGCGGCGCTGATGCCGGTCGTCGTGCCTTCGCCGGCGCGTCCGCCAGCGGTCTTGTTCTCGCCGGTGTGCATGATGGCTTGTAGGAACGTGCCCGTCGTTAAGACGACGGCGGGCGCGCGGTACTCGACGCCGGCGGCGACGGAAACGCCGACGGCGCGGGAATGCGTTGCGTCGTCGCGGGACGTTTTCTCGACGAGTAGATCGACGACGATTTCTTGCCGCAGTTCGACACCGGGCTGCTGCTCGACGATGCGTTTGATTTCGTGCTGGTACGCTTTTTTGTCCGCCTGGGCGCGCGGGCTGTGCATGGCCGGGCCCTTGCGGCGGTTGAGCATGCGGAACTGGATGCCGGTGCGGTCGATGGCGAGGCCCATCGCGCCGCCGAGGGCGTCGACTTCGCGAACGATCTGGCCCTTGGCGACGCCGCCGATGGCCGGATTGCAGCTCATCTGGCCGACGGTGTCGAGATTCGTCGTTAACAGCGCGACGCGGGCGCCGATGCGCGCGGCAGCGAGGGCGGCCTCGGTTCCGGCGTGGCCTGCGCCGACGACGATGACGTCGTACTCGTAGAAACAGGGACTGGGGGCTGGGGGCTGGGGGCTGGGGAAATTTGGGGGCATGGACTTTTGGCGATCGTTGGGCCTTATTGCGAATTCAATGTCGTCGACCATACCGTAAAAACTTCGCGTCTGCTCTGGGGCGGATGGCGGCTATTGGCGGTTGGTTTTTTTGGGGCCGTCGATCGATTGGAGCGGGAAGGTTTTGGAGGGCGTGTGCTGTTCGCGCATGATGCGTTCGATGTTCGCTACGACTTCGGGGTGCTGGGCGGCTACGTTTTTCGATTCGCCGGGGTCGGTAGCGAGGTCGTAGAGTTGCGTTTCGATCTTTCCTTTGGCGAGGTTGCGGCGGATGCCTTTCCAGTCTTTCCAGCGGACGGCTTGCTGACCGGTGTACGAGGGGAACTCCCAGTAGAGGAATTCGCGATCGGGCGGCTGCTTGCCGGAAAACACGCCGGCGAGGCTGACGCCGTCGATGTCGGCCGGCGGTTTAGCGCCGGCTATTTCGCAGAGCGTCGGCATCCAATCGTAGCCGACGGAGGGAAAGTCGCTAACGCCGCCGGGGGCGATTTTCTTCGGCCAACGGACGACGAGGGGCACGCGGATGCCGCCTTCGAGGAGGCTTCCCTTGAGACCGCGAAACGGGCCGGCGGATGCAAAGAACGCGGAGTCCGAACCGCCGAGGCGGTCGTAGGTTGGACCGTTGTCGCTGGTGAAGATGACCAGCGTGCGTTCGTCGAGGCCGTGCTTTTTGAGACGTTCTAGAATTCTTCCGACGGTGCGATCGAAGCGCGTGATCATTGCCGCGTAGGCCGCGCGGGGATGCGGATGGGGCAGATAGCCTTTGCCGCCTTCGTACGGCGGGTCGTCCCACTTGTCCTTGTATTCGGCGAGCGAATCGTCCGGGACTTGAATCGCCAAATGGGGTATCGCGACCGGCAGATAGAGAAAGAACGGACGGTCTTTTTGTTCGTCGATGAATTGAAGCGCTTCGCGTTCGAGCAGGTCGTGAGAAAACTGCTTGCCGGTCAGGCCGCGGTCGTTGCCGGCGAGCGTTTCGCGGTCGCCGTTGCGGTATAAGAACGCGGGGTAGTGGTTGTGGGCGTGGCGTTGGCAGTTGTAGCCGTAGAAGAAATCGAATCCCTGGCGGAGCGGATCGCCGCTACTGCCTGGCGGGCCGAGGCCCCATTTGCCGATCGCGGCGGTGGCGTAGCCGCGCTTCTCGAGCAGTTCGGCGATCGTGACGGCGTCGTCGGTGAGAGGGTGCTGGCCCTCGGGCTTCACTTCGCGGTTGTCGCGAACGAGGGCGTGACCGGCGTGCATGCCGGTTAACAGGACGCAGCGCGACGGGGCGCACACGGCGCTTCCGGAGTAGTGGTGGGTGAAGCGCATTCCTTCCGCAGCCATGCGATCGATGTTCGGCGTGCGAATCTTCTTTTGGCCGAAGCAGCCTAATTCGGCGTAGCCCAAGTCGTCGGCGAAGATGAAGACGATGTTGGGAGCGCCGTCGGTCGGGGCGACTTCGGCTCGCAGTTGGGGATGAGCCGACAGGCACGACGCGATGGCGGTGAGAACGAGCGTGGCGATGTTGTGTCGTATGGAGTTGTGCATGAATCGTCGTTGCCTGAAGGGTCGTCGCATAATTGGTCGTCGTATGTGCTGGCGCGGGGCCGAACTGGCGCGAATGTGGACATTACTTCACGTCATCAGTATCTGTACCGGCGGGCGGCGGGTCAACGTCGTCGGTGTAGGCATGTTGTAAATGACGAGGAAACGTCGCTCGATCGGGGATCGACCGGGCGAGGCCCCTGCCGGGCGAAAAGTGTGGGGCCGACGTGGAATGTGGGGTTGGTGGGGATTAAGATCGATGGGCCGGCACGCGAGCGCGACGCGAGAAGTCGGTTTGCCGCGTTCGTTGGCGACGCCGCGTCGGGCCCTTTCGAGAAAATAATTACGCTGCGTGGACTGCGTCTTGTATGCCGCGTTGCGCGATGCTTTTCGATGCCGCCGGCCGAACTTGTTGCCCAACGACGATGACTTTGATTCGAGATGCCTCATGAGTTCGGACGAATCGACGCCTAATCGACGGATGAGACTGCGCCGTGGGCGGACGCTCTCTCTATCGCTGCCGAGACGTCTCGTCGGCGATTTGATGCATTTTTCTCGCGAGGT
>JAJDEG010000527.1 GCA_029259895.1 Planctomycetota bacterium
TCGTTGCGGAAGAATCGCACGACCGGAGCGGTGCGATTGGTCACCCAAACGTCGACATCACCGTCGTAATCCCAATCCGCCAACGCCAGCGCGCGGCTGTCGTCGTCGACGTCGAGCCCCGTCACGGCGGAAACGCACGCAAACCGCGGATCGCCCGTGTTGAGGAAAACGCAGTTGCGTTCCCGGCCGCTTAAGCTGCCGCCTCGGCGAATGTACTTGTTGATGCGGACGATACTCTGGCGATACTCCGACTCGGGCGGTTTGGCGGCCTGCATTTGGCTTTGGGTGACGGGCGATTGCGACACGACCTGCCGCCAGAAAACGCTTCACAAATCGTCGGTCGATTCGCCGGTCACGAATCCGTTGGCGACGAGCAAGTCTTCCCAACCGTCGTTGTTGAGGTCGAAGAACAGCGATGCCCAAGCCCAGCGGCCGTAGGTCACGTTTGCGGCCTCACTGGCGTCGTCGAATCGGCCGCTGCCCAGATTGCGAAACAACGTGTTACCGCGAGCCAATTGGCGAAACTGGCCGCGGACTTCGTCGTCCTGGTCGGGCTTAAATTGCGGCTGCGTCGTGATGCGGCTACCGGCGCTGGAAAACATCGCCGCCAGGTAAATGTCCATTTGGCCGTCGCGGTCGTAGTCCCCCATGGCGGCCGACATGCCGAACGCGCCCGCGGCGAGGCCGGCTGCTTCGGCTACGTCCACGAAACGACCGCCGTCGTTGCGAAACAAATTATTGCGGCCGAAGTCGTTGGCAACGTATAGGTCTTGGTCGCCGTCGTTGTCGTAGTCGTCCCACACGGCGGCGTAACTGAATCGCCGGTTGTTCTCGTCGAGGCCGACGTCCACGGTCGCGTCGGTGAATTGCCAACGCCCGTCGTTGCGGAAAAGATAGTTGCGGCCGCCGTTGTTGGCGTTGAAGTATGGCATCGGCACCGGGAATTCGCCGACGTCGTCGCCAACCGCATAGTAGACGCAGGCATACAAGTCGAGGTCGCCGTCGCGGTCGTAATCGGCCGCGGCCATGGAATAGGCGTTGGCGACGCGCGGAAGCGCCGTGCGAAGCGAGAATCTTCCGGTCGAGTCGTTCTCCATGAGAAGAATCTCGCCCACCACGGATACGATCAGATCTCGATCGCCGTCGTTGTCGAGGTCGACCAACAGCGCGCTTTGCGAATTGTCTAGAAAATCGACGCCGGCGTCGGCGGACCGGTCTTCCAAGGAACCGTCGTCGCGTCGCACCAGTAGGCGATTCGGCAGACCGCCCGGCTGGCACAGATAGACGTCGTCTAACTCGTCGCCGTCGACGTCGCCGATGGCCAGTCCGTGGTGCCCGAATTGGTAGACACCGAGATAGCTCTCGATGCGTCGCGACCAACGCGAATGCCCGTGGCGCAACTGTTCGCGATACGATTTGAGCGGCCCGAGTAGCGTTTCCGTTTGGTCGGAAAACAGCGCGCCGTTGGCCGCGGTGACGACCTCTTCAAATTCCATTCGCGTGATGGTACGAATGGTGGCCGGATCGTCGGGCCCGGATTGATGCCAGACGACTTCCCAGGTCGCGTTTTGCTCGACCATGCCGGTCGCTATGCGGCCGTTAAGGGCAACAAAATGCCGCGTGACGGCCTCGTGCTCGCCGCGCGGCGTTACGCCGATCGTCTTAAACTTATAATGCGGTTCGCGGACGCCGGGAAACGGAGCGATCAGAGCTTTGGCCGCCGCGAGGAATCCGTCGACGCCTCGATGTGGATACTCGACGCGTGCGGGCAGCGTTTCATCCGGCGGCGACCGGCGGACGGTAATCGCTCGATCTCGATAAACCATGACCAACTGCGTCGGCCGCAAATCCGTGCAGGAGAAATCGGCCGCGAGCAACGGTCGAGCGCGGTCGGCGTCGAGGCGTTCGCCGTTCGTGAGAAGCTTGCCGAGCGCGGCGAGTTGGCGATCCGATGTCTCGGCAAACGCTTCCGTTTCCCAACCGTCGTCGCGTGGGTCGGGCGCGTCGCGACCGGTCTTGGGCACGAGCAGCGCGAGGTTCGCTTCGGTCGAGGCCGCCACGGCGTCGTGGCTCGACGACGTCGACTTCGTCGTGCCGACGGAGTCCGGTTGAGGCGAGCACGATACGACGATAACCGCCGCGATACACACCGCGACACGTGCCGTTTTGGACCACGCCGTCGGAGGTTTTGTGGGCGTTTCGCGTTGCATCATATTCTCAATGCAATCGTAGCACGGCGTCCGAGACGCACAAGAAACAAAAAAACACGGCCGACCCTTGCATCGGGCCGACCGTGTCATTTTCGTTTGAGTTACGCGGTTTCACAAGCGAAACCGTGTGGCTTACCTGCGGCGGCGGCGAAGCGCCACGCCGGCGAAAGCCGCACCGGCCATGCCGATCAATGCGAGCGAGGACGGCTCGGGGATCAGCTCGGCATCCACGCGAACGTTGTCGAAGTGAGCCCGGCCCGGGCCATTACTTCCCAGCCAAACCCAGAGGTTGCCGCTGGGCGCGATCCCACCGGTGTCACCCCCGGTCGCTTCGGTCACCATCGTCAAGTTGGGCAACGGAAAGGCGTCAAACGTCGCGCCGGCAATGAGCGTGCTGCCCACGTCGTTCGGCGCACCGGCCCACAATTCGTAGCGCGACTGGTTGCCATCAACTGTCTGACCGCTGCGGTGGCCGATGTCGACGATCAAGGCGTAGGACGTGTTGGCATCGGCCGGTACGCCCAAGTCCTGCGCAATCCAAGAACCGCTTACGATTCCCTCGTGATTCGTTCCGTCGAGCGGTGTGAAATTCGGACTCAGATGCTCGGTAAAAGAATCCGGTCCGTTCAGCACCGGTTCAACCCAGCCTGCCGGCGTTGCGTCCGACCAGCCGCCAGGATCCAGAGCCTCGGCCTCAAAGCTGCCATTCGTGACTGCAACCGGTGCAGCCGTGGCAAGACCGGCCGCCGAGACGAGCAGCGCGATCGAAAAGAGTCCTGTAACGGTCGAAAGTTTCATGAGCAATCTCTCCGGGAGGTGCGATACCGCAGGTGCATTTGATCGCCAAAACGCCCGCGAAAGCTCACCGCGAAACAATCTTGGATGCGACCAAAAAAATGCCTAAACATCGTGCTATTTTGGTTCCAGGTTAATTCGGGGGGATACGCGCCGTCAACCACTGTGCACGAAAATAGGTAAGATACGTGCGATTTCCCAAAGAATGGCGATGATTCCGTCGTGCAAAAACAGTGGTCACGAAGACCGTGGGCGACGCCGACCGCGCATTCACTTCGAGCTTCGGACGCAAACGTTCGGTCGTCGCCAGATCCGAAAATAAATATTCGGAATCCGCGCCTAAACGAGCGCATTGCTTGTCCCGCGACGTGTTGCTAAATTGTGGACTTCGCTGCGGACGACTATGATTGCCAATGGCGGCGGCCCATGCGTTGACGCCTTGGCTCGAAATCCTGTAACCTGCATCGACAAAACGACTTGCGATGACGGTGGCTGTAGCTCAGTTGGTTAGAGCGCCAGATTGTGATTCTGGAAGTCGGGGGTTCAAGTCCCCTCAGCCACCCTTTGGCAGCGGAGCGGCGAATTCGGTTGATTCCATAAGCGCCCGCCGTAGCCGCCGACGCCGCATGGTTGCTCGCGTCTAGACGTCCGATGTTCGAGATGCTGGCCGGTGCCCTCTCGATTCCCATTTCGGCAACGGTCGCGGCGATTCTTCTTGTCGAAAACCGCGGCGGCAACCATGATGAATTGATGAGCCGTATCGGCGTCGCGTGGACACGGCGCTGACGCGGCATGGACGCGGTCGGCTCAATGGCGAGCGTTACCTCGCGTCGGCTATCCGTAGGTCGGGCGCGCCCGTGGCTGACGACATCGGTGCCGACGCCTTGATCCACTGTCAGGCATGGGTGAAAAAAACGCCCGCGTCCTTCGTCAAAGGCCTTCGCTTTGCCTTGCAGATGCTTTCCCCCAGCCAGAATCCGGCCCGGAGCTGATCGAACATGATCGTCGTAATGAAAAAAGGCGCCGACCAAAAGCAAATCGACCACATGGTCGAACGCATTGCCAGTCTGGGGCTTAAGCCTCACGTCATCGTCGGCACGGAGCGAACTGTCATTGCGGCGATCGGCGAGAAGCGGCCCGACCACAAGGAATCGCTCGAAAGTGGTCCCGGCGTGGCGGAGGTCGTCAAGATCCTCGCCCCTTATAAGGTCGCTAGCCGTGAAGTGAAGCCCGAGTCGACCGTCGTGACGGCCGGCAGTTTCACCGCCGGAGGCGACACGATCGGCGTCATCGCCGGTCCGTGTTCGGTCGAATCCGAAGAGCAAATCATCGCTTGCGCCAAAGCCGTCAAGGCCGCCGGAGGAACGGCGCTGCGCGGCGGAGCTTTCAAGCCGCGCACCAGTCCCTACAGCTTCCAGGGCCTTAAGGAGCGTGGCCTCGAAATGCTTGCCGCGGCTCGCGCTGAAACCGGTCTCGCGGTCGTCACCGAAGTCGTCGCATCCGAAGACACCGAACTCGTCGCCCGCTATGCCGATATCCTGCAAATCGGCGCGCGGAACATGCAAAACTACCGCCTCCTCGAAGCGGTCGGCAAAGCCGGCAAGCCGGTCCTGCTCAAACGCGGCCCCAGTGCGACGATGGACGAGTTGCTGCTCGCCGCCGAATATATCCTCGACGCCGGCAACCCCGACGTGATGCTCTGCGAACGCGGCATTCGCACCTTTGAAGCGCATACCCGTTTCACGCTTCCGCTGGCCTCCGTTCCCTTTCTTAAGCAGAAGACGCACCTGCCCGTAATCGTCGACCCGAGCCACGGCACGGGCCACGCCTATCTCGTCCCCGATATGACCGCGGCCAGCGTCGCCGTCGGCGCCGACGGACTGATCGTCGAGATTCACCCCGACCCAGAAAACGCATTGAGCGACGGCTATCAAACGCTCAACTTCGACGAATTCGCGGCGACGATGAAGCGGTGCCGCCAAATCGCGGAAGCGCTCGGCCGCCGCATGTAGCCGTCGTGCAACACGAACACGGCGTCATGGACGTAGGGGCATGGCATCGTATCGCGTCATCGCTGCGACAACTCGTGTACCGCGTCGATCAGCGCAATGGCGTTGTCCACCGACGTTTGCTGCAACACGCCGTGTCCGAGGTTGAAAATGTGCCCCGGCCGGCCGGCCGCCTGATCGAGCACTAGCTTCGCGCGGCGGCGAATCTCGCCTCGGTCCGCAAACAACACCGTCGGATCGAGGTTTCCCTGCACGCCGCGGCTCGGCCCGATCGTTTCCCACGCTTCGTCGAGGCGAACGCGCCAATCGAGGCCAATCACCGCGCCTCCGGCCTCGGCCAACAGCGGCAACAGCGCGGGATTTCCCGTCGCGAAGTTGATTACCGGCACGCCGGGCACGATCGACTCGATCACCGCCTTCACATACGGCAATACGTACCGGCGATAATCGTCCGGCCCCAGGCACCCGACCCAACTGTCGAACAACTGAACGGCCTGCGCTCCCGCCGCGATCTGGGCGTTGAGATACCGCGCCACGGCCCGAGACAACCGGCCCATCAACGCGTTCCACGCCCCTTCGTCGCGATACATCAAGGTCTTCGTGAACAGATAATTGCGGCTCGCCCCCCCTTCGATCGCGTAACTGGCCAGCGTAAACGGCGCGCCGGCAAAGCCAATCAGCGGCAGCTTGTCCGATAGCGCCGCGCGCGTTTGCCGCACGGTCTCCATGACGAAATGCAGCGAGTCGACACTTTCCAACTCGACCAACCGGTCGACGTCCTCCGCCTCGCGCACCGGGTTGTGAATCACCGGTCCTTCGCCGGCCGCGAACTCGAGGTGCATCCCCATCGGTTCGAGAATCGGCAGCAGGTCGGAGAAGATGATTGCGGCGTCGACGCCCAGCCGCTCGACCGCGGTAATCATCACCTCGGCACACAGCGACGGATTTTTGCAGAGTTCGAGAAACGTCGTCTTCGCTCGTACTTCGCGATACTCGGCCATATACCGTCCGGCCTGCCGCATCAGCCAGATCGGCGTCACCGGCGTCGGCTCGCGGCGACAGGCCTTCATGAACGGGCTGTCGTACCACGGCGCCTGCGTATCGATCACCACACCCTCCACGTTCAGCGTATCCAATACGGAAATCACCTGCTTCTTCCGCGCCATCATGCCGGCCGTCCGCTGCGCCGCCGCCTGCACCAGGTGCCCCATCTTGCTGTGCTCGGGTTCGACGTCGACAGGTAAGTCGAGTTGCCTTAGCGTCTCGCTCGTCGTCGGTCCGATCGAAGCCACGACCAGCCGCCGCGTTGCCTCGCGAACGGCATCGACCAGCCCCAGTCGACCCGCCACCTCAAGCAAATTATGAATCTGTTGACTCGACGTAAACAGCATTGCGTCGATACGTCCGGCGGCGATCTCCCGCACGCACGACTCCAGCGCCGACACATCTTCCGGCAAGTCCCAACGATAAACGCGAACGCATTCCACTTTCGCCCCGCGCGCTTCCAGACCCGCAATCAAACTCACATTCGGCTGGCCATACTCTTGCACCGCCACGGTGAGATTCGCGATCGGAAACTTTTCGTCGACCAGCGATAGCACTTCGCGCCACGTATTCGGCTCCGCCGCCCGATGCGTCGGCACGAGCCCGAACGACTTGAGCGCCGCTACCGGTTTCGGTCCGCGGACGATCGTCGTCACGTCGGCCAGAGCCGCGAGAAACCGCTCGCGATCCATCTGTCGCGACGCCTGTTCGATCAGTTGCCGCGTTCCCACGCCGGTCATCAGCACCACCGCGTCCACCTGCCCCGTCACCAGTCGATGGGCGAAGTCGATCGTCTCGCGGCTGGCGTCGAGCGGAACCTCGCGCATCGACGGACTAACCACCGCCACACCGCCGAACCGGCCGATCATCGTCTCCATCTCTCCGGCCATCCGGCTCTCGAACGCCGCCACGCGCAATCCGCCAAAATCGGCTTTCGTCGCATGGCCGTCGTCGTCGGCCTGCCGGCTGATACGATTCGGATCGGGCGGGTTCGTTTGCGGCAACGTCATCGGCGCGTCTCAAGTTTGAAGATAAAAGGCCTGGAAACGCCGCAGTCGGCGGTACATGCGAAATCGACATCGTGCCTTTCGACATCATGTCTATCAACGTCGCCTCTAACGGCGTCGTGTCGTTCGTCGGTTCCGTTCCCCTCGGAAGTACTCAATTCTAGACCGCCGCGGCCACCGGCCACAGGCCGTTGAATCGCCCGCGATCGACCGCCAGCCCGTTGGGGTCGATCTCTCGGTCTCGCGACTGGCGTCGTCGCTGGCCGCCGATTACGCTAGTCCCTTGTGGGTGACCGTTTTTCCCATTTCCGTACAGACTAGGAGTATGTGGCATGAAACGTTGGCAACTGATGATGGGCGTCACGGCCGCGATCGCAATGGGTTCGATGGCCGCTTTGCACGCCGAGGACGACGACGCCAAGGCGAAGCATTCGGTCAAGGAGATCATGGCCAAGTGCATGAAGAGTGGTCTCTGCAAAAAGGTCGCCGACGGCAAGGCCAGCGCCGAGGAAACCGCGAATCTGGTCGCCATGCTTAGCGAACTCCCCAAGAACGAAGCCCCCAAGGGCGACGCCGACAGCTGGAAGAAGAAAACCGCTGCCGTCGCCGCCGCCGCTAAGGCCGTCGCCGAAGGCAAAGACGGCGCAGCCGCCGCGTTGGCCAAAGCCGCCAACTGCGCCGCGTGCCACAAGGAGCACAAGCCGAAGTAAGGCGAACGTGAAATGACCTTCTCGGCAGTGTGGCGGCCGCAACACCCGCCCACTGCCCGAAGGTCTTCGGTCAGAATCGATCGCGCGGTTGAGAAACGGCACCATAGACCGACGGTTCGACGATTCCGCTCGCGAATTCGTAGCCACAATTCGTGGCCGTGGTTCGTGAAGTCGGAGCGGGGCAAATTCGCGGTGAAGAGGTTGCGGCTACCGCTACGTTCTCACCTCACAACGCCCACGACGTTTAGCGTCGGGGCGTTTTCTTCGGCCGGGGACGGCGCGGTCGACGATGAGAGAAGGCCGTGTCACACCGCCATCGTCGGGGCGCGATCGCGCTAAGCTGACGCCAAGTCGGGCCGTTGAATTTCGCAAATACGTCGGCAGCTTACTTTCGAATGCGCGCGGCGGCCGAGGCTTCGTCCATCGGTGCGCTGCTGAATTACCAAGATCCCTGTTCCGATTTCAACCGAAAAACCGCCACGCCGATTCGGCCAAGCGACATTCGTCCGCGAGCCATCACCCTCCGGCATCGGTCGACAACATCAACAGAACGTCACCGTCGGCCAGCGGCGTACTCGGATCGCGAACGAAGTGTTTGCCGTTGAGATTGACCGTATACGCGGCATGGAGTCGGTTGCCTTCGAAGCAAGCCGCCGCCAGCTCGGGAAACCGTTCCGCCAGCATCGCGATCGCGCCTCCGAGCGAAGTCGCACCGATTTCTGCACGCTCGACGCCAGCACGCTGCCGCGGAACTCCGTAAAACTCGACAACGACCGAAGGTTCGCTCATAGGTCTTAGGGCGATTTCAAGCTCAACCAGGGTTTGTGTCCAGCCAGCCGAGTGCGTATCGTAGAACGTGCGTGTCGTAGAACAGCTATTGTCCGCCCCCGCCACGAGCATCCTCCGTCGACCATCCCCGCCATGCGTATGCCCACACGGTCGCGATCTACGCCGGTCCGTCATTGTATCGTCCTTTTCCTCTCCGCGGCGGTCAGCCTCGCCGTCGTCGCGCAGGCGGCAGAAGACCCCTTCGCATCGGGCGTCCGTCCGACTGAGCCATTGACGGCGCAAGCGGAACAGCAAGCGCTCGCCGTCCCGCCCGGCTTCGAGGTCCAACTGGTTGCCTCGGAACCGCAGATCGCCAAACCGCTCAATCTGGCTTTCGACGACCGCGGCCGACTGTGGGTCACCGATACGCTCGAATATCCCTACGCCGCGCCGGACGATCGCCCCGGCCGCGATTCGATCAAGATACTCGAAGACTTCGGTGACGACGGCGCGGCCCGCAAGATCACCACTTTCGCCGACGGCCTCAACATCCCCATCGGCATCTATCCGCACGGCAACGGAGCTATCGCCTGGAGCATCCCAAACATCTGGCGCTTCGACGACACCAACGGCGACGGCCGAGCGGACAAGCGCGAACGGCTCTACGGCCCGTTCGACCACACCCGCGACACGCACGGCATGAACAACAGCTTCCGCCGTGGCTTCGACGGCTGGCTGTACGCCTGCCACGGCTTCAACAACAACTCAAAAGTCCGCGGACGCGACGGCAACCTCGTCGAGATGTCCTCCGGCAACACCTATCGCGTCCGACTCGACGGCTCGCGGATCGAACACTTCACCCACGGCCAGGTGAACCCCTTCGGCATGGCCATCGACGAGCTAGGCAATCTCTTCACCGCCGATTGCCACAGCAAACCGGTCTATCAACTGCTCCGCGGCGGCTTCTACCCAAGCTTCGGCAAGCCCGACGACGGCCTCGGTTTCGTCCCGCCGATGATGGACCATCTCCACGGCTCGACGGCCATCGCCGGCGTCGCGGTCTATGCCGACGTCCGCTTCCCCACGGAATATCGCGGCGACTTCTTCAGCGGCAACGTGATGACCAGCCGCGTGAACCGCAACCGGCCCGAGTATCGCGGCTCGACGATCGTCGCCCGCGAGCAGCCCGA
>JAJDEG010000528.1 GCA_029259895.1 Planctomycetota bacterium
GAATCTCCTCGAACTTCCTCGTCATCCGCAGCGCAACCACTACGGCGCGGGCGGCAGCGCCGCGGCACACGGCCGCCGGCGGTTGTTCGAGTATCTCGAACGGTTTGAAATGTGGGACGAAGTGCTGGCGCTGGCCGACACTCCGTATCTCGAACCGACGGATAAAGACGACGAGCAAGTCCGCCGCTTGTCGCTCGTCGGCGCGGCCCATTTCGCCAAGGAACATTTCGACGCGGGGCAGGCGTGCATCGAAGACTTAAAGTCCCGCATCGCCGCCAAACAGGAAGCCGCCGATAAGGCCGAGCGCGAAGCCGAAGAGAAAGCCAAGAAAGAGAAGAAGAAGGACGACCAAATCGCCAAGGCCAAGGCCGACGCCCGTAAGTCGCACGATCGGACGAAGAAGTCAATCGAGGAAGCCCTGGCCGAGCTACGCGGCCGCCGCGCGCTGGCCCGCGGCGATTTCAAGGAAGCCCTCGCTCAATTTGAAAAAGCTGGGCGGCAAGTTCGCAAAGAATTGCTCGCGCGGACCCATCTCAAGGCCGGCGACGCGGCCAAAGCGATCGAAATCGCCAAAGCCTCATTCGACGGCGCACCCGGCCAAGTGCTGCCGCTGGCGAACTATATTGAGGTGCTCTATCGCGGCGGAAAAACGGACGAAGCCGTCGAGCATTTCAAGAAGCTCCGCCCGCTTGCCGGCCATGCCGATCTCGATGTGCCTGCGCTTGCCCGACTGTCGGACGTTGCCAAGCACATGCACTTGGGCGACGACTGGCGCGATCCCGCGCCGCCGGCCATGGACGCCGGCGTTCGCCCAGACCTCGATGCGCTCGGACCGTTTCGCTGGTCGCCCTACGTAGCGGACGACTTTACGCTCACGGACGGCCAGGGCAAGCCGATCAGCCTGCACCAATATCGCGGCAAGCCGGTCGTGGTGATCTTCTACCTCGGCTACGGCTGCCTGCATTGCGTCGAGCAGCTCAAATCGTTCGCGCCGAAGACGAAGGACTTTGCCGACGCGGGCATCGAACTGGTCGCGATCAGTTCCGACGCCAGCGAAGAGCTAGAAAAGTCGATCGCCAGTTGCGGCATCGAAGGCGGTTTCCCGTTCCCGCTCGCCTCGGATGCGTCGCTCACCGTCTTCCGCCAGTACCGGGCGTTCGACGACTTCGAGCAAACCACGCTGCACGGCACGTTTCTCATCGACGCCAAAGGTTTCGTCCGCTGGCAAGACATCAGCTACGAGCCGTTCAACAACCCGGACTTTCTGCTCAAAGAGGCCAAGCGGCTGCTGGCGCAATAGGCAGCGAACGCCAAAGCTCGATGGACGACCGGGAAAAGCGACGCCAAGACTGGGCGATGCGCCGCAGCCCCCTTGCGAGTGACGACGCCAGGCGGCATATTGGCGTCGTTCATGACAGTCGTTCTTGCCCCTCGTTGCTGTGGGGGGCTGAAAATTGCACGCGGACGTCGAACGCGAGTGCGTATCGGCCGCGTTAATCGAATCCCGAAACAAGGAGTTAGGTCATGGCCCGATCCGGAGCCGTTACGTTTAAAGGCGCGCCGCTCACGCTAGCTGGCGAAGCCGTCCAGGCCGGTCAGCAAGCGCCTGCGTTCACGCTGCACTATTTCGAAGGTGGACTGAAGTCGTTTACGCCGGCCGATCTCAAGGGCAAGCCGACGATCCTTTCCGTCGTGCCCTCGCTCGATACGCCGGTCTGCCAAAAGCAGACGAAGCTATTCAACGACCAACTCGGGGCGCTCGGCGACAAGATTAACGCCGTAACGGTTAGCCTCGACCTGCCGTTTGCCATGAACCGCTTTTGCGGAGCGGAGAATATCAAGAACCTCCGCAACGGCAGCGACTACATGGACCGGTCGTTCGGCCAGAATTGGGGCATGTTGATCGACGAGCTGAAGATTCTCGCCCGCGGCACGTTCGTGCTCGACAAGGACGGCAAGGTCGTCTACGCCGAGACCGTAAAGGAAGTCGCGGAAGAGCCGAACTACGACGCGGCGATGGCAGCGCTGAAGGGCCAGTTGTAAAGGCTAAAGTCTCAATCAAATCTCAAGGCTCAAGTCCCAACGTTCTTGGGATTTGGGCCTTTTTTCATGCGCGATCGCCGCCGTGAACGATGATTATGCAATGTGGCTATGCAACGTGACGACGCGGCGTGGCGTCGCCGTGTATTTCGTCCATCGCTTTCCGCCACAGATCGGGACGTTTGGTGCAGATGGCGTCGAGCGGGTACGGGGCTAGCTCGCGGGCATAGTCCGCAATCGTCTCGGCCGGCCGGCCTTGTAGCTCCGGCGAAACGCCGCAGAGCTTAAAGTGCCGCTTGAGCCGCGCATGGCTCTCCGCGTCGAGCGGCATCTTCGTGAAGCAGTCGATCCACGCCCAATCGACCTGACCCGCCAGCGCGAGTGCCGACTCGATCGGCTCGAACTCCGAATACCGCACGGCGACGCGGTGCTCGCCTTGGGCTACGAGCGTGCGAATCATCGGGAACGAACAGTCGAGAAAGAAGTAGTCGCATACGGCATGCCGGCGCACGAGATCGAGTACGCGCGGCTCGATTCGCTCACTCTTCACGTTGAGAATCATCGTGCCATGCCGGTAATGGCGCAGGTATTCTTCAAAGTCGTCGCCGTCGCCGAATGGATCGTGCTGAACGATAAGCCGCTCGCCGCGATCGCGCAAGTCGAGTTCGACGCCGTACTCGCACGGCGTATCGCAAAGTTGGGCGGCCGTATTGACGCGATGCGCGATGAGCTGCATAGGACTTGAATTGTGAGTTTCCATAGCCCAGAGTCAGGCGGCTTTGCGAAGCGCCTCGGTACGGCGATCTTCGACGCCGCGACGAAACGTTACGAATCTCATGCCGAGAAAGTTAAGCACGGTCGTCACGCCGGTCGCAAACAGGAACGCCCAAACGCCGCCGCCCTCGCCGAGCGCAAACAGCGCGCCGCGGTTGCATACGACGTTTACGGCGAGTGTGATCGAATACAGAACGAAATACAGAATCGGTTCGGCGGCCGAACGCCGCGACGACTCGAACGTCCACCACTTGTTTCCGAAGAATCCGACGACGACACCAGCCAAATACGACGCGCCCTTGGCGACATCCCACGGCCAAGCGCTCGCGAGCAACAGTCGATACGCAACGAAGTCCACCGCGACGCTGCTCGTGCCAACGACGAGAAATCGCAGCAATTGCTTGCGCGATTCGCGATGCTCGCTCCATGCCGCGGCAACGCCTCGGCTTTCCGTACCGCCAGCGCAGGATAGCCTTTCCCCGCTGAACGGTTGCGTTTCACTTCGCACTTCCGTGGCTCCCGTGAAATTGCTCGCGTTGCCGTAGAACAGGGCGCACCCTACGCGGTTACGATGCCCGCCGCAACGCGGAGTTGGAGTCGAATCGGGCGAAGTACCGCTCCCAGCATCGATAATCGTCCAAATCCTCAGGCGTGCCCCAGCCGATGTACTTTTCGACATCGAAGACCGCGACGCGACGCCCAGCGGCGATTAACCGATTCGGCACCACGTCGAGATAAAACTCGCCATTGATCCGCTCGCCGCTGCCGACCAGTTCGTCGATCGCGTCCATCAGATGCCGGGCCGATCGAAACCAAAAGAAACCGCTCACAACTCGGTCGGCGAGCAGCCGTTCGGAGATCGGCTGCTTGCACGAAACGCCGGCAACGTTGCCGAACTCGTCGACGCGGACCCAGCCGTAGCTCCGCGGCGATGCCAGCACGCGCGGTTCGCCGCGATACGTCCAAATGGCCGCGTCGATCGCCGGGTCGCGTCGGAGCGCATCGAATCGGTCTTCGTCGTAAAGGTGCGTCGCATCGCACGCCGCGACGAATACTTCGTCGTCCAATTGCAGCGAGTCGGCCGCCAGACGCACGGTGCATGCCTGCCCGGCCGTCAACCCGTCGGTCACGACGATACGCGCGCTGGGAAAGTGACCGCGCAAAGCAACGTCGATCGCGTGACGCCGAACGTGCTCGCCGTTGACGACGAACACGATCCGTGCCGCAGGCGGCAAGTCGCGCACCGCCCGAACGACCATCGGCTCGCCGGCTACCTCGACCAGCGGTTTTGGCAACGTGTAGCCGGCGTCGACGAATCGCTGGCCCAAACCAGCCATGGGAACGATAAGTTGCATAGGGCAGGGATCGAGGGATAGAGGATTAGTGGGCGAGCGTCCTTCACGCCGACTTGCGAGCGTCGGTGCTTTCAGGCTGCGAATTGCATGTCGGCTGCATGACTAAGCCGGCGAACGTGGAGCGAAAGACGGTCTCGTCGAGATCGGCGAACGTTCCGTAACGCCGCGTTTGGATGAACGCGTACGGCCGCAGATGGTCGATCGACAGACGATGCCAGAGGTGAGTCGGCACTTGCAGCGTATGCCCGACGAGGGATCGCACCACGACGTTGTGCGTACACGTCGCCGTGTCGCCGTCGGCCCAGTGATCTTTGCAAAAGTCCAGAACGCGCCGACACACGCCACTTGTATCCTCTCCGCCTGGAAACGCCGCGTCTTCGCCGCGCCCCCAGGCGGCGAACATTTCCGGATCGAAAGCGCGGGCCTCCGCTACCGTCAGCCCTTCGCACTCGCCGTAATCGATTTCGAGCAACCGCTCGTCGCACTTCGCCGGCGGCAACGTAACTCGGCGGGCGACTTCGGCCATGCTCTGTGCCGATCGCGCGAGCGGCGACACGAACGAGGAGCGAAACGATCCCTCTTTCAATTGTTCCAACAGAGGCCGCAGATCGGCATCGGCGATCGGCTCGATTGGCACGTCGGTGCGGCCGACGAAACGCCGCGCCTCACCGTCCTTCGCATTCAAGGCGGTGCGCGCGTGGCGAAACACGACGTGCCGAGTCGCTTCGTCGACGAACGTCCGGCGAAACTGCCGCTCAAATGCAACGACGAATCGTTCGAGCCGCTCGTCGAGATGCTCCGGCACGGACGAAAAATCCTGGGACTTCTTGAGGGCTGCCAACTCGTCGAACAATTGCGCGACGATTTGGGCGTCCTCGGAAAACTCGGCCAAGAACGCATCGCGAAGGGCGGGGCCCTCGAACGACTCGTTGCGGCGGTGGATCAGCTTTAAGAAGTTCTGCATCAAGAAGCGGACGATGTGCCACGCAAATTCGACGCGGTCGCGTAGCTGCATCGGCAACTCGCGGCGGACTTCGCGGCACTCCGTATCGGAACATTCCATTTCTCGATACGAAACCCGCCCGGCGCGGTAGTCTCGCAAATAGTCGCTCACGCTCCGTCGGGCCGATAGAAAGTGCCGCGGCTGAAGACCGAACACCGCGAATACGTCGCCCAGCGGTCGTTTGAACCACGTCGCGGACCGTTGCCAATCGAAGCACGTGAACGGGCTATTCACGACGTGCTCGACGTGCGCCGCGCGCGAGTAGACCATCAGGTGTAACACAGCCGTTTCGGCGTCGTTGAACTTAAGCGGGCCGAGCGTCGGGTTGATCCGCAAGCGATAGCCCGCCGCACGCACGACGGGCGCAAGCGCCTCGCGGCAAGCCGACTGTAGCTGCTCGAAGCCGTGACCGCAGAGCCGCTTGACGACGACGACGAAGTCGATGTCACTAATCCCCGCCAGGCCAGCCCCGCCAAGGAAGCTGCCCGTCACGGTCGCCGAGTCCACCCAATCGAATCGATCGACCGCTCGACCGAGGGCGGCGACGATGCGTTGTTTGATGGCGTTCGTGTCCATGCGACTATCCCGACGTTCGGTGCGGCTGCGCGTCGTCTAAATGTTGACTTGTGGTCTGGTCGACGTGCCCTACGAGGCGACTGTGGGGGAGAGAGCGAGCGTCTCTCGCGGTCGACGAAGTGCGAACGACCTAACCGACGTTGGGTGACCATCGTCGATGCGATACAGCGTCGCGCCCGAGCAGGTCGCCTCGAGTTGCGGCGGACTGCGGAGCATTTCGCGCTCGATCGTCGGCCAATCGGACTGCCGAATCGACGCGATCGTGAAGTGCGGATGCCAATGTTCGCCGACGTACGGAAAGCCGCAGCGGCGAATCGCCGATCGCTGGGTCTCGTCGAGCGACTCCAAGCGTTCGGCGTATCTTGATTCCGTTGCCCGGTCGTCACGTAGCGGAGCGATGCGCTGGATAACGCTATGCTGCAACGTCCGCAGCGCACGAACGTCGTCGTCGGCAAGCTGGCACACGAGCGTGTTGCCGCCGGTCAGTGCGTCGGAACGGAAAACGTGCCAGCCGACGATGCCGAGCGCGGGAGACGCCGTCGCCGCGGCCAACTGCTCCATCGCGTCCACGACGACCGCCGGTTCGTCGAACGCGGCCAGGTACACGGTCAAATGCGGAGGGTCATCGAGAAACGTTTGGGCTCCGACGAGCGTCCGCACGCGGCGCTTGTACGCCCAGACCACTTCCGCGAGCCGCGGATCCGGATCGAGGCCAACGAACATCGGTATCGTTTGGGATTTGTTCGCGTTCATGGGAGATATGGAAAGGACGAGGTTCTCGGATCGTCGGGCGCGTAGATAATCGGCGACGCATGTCCGTTCGCGCTGCGCTCAGTCGTCGGCCAGCGACAAACGCCACATGTAGAACATCGATCGGCACATCGTACGCACCTTCGATCTCCATGTGGCGGCCCAGTTTGAAACGCCGAATTGTCGGGGCGGAAACTGGACGGGAAACGACTCCACCCGCCAGCCGTGTCGCTTCGCCTTGTACAGAACGTAGACGTCGAAGTTGAAGTCTTTGGGCGGACTCGTCAGGTAGACGAGTAGATCGCGGTGAAACAACTTCGGCTGGGCGTTGATCTCGTGCATCCGCGTCCAGAAGAACAACGTCGAAACTGTTTGCATCGACCACGAGACGAATTGCTCGCTCCAGCGGCGGCCGAATCGCTGCCCTTTGACCATGGTGCGCTGAGGATCGTCCGAGCGACGGTAGATCGACATTGCCCGGAATACGTCGCCCGGGTCCGTCTGCATGTCGGCGTGCGACCAACAGAGCAACTCGCCTTGCGCCGCTTGCAGGCCGGTAAACAGGCCGTGACCGTAGCCTTGATTGGTCTCGACGCGTACGCTGCGGGCGAACTTGTAATCTTGCAGCAGTCGCTGCAGCACGCGCGGTGTGTCGTCGGTCGAACCGTTGTCGACCAGGATCAACTCGAATCGTTCGGTCGCGCCGACCTCGGCATAGCGGTCCAAAATCGCTTTGAGGCCACGCGATTCGTTGTAGCAAGGCAAGACGACGGAGAGTTCTGGCGGCATGGCTGGATGTGAGGTGTTGGAGGTTTGGGCCTAACGGCCGCGGTTTCTTTGGTTAGCAGCCTGCTGAAAAAGGGGTCAGACCCTTGGGGAAACCTCGTTTTTGCCGGAGAACGCGCCGTGCCTGAGAGGGTCAGACCCCTTTTTCAGCCGGCTGTCAGGCGGCTTTTTGGCCGTAGCGCGTGTGATAGCGGAGGTGGTATTGTTCGGCCGCCTCGAGCGGCAGCATCTGCGGCTGGCCAATTTGCATGCTGAGGTGCACGGTCTTC
>JAJDEG010000529.1 GCA_029259895.1 Planctomycetota bacterium
CCGGCAGCGTCATCGCCTTGGCGGCTTCGTCGGGCGAGAGTCCGGCGTGCAAATAAACGTCTTGCGTCGACGGCGCGCCGGTCGTGTCGAAGATCGGCTTAGCGTCGTAGAACCGAAAATCGTCGAAATTCACATGCCCCCAGCCGCCGGTGTGCTGGTCGACGATGCGAATGAATATCTCGTGCCCCTTTTGACGCCGCAGATCGACAACGACGGGCAGCATGTCTTCGTGGTTCGTGCCCGAGGCGATCAAGAACGGCTTGCCGGATTCTTTTAGGACCAGTTCGACGCGCGTTTCGCGGAACGAGCCGCCGCCGACACGAAACGCCGCGAACGGGTGCGTGACCTTGAACGCCGCACTGGTCAGCGTGCCGGTCGGCGGGTCTTTGTGCTTCTCGTAGCCGCCGATCCAGTAGTCACCTTGCAGACGCGAGCGTTTGCCGTCGCCGAAGTCGCGGTTCTGGTCGATCTCGCCCTTGATCGGCTGATCCTTGAAGGCATCGCCTTCGGCGGTCCAATCTTTGAGCGTGCCGGTTTCAAAGTCGAGGTTCAACGGTTTGCCGTCGCTGCCGATGGGGAGGATGCCTTGGGGCTCGGCGGCTTTCTTGGCGGTCGCGACTTTGACGTCGTCGGCATTCTGCGCGGTGGATGCAGTGGCCAGAAGCAGACCGACGACCAGGATCGTCGGGACGGTTACAATCGAACGGATGGTCGACGAACGACGGCACGGCGCTTTGACAGATAACATGAAGAGACCTCTGGCCGGGCGGGAAGTTGATGGAGGGACGTGTGATGGAGGGACGCGTAATGGAGGGACGAGCGAGCCTCTCTAAAATACCACCCAACTGGGCGCGGCGGAACACTTCGCCCAGGGCGCATGAGCGAAATGGGGCAGGGCAGGGCGGTGCGAGCGGGGAAGGTTCTCAAGCGGGTAGAGGTTTTTGCCGATCGGAAGTGTGCGAGAGGGCAGGGCAGGGGATAGCGGGCAGGGGGCAGGGCATTTGCAGTTTTGCTCGTTTGCTCGTCACTCTCTGTTTTTCAATTGCTTCGGGCTAGTTCCATGCGTGCTTGTGTGCAGCGAGTCAGTCAGGCCAGCGTCACCGTCGATGGGCAAGTCGTCGGCGCGATCGGGCGAGGACTGCTCGTGTTGCTCGGCGTGGCGGCGGACGACCGTAGCGAGGATGCCGTGCAACTGGCCGACAAGATCGTGGAGTTGCGGATTTTCAACGACGACGCGGGGAAGATGAACTGGTCGCTGCTGGAGAATGTCGAAGAAGCGGGGCGAGAGGACGCCGGTCAGGAAGACGCGGGGCAGGGCAGGGCGGGGCTGCTCGTCGTCAGCCAGTTCACGCTGCTGGGCGATTGCCGCAAGGGTCGGCGGCCGAGTTTCGTCGCTGCTGCGGGGCCGGAACTGGCGGAGCGGCTTTATGAAGTGTTCGTGGAGCACGCGCGGGCAAAAGGAGTGTCAGTCGCGACAGGACAGTTTCGGGCGCACATGGATGTGTCGTTAGTGAACGACGGGCCGGTGACAGTACTCGTCGATACGCGGAAAGTGTTCTAGCCGACGAAGACGTTCACTTGTGACTCGCGATGCTCGCAGAGTCCGCGGGCTAGACTGGGATGCCGTCCACTACGATTCTTAGTTGCTCAAAATCTCGAATCACCTGTTCGGCATCCGGTTGGCTCGGCTCCGTGTCGGCATGCGCAATTCCGTGGCGATGCTTCTCTCGATTGGCTAATACCGTCGCGTACAGCTTGTTATTCAAGTTGGCCAAGCCTTTGCCCGTCGCGTTGATCAGGAGCCTGTTTGCACGATCCTTGAACCTTATTTCCTTTCTGAGAATCGCGTCGATTTCCGTCGCGATCTTCCCCTTGTTGGCAAATCCTTGACGAAGCTTTCTGGTTAGCGCAAGCTCGAGCGCGGCGGACGCTTCGATGACGGCGGACCGCGTTGCGCCACGCTCAAGGAAGGCCCGCGCTCTCACTTCGAGGAGCAATACCGAATCGGGCGCTACTCCCGCCTTCAGATCGTTCTTGAATTCCTCAATTCTTGGGTCCGGATGAAGTTGCCAAGGCTGTCGCATGATGGGCGGCATCTTGTCGACGTGGCTGTAGCTTAGCAGATGTTCCCCTTCGCACTCAATGTCTACGAAAACCCCCAATAACGGCGACTGCGAGGCGAGTTGAAGGAGAGTAACCTCCTCCGCGAAGAAGTCGTTAAACCGTTGCATGTAAAGGCGAATCAACGAATTCAAGGCGGAGAGGAATAGGTCCGTCGAGGGAAGCTGGCGCGCGAAGCGCAACTTCGCGGAGCGCCACCTATAGGAGTCTTTGGCGTCCTTGGACATTTCTGCAACTCGCCGCGTTGCTTCTTTCCCAAGGTCATCCGTCCTTCCAGCAAACGCCGTTGGCGTTTCCGAGATGATGTCGGATTTCATGTCGCTGACCAAATCGGCATCACTGACCTGCGGAATTTCTTCACGAGCAACGTCCGTCGTCGTTACATGACGGACGACAGTGCGCAACAATTGCTTGTGCGCGTGGTCGTAGTCTGCATTTAGCTCGCATCGAAGCCGCTCCGGATTGCCGATGGCAAATCGCTTGTTCGCCAAATGCACGGCAACCTGGTTCTGGAGAATAGTGAGTTCATAAGCGGCGTTCGCTATGAGAACCTGATAGACGCCGTCCGAGAGGTTCAGCATAAACGGGAGTTCGCACTGTTCGGTGCAGGTAAAATGCATTCTTCACGACCTCCTCGATCGTTTTCTCTCGACGCGCCTGGAGTACGTCGGTTCTATGTACGCCGGCTAACTGGCTAAGCGCGGTTGCATTCAGATTCCGGCGATATAGCTGTGTAGGTCAAGTCAAGCGGCGCATCACGTTAACGTTCTCGATGGACTGCGCCCGCGCCGGTCCGAGAGATCGCGAGCCGCACATTCATCGTCGTGCCTGCGATGATTGAGTTGATCGACGAAGGTGGAATCGTTTCACTCCTGCTAATTGCGAATAGCGATTGCTTGATCGCCGGTTTGAATCACCGCGGCATGTCCGGCAGCAATTCAAATGGCTGACCATCTCGGTTTCGGTATACGAGAAAGTCTCGTCGGTCGAGCGTGAATATCTGACGGATGCCCTCGCGCGAGGCGAGATGGACGAGAGCCACGTAGGCGATTTGCGGTTCGAGGTCGT
>JAJDEG010000530.1 GCA_029259895.1 Planctomycetota bacterium
CCTCCGCCAAAACGGCAGTCAAACCACCCGCCGCTCACCCTGGCGCAAACCGCGTGCCAAACCAAAAGAAACCGATAAGCAACCCGAAAGAAAATTCCGCGCGAACAGGATTGGGGGAACCCCAGTACCTGCGCTCAATAATTCCCTCCTTCGGGCGAGGTCGAACGTCAGCAAATCCGCATCCAAAAACCGCGCAATCCAACAAAACGAATCGCGAAGCATCGCGGCCCAACGTCCCAGCCGATAACAGCCTGATGAAAAAGGGGTCTGACCCCTCTCAGGCACGGCGAATTCCCCGGCCAAGACGCACATTCCCCAAGGGTCTGACCCCTTTTTCATCAGGCCAATACACCACTTCTAGCAATCAAGTGGCCCAAACTCAACCCAAAATCCGCCCAATCCCACCCGCCCCGTATCTCCGTATCTCCGTATCTCCGTATCTCCTGTCTCCCCCCCGACCCCCGACCCCTGACCCCAGCCCCTGCCCAACACCCCTCGACGCCAACCAAAGCACGCCTATAATACAGAAGTCCACCAAAACACGACGCGGGGTGGAGCAGCCCGGTAGCTCGCGAGGCTCATAACCTCGAGGTCACAGGTTCGAATCCTGTCCCCGCCACTTTCTCCGCGATGTAGCAAGCAATTGCGACCCGCGGGTTAGCGAAAAAAGCCCAGGCCAAACGCCTGGGCTTTTTTCGTCTAACGGCCAGTCCCCGCAACGACTTGCGAACAGTGCCGGAGGACCGCCGGCGTTCGCGGAGACAACTCAGAGACACGCCGCGCCGGCCCTGTCGGCCCCTTCTGGGCGCGATCTTGCCTAAAGTCTCACGTGCTCAACGTGTCTCGCGACGCAAAGAGAGAACAGAGACAACGCCAACGGGTGGGAAGGTCCGTTTTTGGAAATGACTCTCGAAATGTATACAGGTTATCGACTGCCCAGTTAACGGATTTTCGGCGACTTCGCTGGAGGAAATCGGTTGATTAGCGGCGTGGTGCAGTGACGGTGGCGGCATCATCCCGCTCGGCAATATTGGCCGCAGCTTCGCCCAAGTTCGCGGCCGCAGCGATAATTTCACGCCCCATGCTGGTCCGCAGACGATCATCGCCGGTGGTCAGCGGCAGGCTGAACGCATGGGCGTGCGGCATCGTGTAAGCGGTAGCCTAGGTCCGCCACGGCCCAACGGCATTGACGCTTTTCGCAGAGCCGAGAACGGTTGGACGCGATACCTTTGGCCAATCGAGCCGGTTAGCGGCTCCGGCAGCGACGGGGTTTGTCTCCGACAATACTGGATCAGGCTCTTAGTTATGATAGGCTCGGCGTTGCTCCGCGCAATCCGGAGGCCTTGTCGTGATGCTTAAGCGTGCCTTGACGACGTTATTTTGCGTTGGTTTTTGGTGTTCGACGAAGGCAATTGCTGGCGCTGCCGCAGAAGTTGAGCGGTGAGCGTAGCCGTACTGTTCCGATTGGTTGCAACGCCATCGGGAGCTGAATCATTCCATTGGTGGAAGATCGGCGAATGCGGGGCGAGTGTTGGATTATGGCTGGGGTCACAGCTTACCTGAAAGTCCGTGTGCTGGCAGTTGAAACCATGAAGCTTGAAAAATACGTCTTCACCTCGATCGTGCTCGTGCTGCTGTTGGTCGCGTCTGATGTCTCCGTGATGGCGCGATCGTTATCGCAGCAACTGAAAACCGAATCGCTAGAGGCCCTGGCCGAAGACGCGCGGAAAAAGGGAGATGTTGTTCGAGGAGCGATCCTGTTCGCTCAGCAGAATCTTAGTTGCACACGATGTCATGCTCCCGGTGTCGCGAATCCTGTCGGGCCCGATCTCACCGGACTCGGCGCCGAAGCGACCGACGCGTACCTCGTCGAATCATTGTTGGAGCCGTCGAAAGCCATCAGGAAAGGCTTTGAATCGGTCACATTGGTGACGATGGAAGGAAGGACGCTCGCCGGGAGAATCATCGACGAGAGTCCGGAGAATATTGTTCTTCAGATTTCGTCCGGCGATCTGCGGCGGGTATCGCTGTCGCGCGCCGAGATCGACGAAATATCGCCAAGCAGGGTGTCGGCGATGCCAGACAACCTAGTGGATCAACTTGAAAGCCGAGAACAGTTTCTCGACCTCGTTCGGTACCTGATGGAACTCGCCGCCGCGGATCCGAATCGCACGAACCACGCGCGCCCCACAGCCGGTCAATCCATCGGACCGGAATTGCAGGGCATCGTCCTGCTCAAGGAATTCAATTGCGAGGCTTGCCACCGCGACGATGTCACGCAGTCGCCTCTTTCCGCGAAACAGCCTCCCGACCTGTTGCGGACCACCGGTCGCATCAATCCGCACTTCGTGCGGCAGTTCATCGCCGATCCCTCGAACACGCACCCGGGAACGACGATGCCGGACGTCATGTCGGGGCTTGCCGTCAGCGAGCGCCAGACGGCGGCCGAGGAGATCGCGCACTACCTGGCTTCGCTCAGCGACCGAAAGTTCTCGGCGCAGCCGGTCGAATCCGCGGCAGCGACGCGGGGACGCGAAGTGTTTCACACGGTGGGTTGTGCCGCCTGCCATTCGCCGCGCGACGACGACTCGCGTGAATTGTTGCCGGAGTCGTCGGTGCCGCTCGGCGCCGTGCCGCGCAAGTACAACCTCGACGGACTCGTCGCGTTTCTCAAGAATCCGCTGGAATTTCGACCGTCCGGCCGAATGCCGGATATGCGGTTGTCGCATGCGGAAGCCATCGATGTGGCCAGTTACCTACTTTCGCCACCTCAAGTTGATGTCGCTTCGAAACCGTTTGAAGCGCTACGGGAACTTTCCGCGAAGGGCAAGGCACGTTTCAGCCAGCTTGGTTGCCGGCAATGTCACCGAGTTGATTCGTCCGACGTAAGGCCGACGTCGCTGCCGCTGTCACGGGTGCGTTCCGAACACGGGTGTCTGTCTGCAAATAGTGGGAATTGGCCCGCGTTCACGCTCTCCGAACCGCAGCGAAAGTCCATTCAAGCGGCACTGACTCGCCAGTCGTACGCACTGAGCAGTCACGATCAGGTCGCGGTCGCGTTGACGGCGTTTCGATGTTTGAACTGCCACCAACGCGATGAGCTCGGCGGCGTGTCAGACGAGCGTGACCCTTACTTTCAAACGGAGGATCCGAATCTTGGTCCGCAGGGGCGCATCCCGCCGGCGCTCACCGGCGTCGGAGCCAAGCTCAATCCACAGTGGTTGCGGCAGGTGCTCGTCAGCGGGCGTACCGTCCGACCGTATGTGCTCACGCGAATGCCGCAGCATGGGACGGCCAACGTCGCGCATCTCGTGGACTTGTTCCAGCAGGCTGATCGCCTTCCGCAAGCGGAGTTTGCCGCGTTCAAGGACCAGAAGGAAATGCGCGAGGCGGGTGCGGAAATGGTCGGCACCGGTGGGCTCAACTGCATCGTCTGCCATACGTTTCAGTTGAAAAAGTCGGCCAACATGCCGGCCGTCGATCTCACGGAGATGACCGAGCGGCTGCAAAAGAACTGGTTCTACCACTACATGCGAAATCCGCAGAGCCTCAGTCCAAACACGATCATGCCGTCCTTCTGGCCGGGTGGTCGAGCGTTGCGGCAAGACATTCTTGGCGGCAATCGCGAGGTGCAGATCGAAGCTCTCTGGCAGTATCTGCTCGACGGGCGCCAGGCGCGAACGCCGCGCGGGTTGATCGTGGAACCGTTGGAACTGCTGGCCACCGATGAAGCCGTGATGCTCCGTCGCAGTTATCCGGGCGTTGGCAAACGAGGTATCGGCGTTGGATATCCCAGCCAGGTCAACTTGGTGTTCGACGCCGAGCAGATGCGGCTGGCGATGATCTGGAAGGGCAAGTTTGCTGATCCGGCGGGCGTGTGGCGAAGCCAGGGACACGGCGCCGCGCGACCGCTGGGCGACAGCCTGATGCGTTTTTCAGCCGGCCCCGACCTCGACGACACGGAAAATCCTTGGATCGTCGACGAGGAACGACCGCCGCGACATCAGTTCAAAGGTTACTCGCTCGATGAAAAGATGCGTCCGCGGTTCAGATACGAGTTTGCCGGGATCACCGTCGAGGATTTCGCGGTCGACGCGCTCGATCCGTCAACGGGCCAACCTCTTATTCGCCGAACGGTGACGCTGAAAGCCGATTCGCAACGCGATGGGCTCACGTTCCGAGCAGCAACGGGCAAGACCATTGTCCGCCGCGACGACGGTGTGTTTCTGCTGGACGATCGACTGCAGATTAAGATCGACGAAGGTCACGCGGGCACGATCGTCGATGCGACGGGCGGCAAAGAACTTCGCATTCCGCTACGGATTGCCGATGGCTCAACGCGGCTGACATTGGAATACAAATGGTAGGAAGCAAGATGAAGACTGCACTGTTCGTCGCCATCGTCTTGGTGTCGGCGGGAACGCTACGCGCCGAGCCGCTCGGCGAATACTGGGGGACCGCCGAGGAAGAGGCGAAGTATTACCGCATCGTCGAGATCCCCTTCCCCGAGAACATGGCGCTGGAAGCCGGCAGCTTCGAGGTTCTGCCCGACAGTGAATCGGCCCGTGCGCGGCTGGCGATCGGCACGCGACGCGGCGACATTTATCTGGTGAGCGGCGCGTTCGACGAAAACCCGCGAACGGAGTTTCGTCGCTACGCGTCGGGGCTGGATGAAGTCCTGGGGCTGTCGTACAAGGACGGTGCCTTCTACGTCACTCAGCAGACGGAAGTGACGCGCATTTCCGACACGGACGGTGACGGCCGCGCGGATGACTTTGAAACCCTCAGCGATGCCTGGGGTTTCCGCAATTACCACGAGTTCGCGTTTGGTTCCAAGCTCGATCGGGACGGCAACAGCTGGGTCGCGTTGTGCCTGTCGGAATCCTACCGATCGAAAGTGCCGTTTCGCGGTTGGTGCGTGAAAGTGACGCAAGACGGCAAAACGATTCCCGTTTGCAGCGGCATTCGCAGTCCTTGCGGCATCGGACCGAACGAGCACGGCGTCATGTTCTATGCCGAGAGTCAGGGACCGTGGAACGGATCGTGCTCGCTCAAGGTGCTCGAGCCAGGCGGTTTCATGGGGCATCCGATCAGTTTCAACTGGTATCCGCTGGCGGCGAAGATGGACCAGCCCGGATCGACGGAACTGGCGACACGATTCGCGCATCGGCCGGTCGAACCTAACTCGCCGTCGCGGTTAATGACCGAGCGGCGCCGAGTCAAGGAGTTGGTTCCGTACGCCGTCGTGTTTCCGTACATCAAAATGGGGCGGTCCATCTCCGGCTTCGTCGTCGATCGGACCGACGGAAAATTCGGCCCTTTTCAGAATCAGATCTTCATCGGCGATTTCAGTCTGAGCGTTATGATGCGGGCCACGACCGAGAAGATCAACGGCATCTGGCAAGGGGCGTGTTACCCGTTTCGTGAAGGTCTGGCGACCGGGTTGCTGGCCTGCCAGTTTACGCCTCGGGGCGATCTGATCGTCGGGGGCACCAATCGCGGTTGGCCGGTGCGCGGTCCTAGACCCTACGCGCTGCAGCGTCTGGACTGGACCGGGAAGATGCCCTTTGAAGTCAAACAGATCAATGCCCGCCCAGACGGTTTCCTGGTCACGTTCACCAAACCCGTGGACCGAGCGATCGCGGCACGGCCGGACTCGTATTCGCTCTCGACCTACACGCACATCTATCAGCAAGGCTACGGCAGTCCGGAAGTTGACCACACGAAGCCCACGGTCACGCATGCAACCGTCTCAAAGGATAGACTGCAAGTCCATCTGCGGATCGACGGCCTGGTGCAGGGGCACGTCCACGACTTCGACTTCCAGAACGTGCGGTCGGAGGCTGCCGAGTCACTTGTCCATTCCAATGCCTACTACACGCTGAACGAGATCCCGCGCGGAGACGATACCTCGGCGGCTTCGCAACCGTCCGCCGAGAAACCGTCAGCCAAAGTCGCAATGCCGCGTCCGGTGTTGCAGATCATCAACGGCAGCCGGCAACCGATCGAAGTCTATTGGCTGAAATCCAACCGCGAGCGAATTTCGAATGGCAAGGTCGCCCCTGGCGAAGATACCTTGATCTCCACCACGCTCGGCCACCGCTTCGCGATCGTTGGACAGGAAGACGAGTTCGAGGTCACCGCAACCAGCACCGTGCCCGTGCAGGCAGTTCGCTTCGACCCGCCCGATAAGAACGGCGTGCCGGCTTTCTATACGCAGCGCGTCAGCGCGAATGGGTTTCCGATCGTGGCTTCGGACAAGGTGAATGCGTTCGCGCTCAAGGAGGCCGCCTTTCTTGTCGACCTCATGCTCGCGAAGCGGCCTGATGTGCGCGAGGCGATGATCCGAAGCGGTGCCCGTCTCTGCGTCCTCGCGCACAACGAATTCACGACGGATCAGCCCGAGTTTGCCCGGCTGAGCGACCGTCGAGTGAGGAGGTTTCCCGGAATCGCCGGCAAGGACTACTGGGATGCGCGGGCCCGCGGCATGGGGGGCAGCGAGCGAGATCCGATCTGCTCGTGCGCCGAGGAGAACTTGCTCGGTTACCCGGGCGATCCATATGCCGCCGAGTGCATCCTGATCCATGAGTTGGCCCACAACATTCACCTGCGCGGGATGGTCAACGTGGACCCGACTTTCGATGCACGACTGAAAGCGACCTACGATGCGGCGATCGCGGCGGGACTGTGGAAGGGCAAGTACGCCGGCGTGAACCACCACGAGTATTTTGCCGAAGGCGTGCAGTCGTGGTTCGACGACAACCGCGAGAACGATCACGACCACAACCACGTGAACACGCGCGACGAGCTTGTGGACTATGACCCGAGGCTGGCCGCGATTTGCCGCGAGGTGTTCGGCGACACCGAACTGCGCTACACTAAACCCGCCACGCGGCTCACGGGCCACTTGCAAGGCTACGATCCCGCGAAGGCGCCGACGTTCGAGTGGCCCCAACGGCTGAACGAAGCAAAAGCTCAAATTCGTCGCGCCGCTCAGCAGCGCGATCGGAGCAAATCACAACCGTGATGACACGTTCTTAATTGGAGGTTCTCAAGCTATGAAAACTCGATTCGCGTCCAACTTGCTCTTCACGTTGGCAATCGTGTCGTTCGCTTCGCCTTGCTTTGCTGTCGAACTCCCCGATCCCGACGGCAAACCGGCGGACATGAGCAAGCCGGTCAAGGTCTACATTTTGATGGGCCAGTCCAACATGCTCGAAATGGGCAAGGTCGCCGGAGATAAGGAGGGCACGCTCGAGTACGCCGTCAAGAACGGAGGCCTCTATCCGCACCTCGTCGACGACTCCGGCAAATGGACCGTGCGGCAGGACGTCCGCAACGTGGCCGTGATGGGCAGCGGCGGGCCGGGCAAGACTCAGGTCCGGAAAAACGACTGGCTCCAGGTCGCCGGCGGCAAGATCGGCGTCGAGATCGGCATCGGCCATCACCTGGGCGAACTCCACGACGAACCCGTGCTGGTCCTCAAGAGCGCCATTGGCAACCGTTCGCTGGGCTGGGATCTGCTCCCGCCCGGTTCACCGTCCTATGAGTTCACCGATCCGAAGGACGGCAAGACGTACGTCTACGCCGGCTATGGACAAAGCCCGCTTCGTTGGGAGAAGGGCACCGAGCCTGAACCCATCGGCTGGAAGGCCGGCCTTCAGTACGACGGCGACATCGCCCGAGCCAAGGAGGTGCTTGGTAACCTCGGCAAGCACTACCCCGGCGCAACCAAATTCGAGGTCGCCGGCTTTTTCTGGTGGCAGGGCGACAAGGACCGCTACAACGCCGGCCACTCCCAGAAGTACGAGCAGAATCTGGTCAACCTGATCAAACATCTCCGCAAGGAGTTCGACGCGCCGAACGCAAAGTTCGTCTGCGCTACGCTCGGGCAGACAGACAAGGACAACGCCGAGGGTACCGAGAAAGACATCATCGAAGCCCAGTTGGCCGTCGGCGACCCGAACAAGCACCCCGAATTCAAAGGCAATGTCGCCACGGTTTACTCCCACCCACTTTCCAAAGGCGGCGCTTCCAACGGCCACTACAACGGCAACGCCGAAACCTACATGAACGTCGGCGAATCCATGGGCGCGGCCATGGTCGAACTGATGAAGAACGAGTAGCGTCGAAGACGACGAGTGTCTCCCACCGGCAACGCCCGATTTTGAATCTGCGCGAGTGCTGGCGAGGTAAATCCAGTTTGCGCATTCAAGCCAAAAGACGACAAGAGAGCAGGACACGACGCAATGAGAACGAAGTTGAAAAGGAATCCGATGACGGTAGTCCTAGGAGCACTGATCGTCTTGGCAACTGGGATCTCGAGCGTTTGGGCAGCCACGCCGGACGCGGTGTCGCAAACGCCGCTTGCTGAGACGGGTCAGACACTTGAGGCGCAATATGCCGATCAGCTCGAGAAACTGCGCAGCGAACTTTTCGCCAAGATACCTCGGAAGGATCAGGCAAAAGGCGATGCGCTGAATGAGTTCCTCGCCAGCGACGCGCTGGACGCCGCGTTCGCAAAATACGTCGTTCTGCTCGAAGCCACGCCGCGAGGCTTGTCTGAGTTTGCCCAGCAGGGGAAAGCGCAGGCGGCGCTGGTCGAGAGGATGCTGGCGGACGCCGAGCTTATGAAGCAGATGCTGGTGGCGGACGGCGCCAGCGCCAAACGGGAAGGGCGTGGATATGGCCCGGCACGGTATGGCCAAGCCATGGAGATCTACACCGACATCCTGAAGACGAGCACGAAAGCCGACGACGGGGTCCTACAGTGGCTGGCGCTCGCCATCGGTTTGGAACACGCGGTGCCGATCGAGCAGGTGAGCCCGACGACCCAGACCAACGCCCCTGCCACAATCGACCCGGTGAAGCGCTACCTTCACTACGAGAAGGCGTACCTGGACGGCGAATTGGATCCGGCATTCAAGCGGCTAAGCACCTGGGAACTTCGCATGGTCGTTAACGGGGACGAGCCGGACGAGACGCTCGCCTGGGGGCGCGAGATGCTGCGGAATTATCGGCCCGACCATATCTACAACTCGAATTTCGGCTGGCGGTACGTGAGTATTGTCGCTTCCGACGTCAAGTACGGGTCAGGAGACGTCAAGCACGACAGGCCTGAGTTACAGAAGTATCAGAACATCCTCATGAACGGCGGAGTCTGTGGCCGGCGCGCGTTTTTCGGACGCTTCATTCTGCGAGCCTTCGGGATCCCGACCACGGCCCGTCCAAGTCGCGGTCATGCCGCCCTGGCGCACTGGACGCCCGAGGGTTGGGTCGTCAATCTGGGCGGAGGCTGGGGCTGCGGCTGGACCAGTACGCGATATAACAAGGACGTCGATTTCCTCGCGAGTACACAGGCACGAAACAACAGGGAGGAATACCTGAAGGTCAAACGGGCCCAGTGGGCAGGCGACGTCCTGGGAGAAAAACGGACCTACGGGGAAGGCGACGGAGGCCACGATTTTTGGAACGGCGTGGCGCTCCGCAAGCAGCGGACGATTATCGAGGAGGCGAAGGCTGTTACCCTCGACGCGCTTGGCGCGGACCTCGGCGAGGCCAACGAGCCAACGGTCGCACAAAAAGTCATCGCCTCGCCGGTCACGCCCGACGACAGGAAGATCACTTATGGCCAGGACGGCGTCATATCGATACCGGCCGCCGCATACAGCAAGCCGTCCGGCAACACGCGGGACGTGATTGCGATGAAGAGCTTTGGGGGCGGTCTGCAAATCATGCTGCCGCGTTTCTTTCCACAGGGCCAAACGATTCTGCGTGGCGGCACTTGGAAGGGCGACGCCGACGCATGTACTTCCGGAAAGCGGATGCTCAGTGGTGGCTATGGCAAATATGAGAACTGGGGCCTACGGGCAGCGGTGTCGCATGCCGGAGGCGCTGCGCCATCCGAACTGAAGATCGACCTGGGTGACGGCGTGACCATGGAATTGGTCTACATCAAACCCGGAACATTTGTGATGGGCGGCGAAAGCACGACCGATGGCCGTTTCGAGTGCGTCGAACTGCCGAAGCACGAGGTCACGCTCACCAGGGGTTTCTATCTGGGCAAGTACGAAGTGACGCAGGCCCAGTACCAGGCCATCATGGGTTCGAACCCCAGCAGATCGACCAAAAGCCCGGACTGCCCGGTGGACAACGTCGGCGCGGAGGACGCGCTGTCATTCTGTGGAAAGCTCGCCGAAAAGACCGGGCTCGACGCGCGGCTTCCGACGGAAGCCGAGTGGGAATACGCCAGTCGCGCGGGCCGCGACACGAAATGGTTTTTCGGCGACGATCCGTCGCAAATCGGGGAGTACGCTTGGTTCAAGGACAACGCCGGCGGCAAGTCGCATCCAGTCGGCCAGAAGAAACCGAATCTGTGGGGACTGTACGACATTTACGGCAACGTCAACGAGCGAATATCGGACACCTACGCCCGAAGCTACTACGCCCAAAGTCCGAAGGTAGACCCGACCGGCCCCAGTCAAGGCACGAGTTCGCAATTCGAGTACAAGGTCACCGCCCCGCGATCGGGCGAGTACTTGTTAACGGCGCGAGTGGTCACGGTGAATTACGACCAGCGACTCAACGTGTCCACGAATGACGCCGAGTCCCAGATCATCATGGAGATGCCCTTCACCGCCGGCAGTTGGCAAAAGTCCAAACCGGTCACGGTTACACTGAAGGAAGGCGAGAACATCCTGCGGTTTTGGCGCAACCAGCCGCCGCAGTACGGGCTGGCCATCAAGGAATTCACGCTCACGCCCGTGAAGTAAGACACGGCGAGACAGCATGTCAGGATGGCAGCGGAGCGGCCTGCAGAATATCCAGGCCGCTTTTTGCCACCTAGCGTTTGTCTACGTTCATTGCGGTTCTCTGGTGAGAACGTCGTGCATTTCTGCCGGTTTGATATTAGCGCGAGCTGCAAGGACCGCGCCGCCGCGGCATGGCCCGACAATCCCCCCCCGCCGTGCGACGCCCGATTGAAAAGGGAAGAACGATGCAACGAATTAAGAACGTGGTGAGTTTGGCGGTCGTGATGCTGTTGCTGTCTTCGTTGCTATGCCGTGAGGAGGTTTCCCTGGCGGCCGCAGACGGTGACGCAGAGACGCGGACACTGGGCTTGGCAGCGCCGTTTACGGACAACATGATTCTGCAGCGCCAGGCGACGGCGCCCGTATGGGGATTCGGCGTGCCCGGTGGCAAAGTAACCGTTGAATTTGCGGACCAACGCAGGACCGCCGTAGTCGACCAGCATGGCGACTGGATGGTCAAACTGGATGCGCTTGAGGCGTCTTCGACCGAACGTGTCTTCAAAGTCTCCAGCGACACGGGGCAGTCCATCGAACTCGAAGGCGTGTTGGTCGGAGAGGTGTGGTTCTCTTCGGGGCAGTCCAACATGGTGTGGACGGCCGGCCAGAGCATGTGCAGCGACCTTGCCCGCGAAATCGCCGGTTCGAAAGAGGAGATTCCCATCCGGGAAATCAATATCAACACCGTGTCGGCCCTGTATTCACAGAAGAAGGCCATGTCGGACGGCGGCTGGAAGAAATCCAGCGACGCGAGCGGGTTTTCGGCATTGTCTCTGTCCTTCGCGCATGAACTTTACAAAGAACTGGGCGTGCCGATCGGCATTCTGCTCAGTGCCCACAGCAACACAAGAATCGAAGCGTTCACGCAGCGCGCGGCGATCGAGACGCATCCGCAACTTCAGGGCGACGCCGATCTCATTCACGATGCGGATCCGTTGACGGAGCAGGGCCGCAAGGCATACGAGCAGTACTACAAGGATCTGGCGACTTGGCAACAGGAGGCCGGCCAGATCGCCGTGGCGGGTGGAAGGGTGCCCGCACGTCCGCCTCTTCCCGGTATCGCGGGCATGTGGCGCGGGCCTTCACAGTTCTTCAACGGCAAGATTGCACCGGTCGTCCCTTATGCGATCCGCGGCGCGATCTGGTGTCAGGGGACCAGCAACAGCGGGGACGGTCGAATCTACGCGGCCAGGATGGAAGCGCTGGTCAAAGGGTGGAGAGATGCCTGGGGAATGCCCGGCATGCCGTTCTACTTCACCCAGATGCAGTGCTACGGGGCGCCGGATCCGGACAGCGTCGGCTTCGCGGACATCCGTCAGGTGCAGCACATGTTTTTCATGAAGAACCGCGAGCACGTCGGCATGGTCGTGCAGACCGATCTTAATTCCGCAAACCCAGGCGGCATTCACTACTTCAACAAGCTTCATCCGGGAATGAGGATGGCCCGCTGGGCGCTGGCCAAACAGTACGGCAGGAACATCGCCTACACCGGTCCGATCTACAGCGGCTACAAGGTCGAAGGCGACAAGGTCATCGTCCGGTTTGAGAAGGAGAGCCTCTTTGGCGGTTTGATGGTGGGCAGCAAGGGCATGGCCAGAGACTACCGGGAAGGCGGAAAATACGTGGAACCAGCCCGGCCCACTCCGGACGATCGACTCAATCACTTCCGCGTCTGCGGCGCGGATACGAAATGGCACGCGGCTGATGCGGTGATCGTGGGGGATACGGTCGTGGTCAGTTCGAAGCACGTGCCGGTGCCAGCGGGTGTGCAATATGCCTACAACGCCGTGCCGGAAAATTCGAATCTCTACAACAAGGCCGGACTCCCCGCGACGCCGTTCGCGGCGATCGACGGAGAATTGATCTTTGAGCAAGACGACCTGCAGAAGGCAGCCGCGGAGCGCGCCAAGTATGCGAGGTTCACCGATCCCAACTATCCGATCCTGCAAATTGCCGAGTACTATCGCGACGGCGCGATCATCCAGCGCGGCCAGACCATTCCGGTGTGGGGACACGCCAATCAGGGCGTGACGGTAACGGCGACGCTCGGTGGTGTCACGAAGACCGCCGTGGCGAACAACCTGCAGCAGTGGTCGGTTTCTTTCCCGGCCCTAAAAGCATCAATCAAGCCGATCTCACTGACCGTCGAGTCGAGTCATGATTTCAGCAGGACGGTGAACGACATACTCGTGGGCGATGTCTGGTATTTGACGGGCAGCACGTTGCTGACCTCGGAGTGGGGTTACGATCAGCGTGACAAGGACGCCGCGCTTCCCGCCGCGATGCCGCTTGTCCGGGAATTCCGCAGAAAGACCAGTGCGAGCACTTTCCCCACCCCGAGGAAGCGCGGCTTCGAGATCGGCGGCGGCAAATACCGCTCTTCATGGATGACGGCAGATTTCTCGACCGCGGATAACGGCGTCACGATGTTCGCGTATGCGTTCGCCAAAGCGCTTGACCGCGAGGGTATTCCACAGGGTTTCATTACCATGTCATCCGGTCAGGGTGGGAAGAATCGCCAACTCGCCTCGCCGTTGTCGTGGACCTCGTTCGAAGGCGTGAAACACGTGACCACTCCTGCCTTCCAAGCGCGGTTGAATGAACTGTTCCTGCAATACCCCAACACCGAGGTGGCCAGGAAGGCGGTCGCCGGGCATGTCGAGGAAGTCAAGGCTTTCGTTCAGAGCATCATCGACGCCGCCGGGCGCGGCTCGGACCTGTCGGAGGTCGCGCTTCAGGCACCCGCTTTTCCGGAAGCGGGAAGAAGCGGCGACGTGGCCGGGGACACGATCCCCACCTATGCGTACAACTGGTGCGTGAGTCCGCTGACCCCGATGGCCGTCGCCGGAGTTATCTGGGTACCTTCGGAGCACAACATCGGTGAGACGCCCGCCGACTACGCAGTTGAACTGGAGTTCTACGCCCGGAGTCTGCCGGGCACCTACGGTCAAGCGAACGTGCAATTCATTTATGCTCAGCCGACTGCGACATTAGTCGAAGGCATCACTGCTCCTCAAATCCCGGGAGCGAAGCGCGTCACATTCGACGTATGGCCTCGAAGTTTGAAGGACCTGGCGATCGAAATGGCCAAGCAGGCGGAATGACGGGAATTCGGGTGTCACCAACGGTCGGGTGAACGCGTCTAGCGATTGTTGGTTAATTCGCGCGGGAAGGGATCGTTGTGACCGAGAAGGACGGTAACTGATGGATGTCGGTGGGTGTTGGCGCTGCCAATCCGCCGAAAACTTCGTAGTTAATAGCATCACCTGCCAGCGGTACGGCAAGTACGTGATCTACACCGCGATCACCAAACTCTCCGTACCGGCGTCGGACGACGCAACGTAGCATCGAATCGCGCCCGCCATTTCGACACCGCGCAGCCCCTTGCAACCTGCTCGCCCCCTAGCGTAACTGTCTCCTCCTTGAAAGGCGGCCGGCACGGTGCCCGCCGCCGCGATTCGCTCTAAGGAGACAAGCCATGACCAGCGCCGTTGTCATCCCCGCCACGAAACGCGAACGCCCTTCATCGACACTCCGGGCCGTAGCGTACTACCGAAGCAGCGCCGAAGGTGACAACGAACAGTCGATCGCGATCCAGCGCGACCGCGTTCGCAGGTGGGCCGCCGAAAACGGCGTCGAAATCATTCACGAATTCGCCGACGCCGGTAAATCCGGTCTCAACGCCGAAGACCGCCCGGCGTTCAACGACCTGATGGACAACTGGGTCTCGCAGCGAAACGACTTCCACTACGTTCTCTGCTTAGATGTCAGCCGCTGGGGACGCTTTCAGGATATCGATCTGTCGGCTCAATACAGCGCGATCTGCAAGAAGCACAACAAGCTGGTGATCTACACGACGATCGGCAAGCCCCGCGAGAACGATCCGCTCTATCCGGTCTACGTCCAGTTCGAACGGTTCCGCGACGCCCAATATAGCAAGGAGTTGAGCGACAAGGTTTGGCGGGGCTGCGTCAAGATCTCGGAGCAAGGCTATTGGCCGGGCGGCTCGCCACCCTACGGCCTGCGACGCTTGCTACTAGACGAGAAACGCGAACCGCTGCACGTGCTGGATCCGGGCCAACGCAAGGGGATCCAGAACCAGCGGGTCACGCTGGTCGAAGGCGACGCGGACGAAGTGATCGTCATCCGTCGCATCTTTCACGAATTCGTCGAACTGCTGCATTCCGAATATCGCATCGCCGAGGGCTTGAATACCGATGGCATCGTGTCGCCCGGAGGTCGACGCTGGGGCGCCGGCGGCGTGTTGGGCCGACTCCGCAACGAAGCCTACGTCGGGACGCTGATCTACAACCGCACCAGCCAGAAGCTCAAAACTCCCTCGCGTCCTAATCCGCCCGACGCGTGGATCCGCACGCCCGAAGCGTTCGGGGCGATCGTCAGCCCCGAACAGTTCACCCGAGCGCAGGAGATTCTGGAGGAACGGCGGCATAAGTACGACCCCGATCGTTTGCTCGGCCAGCTCGACACGCTGTACAAGCAGTACGGCGTGTTCCGCTCGACCCTGCTGCGTACGGACGACGACTTCGCCTCGCCTTCCACCTACGCCCATCACTTTGGCTCACTCGATCTGGCCTTCCAGCAACTGTATCGCGAGCAACGGGAAAAAGCCCGCGCCGTCGTCCACGACCAGATCCGCCAGCACGTCGGCGACGTGTTGGCCTACGCCGACTTCCTCGTGTTGGACCAGAAATTGGCGCTGGCCGTTGAACCGGCGGTGCCGGTTTCCAGCGGTTATTCGGCGTATTGGCCAATCCGCCCCGACCACCGCCACGTGATCGACATCACGCTTGGCGTGTTATTGGCCGATTCGCACGACCTGGACATCCTCGGCTACGTGGCGCTGCCCCGCTGGCTCGCCGGCCGCAACACGATGCGCGTTTCGGCCACGTCGACGCGAACCGAACTGTTCGGTTGCAACGATTTGGCGTTCCTACAAACCCTACTCTAACGGAGACCAATCATGGACAACCCATTCGACATCGTACCTTTTTCGCAGCGCCGCTACGAACATATTCCGATCGCCAAGATTAAGGTCATCAACGCCCGCAACCGCGATCAGGAACAGTTCGACATGAACGTGACGAGTATTGATCGCGTCGGCCTGATCAAGCCGGTGCGGGTCAACGACAAGTTCTTGGAACGCACCGATACCTACGAATTGATCTGCGGCGAAGGCCGGCTCATGGCCCACCAGCGGCTGAGGCACGACACGATCCTGGCCGAAGTCGTCACCTGTACGCGCAAGGAAGCCTATCTGCAGTCGCTCGTCGAGAACATCGCCCGCACGAAACCCGACAGCATGGACTTTGCCCGCGAGATCAAGCGGCTGCACGACGAGGGCTGGGACTTCGTCGCTCTGGCACGCATCACCTGCAAACACGAGCACTACGTTCGCGACTACGTTCGCCTGGTTGAACAAGGCGAAGACCGGCTGATCCACGGCGTCGAACAGGGGGTGTTCCCCATACGATTTGCCATGCTCGTCGCCTCGACCGACGACAGCCAGCTGCAGAACGTGCTGATGGATGCGTTCGACGCCGGGCTCGTGACGACGACCAATTTCGCCCAGGCGCGGCAGATCATGGCCGCGCGGGCCCGCGACTCGAAGTCGCGCAAATCGGCGACGCAATATACGGTCACGCAGCTGCGGCAGGACATTGAAGACGCCACGCGGGCTCGCACGTCGTATGTCCGCGAGGCGCGGACCAAAGAGAACCGCTTCGTGTCGCTGCTGGGCGGTATCAACGCGCTGTGGCAGGACGCCCAGTTTGTGAAGTTGGTCACGGCAGAAAGCCTCTGTGATCGGCCCGATTTAGCGGGCGAATTTCGCTATGAACCCTAACCACGTGGAGGAACCGGTATGATCGCCAACGGCAAGCCCGTTCAGGGCCTGGACATTCCGATCGTCAAGCTCGTGCCCCGCACCGAGCGGAAGGTCAACGAGCGGTACAAGAAGCGGATCGAGGCCAGCCTACGGGCGGTCGGCCTTCTCGAACCATTCATCGTATTCCCGCTGGGAGATAGCTACGAAATCCTCGACGGCAATTTGCGTTACCGAATATTGCTGGAAATGGGCGTGGAAACGGTTCCCTGCCTGATCGGCAGTGAACGGGAGGCGTTTACGGGCAATCGGATGGTCAACCAACTCAGCGCCTCGCAGGAGATGCGGATGCTGCGCAAATCGCTGGAGGAGTTGGACGAAAAAACCATCGCCGACGCCCTCGGCATCGCCAATGTCCGCGCTCGATTGAACATCAGCCTGATGAAGAAGCTGGAGCCGTCGGTGGCCAAAGCGTTCGAGGCATCGAAGCTGAACCTGCAATGTTGCAAGGAACTGGCCCACGTCAAACCGGAGCGACAGGCGGAGATCGTCAAGCTGATGGATTCGTGCAGGGACTATAGCGTCACCTTCGTGCGCGGGCTGGTGTTGAAGACGCCGTCGGCCAAGCGGGCCAAGGCCAACGGCGCCAAAACGCCCTGGACGCGGACCGACGGGCCGAAAAGCGATCTGCTCAAGAAGCTGCGGGAGGCCGAGCAACAGCAGGATTTTTACACGGGGCTGTACCGCCTGTACACGACGAACCTGCTCAAGCTGGTGATCTATGTCCGCGGGCTGATCGCCAACCCGCGGGTCAAGCAATACCTCGGCCAGCACCATCCGCAGCAGTTGGAGGTGTTCGAGCAGATCATCAACAGCACGGAGCGGTGACATGCCACGACGAACCATGACACGCGATGAGGTGCTGAAAGCGATCCGGGCGCGGCATGCGCGGGGAGAGGCGGTCGTCGGGCTATCATTGACGCTCCCCAAACTGTATCACGCGGCGCGAAAGTGGTTTGGTTGCTGGCGCGAGGCGGTATTGGCCGCGGGAGTGCCCGTAAAGGTGCCGCGAAAATGGTCACATGAACGCGTACTGGAGACGATCCGCCGCCGCCACCGAGAAGGGCCGCCGCTTGCGAAGGTATGGCTGGACGACATGGGGCTCCGCGACGCCGCCGCTAAACATTTCGGCAGCTGGCGTAACGCCCTGCTGGCCGCTGGCCTGCAGGTGGCGCCTCGCCGACGGTGGTCACGAGAAAGCATTCTCGAATCGCTGCGCGCACACTACAACCGCGGGCACACCGCGGTCCATCTGATCGACCGGAATCTGAGCGCCGCGGTGACGCGTTTCTTCGGCAACCTGGACAACGCATGCGAAGCCGCCGGGCTGCCGCATCGCCCCGGCCGATGGAACAAGCGACGCATCGTCGACACGATCCAAGACTACTATGTACGGGGCAAGCCCATCCGAATCGTTGGTTTCAAGGACGACCGATTGGGGGCAGCTGCCAGACGGTATTTCGGCAGCTGGCGGGCGGCGGTGGCTGCCGCCGGGCTGCTCAACCGCATGCCTCCCCCGCTTGTCCCGCGTCGCTGGTCACGCCAAGCGGTGATTGACGCCATTCAAAACTGGCATCGGCAGGGCGTCCCGGTCACCTCGCTGTGGGCGCGAGACATGAATTTGTATTCCGCCGGGAAGGTTCAATTCGGCAGTTGGCGCAGCGCGGTCTTGGCCGCCGGCTTCGAGCCTGGGTTAAGAGCATGGACGCAGCAACTCGTGGTGCAGGAGATTCAGTCGCTCCACGAACAGGGGAGGCCACTTTCAACGACGGCGGCTTTTTGCGAGGCCAGCGCGCTGGCTGGTGCGGCGACGCGGCTATTCGGCAGTTGGAAGAAAGCACTGCAGGCCGCCGGAATCCGTGTGGCATCGCCGGCAAATTCTCGCCGACCGGCGAAGAACAGGAGGAGCGCATGACTCGCGAGGAGGTGCTGGAGGCGATTCGGACGCGGCACGCGGAGGGGCAACCGGTCGTCGGCCTGTCGTCGACGTGCGCCGACTTGTATCGCGCGGCGCGGAAGGGGTTCGGCGGTTGGTATGAGGCGGTACGGGCGGCGGGCGTCCCCGCTAAGCTGCCACGCCAGTGGTCGCATGACGCTGTAATCGACGCGATCCGCCGCCGTCACCAACACGGTCCGCCGCTAAACCACGTATGGCGGGACGACAAACCGTTGTTTCGAGCGGCCGTCAGCTATTTCGGCAATTGGCACACGGCGCTGCGGGCCGCCGGCTTGGCCGTCGTGCCCCCACGTCGCTGGTCGCGGGAGCAGATTCTGGATTCCCTGCAGGATCACTATCGCCGTGGGCAACCCCAAATTCGCGCGTTTGATCCGAGGCTTGCCAACGCAGGCCTGCGTTACTTCGGCAGCTTGAGCAACGCCGTGGAGGCGGCCGGGCTTCCACCGCCACCAGGACGTTGGAATGAACGTAAGATCATCGACACGATCCAGGACTACTACGTCAAAGGGTTGCCAATCCAGTTTCGCGGCTGCAAAGACGCGTTATTGGCCGAGGCCGCCAAGCGACACTTCGGCAGCTGGCGCGCGGCGGTTGCGGCGGCCGGTCTGTTGACTCGCGTGCCGCAGTTGAGGGCAAAACGTCGCTGGTCTCGGCAGGCTGTTATCGACGCCATCCGGGACTGGCATCGGCAAGGCGTGCCCGCGAAGTTCGTGTGGAAGCGGGATGGCGGACTGTATTCGGCCGCGAAAGCACAGTTTGGCTCGTGGCGCGCCGCGGTGTTGGCAGCGGGCTTCAAGCCCGGCAGGAAGATCTGGACGCGGCAAATCATCGTCCAGGAGATTCAGTCGCGGAAACAGCAGGGATTGTCGCTATCAAGTCAGGAGTGCGCAAATTGGTGCCTCGCAACCGCTGCGGAGCGGTACTTTGGCAGTTGGAACGAAGCACTGCGGGCGGCTGGCGTCGAACTTGCACGCCGTGCGCCATCTCGCCGACCAACGAAGAAGCGGAGGAGCGCATGACTCGCGAGGATGTGATCCGCCAGATCGTCAAACGCGACGTGGGCAAGCAAGCGTTGGCCGCCGAACGCGTGGCGCAGCAAGCCGGCGAACTCTACGCGGCCGCCTGCGAGCAGTTCGGCACCTGGGATACCGCGCTTCGGTACGCCGGCGTTCGCCGCCGCAATGTCTACGCGAAATCCGCCGCCCGACGGTCGGTCTTGCTCACCCGCATTCGCAAGTTATTCTACTGTGGCAACAACATATCCGCCGGCCACGTCGCGGTTCGTCGCCCCGGGCTGCTCAAGGCAGCACAAAAACACTTCGGGTCATGGCGGAAGGCTCTGATCGCCGCGCGAATCGACCCCAGGCAGGTCAAACGTCCGTCAAAGCCGCGGCGCCTCAACCGCGAAGAAATCATCGACGCGTTGAAACGACGCCATGCGGCCCGGAAATCGATGACGTGGGGCGACACCTGCCGCGAAGACTGCGCCTTGGCGACGGCCGCCAAACATGCCTTCCGCAGTTGGCAACGGGCGCTGATCGCGGCGGGCCTGGAAGCTCCGCAGTCCGTGCCCGGCAACGAAACGAAGCGGGCCCGCCGATCCTGGAGTCGGGACCGTATCGTGGCGGCGATCCAACAACGGCACGTCGAAGGCAAATCGTTGTCCGCCCACCGCGTCCACGAAGCCGACGCCGGCCTCACGGTGGCGGCGTGGCGACACTTCGGATCGTGGAAGGCCGCCCTGGCCGCTGCGGGGATCGACCGGAGGGCGTCGCCACCACGGCGCCACGACGCGTCGTGAACGACCGTTTGCCTATCCGTTACACTTCTCCCTCTAATAGCCAATCCCTAGCACGTTCGACCAAAAGCAACTCAG
>JAJDEG010000054.1 GCA_029259895.1 Planctomycetota bacterium
GTAGATTCTCTACGAGTGATTTTTTGTTGGGTGGGTGGGTCCACCGAGATCGCAGGCACAAACGGTTGGCACACCTCACGCTACTATGCGCACGAACGCTTACGCCTGGCGCAGCGCCGTGACGATGTCAACGCGAGCGGCTGTCAGCGCCGGTGCGATTCCGGCGACGATGCCGGCCGCGAGCGAAATGCCGATTCCTAGCACCGCCAGTCGCAGCGATGGCGTGAACGCGATCGTCACGGCCTCCGCCCCGACCGAGAGGTGGCTGACCGCCAGCGCCAACGTTGCGGCACCGACGCCGATCGTCCCACCGACGGCGCTTAAGACGATGCTTTCCGTTAGCACGAGCGCGAACACGCGGCCGCCGGTGAACCCGATCGTTTGCAGCACGGCGTGTTCCTTGATCCGGTCTTGCACGCTCATCACGGTCGTCGTCGCCACCAAAGTGAGAACGAGCGCCACGCAAGCGTAGCCGAGATAGTGGGCCATCTGGATCAACTGCGCCAGGTCGCCGAGGCTGTCGGCCTGAAACACGCCCTTGGGCCGCGTGTCGGTTTCCACCGGTCCGCCGCGGAACATGTCGTCGATCTGCCGGCAGACGCCGCTTGGGTCCGCGCCGCCGTCGAGCAAGACTTCGTGCTGCGTCACCGTGCCGACCTGGTACTCGCCCGAGCGGCGCTGGAGGAATTCCAGGTGCGAATAGATGTAGTTTTCCTCGGCCGGATCGTCGGACGCGAACACGCCGGCCACCTTCACGCTCATGCCGCCGATGGAGAACTTGTCGCCCGTGCGAATCTTGCGGCGAGCGGCCACCGCGCGGCCGACCACGGCGGCGTCCTGGTGCGTCTCGAATTCATCCCAGCTTCCGCTGACCAGTTCAAAGTCGCGGGCCGCGCGAATCTTCGCCGGCGGCAGGCCGTAGAACACGACCACGTCGAGACTCGCCCGGCAGTTGTTCGTGTAGACCTGAATCGGCACGACATCGCGGACCCCAGCGAGGCGGAGGATCTTCGCGTCGTAGTCCTGCGGCAAGTGACTGGTGGCCGGGCAGAACTTGTTCGCCTGAAACGACACCAGCACGAGCTTGTTCGCCTGCCGCTCTTCGAGCGCGTTCATCCCTTCCTGGATCGAACCGACGAAGCTGAACACGAAGAGCGCTACGGCCGCGCCGCTCACGGTGAGCAACGTGCGGGCACGGTGACGCCACAGCGTTTTGAGGACGTAGGGAATGTATTTGAACATGATGCACAACTCCGCTATGCGATCTAGGGTTCGGCCTGGAGGCTCGGTTGTAGGAGGCGAATCCTTTCGTTGATTCGCGCAGGTCCGCAGTTTCTTCGGCGAAACGATTCGCCTCCTACAGTTCGCCTCCTACAGTTGGATCGTTAGTTCCTCCGCGTGGTCGGCCTCGAACAATTTGCCGCGATCGAGTCGCAATCGCCGGCCGGCGATCGTGGCGGCGTCGGCGTCGTGCGTGACCATCAGCAGCGTCACGGCTAACTCCTTATTGAGGCGCACGAGCAGGCGCAGAATCTGCTCCGATGTGTCGGAGTCGAGATCGCCGGTTGGTTCGTCGGCGACGACGACTTTGGGATGGGCGACGATTGCACGGGCGATGCCGACCCGCTGTTCCTGGCCGCCGGAAAGTTGCCGCGGGTAGTGCGACGCGCGATCGGTCAGGCCGACGGCTTCGAGCGCCACGCCGATCCGCCGCCGCCGCTCGGCTCGCGACATTGGCAACAGCAGCAGCGGCATCTCGACGTTTTCGTAAGCCGTCAGCACGGGCACGAGGTTGTGCGTCTGGAAGACGTAGCCGATGTTGGCCGCCCGCCAGTTGGCCAGGCCCGACCGTGAGAGATGCGTGATGTCCGTCCCGGCGACATTGATCGTGCCTTCGTTCGCTCGATCGATGCCGGCGATTAGGTTGAGCAGGGTCGACTTGCCCGTCCCGCTGGCTCCCATTAGCGAAACGAACTGGCCGCTTTCGACGTCGAGCGAGACACCGTCGAGCGGCGTGATCGTTTCGTCGCCTTTGTGGTAACGCTTCGTGACGTTGCGAACTTCGACGAGCGACATGGCAGGTGGCCTATGGGGTTCGTTGCATGGGATGCGCTGGACCTGCCGACGCCGGTCGCGATGGCGGAACCTGCTCGCCGACGACGCGGATGCGCTCGCCGTCGCGGAGTGTGGCGTGGTCGTCGGCGATCAGGCGGCTTGAAACATCCAAACCGCGAACGATCTCGATCATGCCGTCGGGTCGCGATGGGCCGGTTTCGACCGCTTGCCGCCGGGCGACTTTTCGAAACTGATCGGCGACCCACACGTAAGCACCACCGTCGACTTGATAGACGAGTTGGTCGGGTGCATAGATTTTCAATTCCTCCGTCGTCCGCGGAGCGTCGTCGGCACTCGGCGGCGAAAGAAACGTCACATCGACGAGCATCTGCGGCTTGAACACGGGCCGGGCGTCGTCGATCGCGACTTTGGTTTCGAGCGTGTTCTTCTGAATGTCCGCTTCGCTGCTGAGGAACAGCACCCTGCCGGCAAGCGGCGCGGCGAGGGCCGGATTGTGGATCGTCACCGGCTGGCCCAAGCTGACCTTGGGTATATCCTCGAACCGCACGTCGACGCGAACCTGCAAACGTTCGGGCTGATACATCGTCACGACGGTGCTGCTGTCGTAGTTTTCGGTCTTCTGCATGCCGCCGGAGAGCGTCGAACCGGGGTAGCCGATCAACTCGTACACGCGACCGGCGACCGGCGAACGCACCGTCATGCGGTCGAGGCGGAGCTTGGCTTCAGCCGCTGCCACACGCATCAACTCGACGCCGGCATTGGCCGAACTCACGCGAGCTTCGGCCTCGTCACGGGCTTGGATTTCGTCGGACAACAGTTCCAGCCGCCGCTGCTGAGCATCGCGCTGTTGGGCGAGCGCTAACTGTTCGCGCTCGAGCGAAGCCGCCCGCCGCTGCAACTCTTCGACGAGCGCCTGGGCGGCATCCAACTCGCTGCGGGCTTGCTCGATCAGTCGATCGGAAATCGCACCCTTGGCCGACAGCTTGCCCTCGTAGTTCGACTCGGCGAACTGAAGCTGTGCTTCGGCGCGACGTGTCTCGAAGGGGAGGTTTTCGAGCTGCGTTTCGACATTGGCCAGCTTCGCGTTGGCATCCGCGACCAGGGCATCGAGATGGACCGGCTGCGCGTAGCGAGTCGTCGTCGCACGGGCGACAGCAACGGCCTGAGCCAGTTCCGATTCTGCGAGCGGTTGATTGGCCAGCGCTTGCTCGTGCGAGAGACGTGCGTCGTCCTTTATCAATTCGGCGATCGGGTCGCCGGCTGCGACGACCTGATCCTCGACCACCAGCAACTCTTCGACGACGCCGGGGGCGAGCGCGGCGACGCGAATCGGCGTCGGCCGCGGTTCGATCCAACCGGCCGCCTGAAACAGCGGCGTGCCGGCCGCGACGGAACTCGCCTGAGCGGCCAGAACCGGCACGACCGTCACGTCGCGCGGTGGAAACGCCACGTCCCACGACGCCCATGCCACGACGGCCAAGAAACCGACCAACAGCGCACCCGGTAGGGCGTACCGCGTAAGCACGCGCCGCCGGCCGTGCGCCGCGCCGGTT
>JAJDEG010000531.1 GCA_029259895.1 Planctomycetota bacterium
CGGACGGCAACGACGCGAGAGCGGTCAGTGCCAGCAGGGCCAAAGCAGCAGGCAGTCTGGGAGCGGTGAATGAGCGGAGTGTCTCGGTCACGGGCGAGCCTCGCGGCGGTGCGTTTAGACAGTGCGTAAGGGGACGTACGTGAATTGGGGCAGCGGAGCATGAAGGTACGCATGCGACGTACCGATGCGGGTGAAGCCGCAGAAAGGAACGTCGTTCGAGCGTGGCGCAGAGCGTATCGTGCCAACGGTTTGCGCTCGCGGTTCGCTCCCGCCGCGAAGGCGTATGGCGGCTTTTCGCATCGTGCCAGTCGTTGTCAAAAGGCAACGTTCGTTGCGACTTGGCAACGCATACCGCGTTTGGCTGCGTTGGAGGGCGGTGACGTAGATTTGAGTGTCGCAAAACTTGCCAACAGAACCGTCGGGCGTAATCGACGCGCCTGCCTTACGCCGCGCCTTCACGCGCTGAGGAAGCCATGAACATCCACCGCTTGCCGTTATTCGTTTCCATGGATCGTCGGCGACGCTTCGTGGAGAAGATTGCTTCGCCGTTGGTCGTTGCGGCGGTCGTCGTCGCGACACTAGCCGTCGTCGCGTTCGGTCCGACGCGCGACGACGCTTCCTTCGCCGGCCGCGCTTGGGCGAAAGGGCAAGATCGTGAAACGCGCCCGCCCTCGAGTGACAGGACCAATGGGGCCGAGCGAACCGACGCGGCGGACCGCGTTCGCGAGGGGACGCGGTGGCAAAACGAGCGCGGCACATTTACGCTCGTCGGCGATCGGGTCACGTTTACGAATCAGAAATCGCAGAGCTTTGTCGCGCTGGAGAATCTCAATCTCGAACGCATCGTCCGCACGATCGAAGAGAATCGGACCGTCACCGATGCCGAAACGCTGGACTGGAACGTCGACGCGACAGTGACGGAGTTTCGCGGCGTGAACTTCGTTCTCGTAACGCGATCGGTGCTGGTTGCGCGGCCGCGCGCGACGAATACTGGGCGCTGATCGCGGCCGCTGCTCCGCGATTCGGGTGGACCTGCCGGATCGGCTAGAACGAGAGTGTCGCGAAAAACCGTTAGCGGGGTTCCTGCTCGAATCCTTGACACGCGCCGGGCGACGGATATCATTACGAATACACAGTTTAAGTACGATTTCAGCCACGTCCCGGCGGCATGCGAGAGGAGCATCACTCGATGAGCGTCAACCGGCGTCTTAATGTTTCGGAAGTCGGCGACGTTACCGTGGTGCGGTTCGTGGACCGTCGCATTCTGGACGAAGCCAACATTCAAGAGATGGGGCAGGAGCTGTTTCAGATTGTCGAAGAACAGGGCAAGAAGCAGTTGCTGCTGAACTTTTCGGGCGTCGAGTTCCTCTCCAGCGCCGCGCTGGGGAAGCTGATTACATTGGATAAGCGGGTCAAGGCCCATAGCGGCAAGCTGATGCTCAGCAACATTCGCCCGGAAATCTACGAAGTCTTCAAGATCACGCGGCTCAACACCACGCTCGACATCAAAGACGACGAAGCCGACGCGCTGGCGGCGTTCGCGGCATTGCAGGCGACCTAACGCCGGGCCGGCGGCATGCGCTTTGCGTAAGCGTCTTGCGTGAAGTTGCGCCGCGACGTGTGCCTTTCGAGCGCCGTACTTCCGCGCAACGGCCGTTCGTCCCATCCTGGCTGGGCTTCCCCTATGACTCTCGAAGCTCCTCTCTGGTCGCTCGACCGCCACATCGCCAGTGATCTGGCTGCGGGCCGCGCAATCCAGGAAGAAGTTCTCGCCGTCCTCGAAGGGCACGGCTGGCCGTCGGGGAATGTCTTTGCCGTGCGGCTGGCCTTTGAAGAGGCCATCGTGAACGCCATCAAGCACGGCAACAAGCACAGCGAGGAAAAGCACGTCCATGTTATTGCCAAGCTGGTGGCCGACCGACTGTGGCTGCAAATCACCGACGAAGGCCCTGGTTTCGATCCGGACGCGATCCCCGACTGTACGGAAGACGAACAGTTGGAAATTCCTAGCGGCCGGGGCATCATGTTGATGCGGTCGTTCATGTGCCACGTCGAGTACAACGAGTCGGGCAACCGCGTGGTGATGGAAAAACGCCGCGTCGAAGAGTCTCCCTAGCGAATCTTCATAGCCCCGTGCCCCCATCGCTCGTCGCACGCCCGGCACGCTTCGTCCGATGCTGCGGCTGGCCGTGCCCGTGCTCGTCGAGCAGTCGCTGCACGTGTTGGTCGGCTTCTCCGACACGATTCTGGCCGGGCAATACCTGTCGACGCCGGAATTGGCGGCGATGGGCATGCTCAACTACGTGCTGTGGACGATCGAAACGTGCTTTGCCATCGTGGCCGTCGGTTCGACCGCGGTGATCGCGCGTTCGATCGGCGCTGGCGACATGCCGGCAGCGCGGCGCGCGGTACATCAGTCGTTGCTGCTGGGGATTGCGCTGGCGGCGGTGCTGATGCTCGTTGGATTCGCGCTTACCGACCGGCTCGTGGCGGCGCTGGCTTTGACCGGCGACGCCGCCGAGAGTGCGGCGCGCTACATTCGATTCTTGCT
>JAJDEG010000532.1 GCA_029259895.1 Planctomycetota bacterium
ACGGTCAACGCGGTCATCAACTTCGTGATCGTCGCGTTTTGCGTGTTTTTGATCGTCAAAGCGATGAACCGAGTGAAGCGTAAGGAAGAGGCCGCACCAAAGGCCCCACCAGCCGAGGAACGGTTGTTGACGGAAATACGCGACTTACTCAAGGCCAAGTAGGCACGGTGGGCGAACCTTGGCAGCTTGTCGCGCGTCATGTTATGTCGCGTCTTCGCGTCGTGTACGCCTAGGAGCATCGCGGATGTACGAGTTTTTTTCGCACACCGCCGATCTGGGGCTGCGAGTGCGCGCGGCGACGCTCGACGAACTGTTCGCCGACGCGGCTCGAGGGCTGGTGCGAATGTTGGTGGCGAATCCCGAGGCGGTCGAGTGCGTCGACGAGCGGACGTTCTCGCTCCAAAGTGATAACATCGAGTATTTGCTGTTCGACTGGCTGAGCGAATTGCTATACCTCTTCGAGACGTCGGCGTGGCTTCCGGGCCAGGTCGCCGTGAGCGTGCAGGCGAATCGTCTCGAAGCCACCTGCCGCGGCGAGGCCGTCGATCGCGATCGGCACAATTTGGAACACGAAGTCAAAGCGATTACATACCACAACCTGCGCGTCGAGCAGGAGAACGGTGCGTGGATCGCGGAATTGATTGTCGATATTTGAATGACGAATGGAGTATGTAGGGTGGGCCGAACGAAGTGAGGCCCACCGTTCGTTGTGCGTTCATCTGGTGGGCCTCACTTCGTTCGACCCACCCTACGATTGCAACGGACTCCTGCCCCCGATCCCCGACCCCCGATCCCCGGCCCCTGCTCCTGCTGCCATGCCAAAAACGAAATACACCGGACCGCTCGAACGCGCTGGCGAAGTCTGCTGGCGAATTCCCAAGTCGTACAAGACCGGCATGCGCGTCGACGGCCTCATCTATGCCGACGAGCAGATGATGGAGGTCCTCCGCGCCGACATGGCGCTCGATCAAGTGGCCAACGTAGCCCACCTGCCCGGCATTCAATACGCCAGCCTCGCCATGCCGGACATCCACTGGGGCTACGGCTTCTGCATCGGCGGCGTCTGTGCGACCGATCCGGCCGAAGGCGGCGTCATCTCGCCCGGTGGCGTAGGCTACGACATCAACTGCGGCGTGCGGCTGGTGCGGTCGAACTTGTTCTATCAAGACGTCAAGCCGCAACTCAAGCAACTCGTCGACGCGCTGTTCAAGAACGTGCCCGCCGGCGTCGGCCGCGGCGGCAAGTACAAGTTCAACGCCCGCGAACTGCGGCAGTTGATGAACGAAGGCGTGTCGTTCCTGAAAAAGCGCGATCTGGCCACCGACGGCGACATCGAACACACCGAGGCCCGTGGACGTCTGGCCGGTGCCGAGCCGGACAACGTCTCGGACCGCGCGCTGGCCCGCGGCGGCGATCAATGTGGCACGCTCGGCTCCGGCAATCATTTCATGGAAGTGCAAGTCGTCGAAGCCGTATTCGACGAAGTCGCCGCCACGGCGATGGGCCTCGCCAAGGACATGGTCTGCGTGATGATCCACAGCGGTTCGCGCGGTCTCGGCTATCAGGTCTGCGACGACGCTCTCCGCATGCTCCGTGGCGTTCCGGAAAAGTACGGCATCGCGCTCCCCGACCGGCAACTCGCCTGCGCCCCGATCGACAGCCCCGAAGGCGAACACTATCTCGGCGCCATGTGCGCCGCCGCGAACTACGCCTGGTGCAACCGGCAATTGCTCATGATGCAAGCCCGCGAGTCGTTCGCCGCGGTGTTCGGCCAGTCGTGGAAAAAGCTGCAAATGAATCTCGTCTACGACGTCGCCCATAACATCGCCAAGCTCGAACAGCACAGCACCGGCGGCCGCGATCGCCGCGTCTGGGTCCACCGCAAGGGCGCGACCCGCGCCTTTCCGGCCGGACACGCCGAAGTGCCCGACGTCTATCGCGCCATCGGTCAGCCCGTCCTGATTCCCGGCGACATGGGCCGCGCGAGTTGGGTGCTCGTCGGCAGCCAAGGCAGCATGGATCACACGTTCGGCACCGCCTGCCACGGCGCCGGCCGGACGATGAGTCGCACAGCCGCCATCAAACACGCCCAAGGCCGGCGCATCGACAAGGAACTCGAAGCCAAAGGCGTCATCGCCCGCGCGGCTAGCTGGAGAGGTCTGGCCGAAGAACAACCGGCGGCCTACAAAGACGTCAACTTAGTGGTCGACGTTGTTCACCGCGCGAACCTGGCACGGAAAGTCGCACGGATGCGACCGATTGGAGTCGTAAAGGGCTAGCGAGAGGGAGACAGTAGTCAGGAGCCAGGAGTTCCCGGCAATAACCGTCGCAAACGGCATTGCAACCGCCCGACACCTATCTCCTGACGCCTACCTCGTGACTCCTTCCCCCACCCGCAGCCGCAATCACTTCATCCGCCCAGCGACTAAAGTCCAGCGGCGGATATTTCTCGTCAAACATCCGCTTACGATACAGCACCAATCCGCTCAGCCCGTGATACAGCGAACCGCATTCCAGCGGCGTTTCGTCGGTCCGGTCGAGCACATCGATCAAGTGAATCACCGCCCGCCGCACCCACGGCGTGGACAACTCCTCGTGCGACAGCGACAAGCAAAGGAACTCGAGCGTGTGCCCCGTCTTACGAAAGCGGTCCTCGAGCTCCCGATTGTGCTCCGGCGCAATAAAATAACTCGACGAAAACGAACCGTCCGGCTGTTGATACGCGCGCGCCAGCCGAATCGCCTCTTGAATGCGGTCGTTCGCTTCGGCATATCCGCCGCTGATTAGCTCGCCATCTTCGTCGACGAGCTTCCCCGCGTGCGGCCCGTCTTCGGCGATCCGCGCCCCCGTTTCGCCCAGGTACGAAAGCAACGCGATCGTCATGCCGCCCAGGGCATGCGTTCCGCCGCACGACTCCTGACGAAAATCCTTCGCCGCCTCCACACCCATCACGCGGTCCAGCGTCCACTCCTGCCCGTCGCCCGCCATCCAGGTGTCGGTCGACTTGAGATACTGCGACAGCGCCATCAACGACCAGCCATGTTCCGTGCCGTCGTGAATGTCGTACTTGATCTGCTCGACCCAATCGGCGATCGTCCGTTCTTCGCCGCGGACCATCAC
>JAJDEG010000533.1 GCA_029259895.1 Planctomycetota bacterium
TTGCGCGGGCGAGTGGTGTTTGCGGCCGAGGCGATGGCGCGGCTCCACGGCGTAAAGAGCGTGCCCGAGGCCAAAGACCGCACGCTCGCCCTCGAAACCACCGACGGCAAACTCTATCCGCTCGTCGAGGATGTTCGCGGCCGCGGCTTTCGCGTGGACGAGACGCTGCGGGAGTTCGACATCGAGTTGCTCGTGCGGCATTACGAGGGAACGCCAGCGCGACAGGTGATTGGCGTCTACGCCATCAAAAAAGACGGCAAGTACGAAGTCGACTACTGGTGCGACATTTGCGCCATCGCCATGTTCGAGCTAAAGCCCTGCGAATGCTGTCAGGCGACAAACGTCTTGCGGCTGCGGAAAGTCGAGGACGCGGGCACGAAGTAGGGCGGCAATTGGAATCGAGAGACCGCCGCGTCAAACCAGGCAACCCGCAACCCCAAATACAAGCCACGCTGCCCGCTCCGCACGGCCGATTTATTGAACAAACGCCTGGGGGCCCCAGTACCTGCGTTCAATAAATCCCCACTTCGCCAGCAGACGCCACATCGCGTCCCCGCAGAAACAACGCCCGCTGCAACGAAGCACGTCGCAAAGCCAGCCGCGTTCGCAAGCCAAACAAATTGCCAAAGACCTGGCCGGCCGCAACACCAGCCCGAACGACCATTTCATACCACAAACGCTGGCCTACTTTCCACAAGAATCCGCCCCAATTCTTCCCGCCGCGCTATACCTGCGTCCCCCGCGTGCCCAACTCAAACCGCTTCGCCGCCATCTCCGCAAGATATCCACCGATGCTTAGCGACGCCGTGGCGGCCGGCGATGGGGCGTTGAGAACGTGGATCATTCGTTCGGCTTCGACGACGTGGAAGTCGTCGACCAGTTTCCCGTCCGGGCCGACGGCTTGCGCTCGCACGCCGGCACCGGCGCGGACGACGTCGCTTTCGGTTAGCGACGGCACGAGTTTCTGCAGCGCCCGCACGAACGCCTTCTTGCTCAACGAGCGGCGCACCTCGCCGATGCCGGTCCGCCAGAAGCGGCGAAACATCCGCCACGCGCCGCCGTACGTGGCCACGTCCCACAGGTCGCCGGGCGAGACGCGGCCCCACGTGTAACCGACTCGCGAAAGGGCCAGCACCGCGTTCGGCCCGGCTTCGACACCGCCGTCGATCATCCGCGTAAAATGCACGCCGAGGAACGGCAAGCTGGCGTCGGGCACGGGGTAGATCAAATTCCGCACCAGCGAATGACGCTCGGGCACGAGTTCGTAATACTCGCCGCGGAACGGGATGATTCGCACGAGCGGATCGACGCCGCACAGCCGGGCGACGCGGTCGGCTTGTAGTCCGCAACAGGCGATCACGTTCTTGCACCGCACCTCGCCGCCGGTTGTCGAGAGGACGATCTCGCTCCCGTCGCGATGCATGGCCGTCAGCCGCCACTTGGCGCGGATTTCGCCGCCGGCGCTGCGAAAGAGCTGAGCGTATTTTTCGGCCACGCGGCGGTAGTTGATAATGCCCGTGTAGGGCACCCACAGCCCGGCGACGCCGGCGACGTTCGGTTCGTAGTCCTTAAGCTGCTCGCCCGACAGCCGCACGATTGCGTCGAGTCCGTTGGCCCGGCCACGGCGTTCGATTTCGTCGAGCGATGGCAACTCGGCATCGCTGGTGGCCACGACCAGTTTGCCGCAGCGTTCGTGGGGGATGTCGTGCTGCTGGCAGAATGCGTACATCGCCTCGCGGCCGGCGACGCAGTTTTTCGCCCTCAGCGACCCGGGCTTGTAGTACAGCCCGGCGTGGATGACGCCGCTGTTGTGGCTCGTTTGATGCTCGGCGATGTCGCGTTCGGCCTCGATGACGACCACAGAGGCGGCGGTCGATTCGGTCAGAGCCTTCGCCGTGGCTAGGCCGACGATGCCTGCACCGACGATGGCAACGTCGTGGGTCATGAGGCTTGAGGGGTGAGGCTTGCAGGCACCGTCAGGCCGGCGCGTATGTGCGATTTGACAGTGGCCAGTCGATCGTCGCTTGGCCTGACCTACGGCCGCGAATCCGAAAACCAGTTTATGCCCGCGAGAGGAATTCGCCCGTCCTCGTGTCGACTTTAATCATTTCGCCGGAGGTCAAATACTCTGGCACGTAGACGACGAGGCCGGTTTGCAGTTTGGCGGGCTTGGTGCGTTTGGTGGCCGAGTCGCCTTTGACGGCCGGGTCGCATTCGACGACTTGCAGGGTAACCGTCGTCGGGATTTGAACGCCGACGAATTCGTCGTTGTAGATCATGGCGACCATGCCCTCGAGGTCTTCCGTGATGTATTGGCGTTCTTCTTCGATCAGCTCATTGTCGAGGGCGTATTGGTTGTAGTCGGCTTCGTCGAGAAAGTGCGACTGCGCGGCGTCGGCATACATGAACTTCACGCTGCGGCGCTGAAAGTCGGCTTCGGGAAGCGAATCGCCGCCCTTGAGCGTGACGTCGACCTTCTGCTTCGACACCAAATTTCGGGCGCGGAACTTGTAGAGCGTCGCCGCGCCGCGGGCGGAAGGCGATTGAACGGAAATGCCGGTAATCATCACGGGCGCTTCGTTGTAGACGACGACCGCACCGGTCTTAATATCTTTGGCGAGCATGTTTTATTAAATGATGAATGCGAATAAACGAACCGCTCACGGGCCACATTCTCGAATCGCTTGCGAGCAGCCACTAGCTCCCAACGCTCGCCTAAACGACCGTGCCCGTCTGCGGATCGACGGCCAAGCCGCCGGTTAGTTCGACCAATGCGTCGAGGACGACGAGCAGGGCGCTGGGATCGAATACTTCGTCGAGTTCGTCTTCCTCGCCGTCGCCGCCGGCCATGCCACTGGTGATCCCGCTGGCAACGTCTTGAAAGTGTAGGACGTCTAGCCGGGCTGTCGAACTGGCCAAACGCTTAATTTCCGACGCATCCTCACCGCCGCGTTTCATTTCCTTGGCGAGTAGTGCGACCTGTTCGGTCACTTCTTCGCCTTGAAGGAAACTGATGTCGAGGGCGGCGAAATCGTCGGGCGAAACCAATGTAACGGCTTCGAATCGCCCCTCGTCGTTGGCCTGCAAGTTCTGCAATTCGAAGCGGTCGTTGAGATCGGTCAATACGGCTTCGAGTTGCGATACGGTGGGCCGTTGGCGCACATCGAACATCACGAAGTACGTCTCGCGCCAGCGATACGCGGGGTTTTCGAATGTCGACATGGCGGCACCCTGGGAAGTTTCAAGTCTTAAGCATCGAACGTTCAAATAAGGTTCGCGGTTCAAGAATCGAAGGTTCGATCGAAAGCGGCCGATCGAGTCCCACTGAAACTCAAACCACTCGCTACGGCGCTTCCCAGGGGCCTTCACCGAGGTCTTCACCAGGGCTATCACCTGGGCCGTACCCGTTGCCCCATTCTTCGAGCGCCTTGAGCACGCCGTCGCGTTCGTCCGGCGACGTGGCCCAAACGGCTTCGTCCTGCTCGAGTCGGACTTCGTAGCAGCCTTCGCACTGACAGTCGTCCTCGCCACAAAAGTGGGGCGTCTTCGACACCCACACCACGCGCCACAACGGCACGTACTTGTCGTCCACCATGCAAAACGTCGATGCGCTCATGATTCCTTTGGTCCCTGCCGGCCTGGGCGGCCGCCGCGTCAACAAATTCCGTTACACCAAGGCGTCGAATCGGTCGCAGGGCATTCGGCGGTCGATTCCACCGCGAAATTGCACCCAACCGCTCGACGACCTTTATTCTAAGCAACGGCAGGGCATTTTGGCGATGGGCGGGCACCGCCCTGTTGGCCAGGATTCAACATTCCGGGAACCGAGCTACAAACCGAGCTACTTCTGGCCAAGCTCAGTCGCCCGACGGGCGGCCGCTTCGACTGCCCTGACCAGAATCCCGCGTAGTCCGGCGTCTTCGAGAACGGCCAGGCCGGCGATCGTGGTTCCGCCGGGGCTGGCGACGCGGTCCTTGAGGATACCCGGGTGTTCGCCGGTGGCGAGGACCATTTCGGCCGCTCCCTTGACGGTTTGGGCGGCCAAGGCGGTCGCGACGTCGCGGGGAAGCCCGGCGAGCGTTCCGCCGTCGCTGAGGGCCTCGATGATCAGATATACGAATGCCGGCCCCGAGCCGGATAAGCCCGTCACGGCGTCGAGCAGCTTTTCGTCGACGCGGACGGCTTTGCCAACGGCGGCAAACAGCCGTTCGATCAATTGGCCGTCGGCGTCGGTGGTTCCTCGTCCCAGCGAAAAAGCGCTGGCTCCCTGGCCAACGAGTGCCGGCGTGTTGGGCATGACGCGAACCAACCGTCCGTGGGCGAGCGACAATTCCAACGCCGAGAGCGGTACGCCAGCCGCGATCGAGACGACGAGTTTGTCGTCGTCGATAAACCCGCCGGAGGCCAGGGCAGCGGTCATTTGCTGGGGTTTGACGGCCACGACGATGACTTCGCAAGCGTCCAGCGTATTGGTAGCGTCGGAAACGTCCGCGACGGTCGCACCGCTAACGTTTGCGGCGAATCGGTCGCGCGCGGCGGCAACTGGATCGACGGCCGCGAGTTGATCCGCGCGGACCAGGCCCGCGGCGATCCACCCTCGCGCAAGCGCGAGGGCCATTTGGCCCGCTCCGATGAAACCGATGCGTTGGCTGAGCATGGTCAAAGCGATGTTCGTGTTCCGTGGAATTGCATCTCACGTTCGCACGCCGTCAGCACGGAGTTGCAATCCGCTGGGCGTGCCGGCGGCAAGATCCGAGCGTGTCTTCGGGCGACAGTATACAGAAGTCGCGAGCGGCGAACACGGCCGATCGGACGAACGTCCGCGACATTCGCCGCTCGATAAAGATGTGCATCCGCTCGATCGGCAAGCCAAGCCGGTTTGTCAGTCGCTACGACGACACGGGCGGGCTATACATCAGGACATAATCTTCCAGACGAATCCGCCGGCTGGCCTCTGGCACGTCGGAGAAGATCGCGTCGAGCAGACTCTTCACGCGCTCCGGCAGGGCACGATAGAAGTTGTGCTTTCCTTCGCGACGGCATTCGATCAGTCCGGCCACGCGGAGCAGCGCGAGGTGGTGGCTTACCGCCGGCTGGCTTTGTCCGAGTACATCGCATAGCGCTCGGACGTGGCATTCGTCGTGCTGCGTTAGGAGAGTGAGGATGCGAAGCCGCGTTTCATCGGCCAGTAGCTTGAACAGCTTGGCCACGTCTTTGATGGCTGCGTCGGTCAGGATGGGCAACTTACCCTTAGCCGCAGCGGCATGGTTCGTCGCATTCACGGAGACGCCTTTTGATGGGGAATTGGATCGAGGACGCAAGAGAAGTGTGTCCGACATGAAGCACCGAGAAAGGAAGCGACCGAGACGACCGACCGGAAGCGCACAATCGACGTGACATACGTCGAGCGCGCTGGCGGCGAGCGCAAGGCCTAGCTTGAACGGGCGATTGAACTGGGACGTGATTGGCCAGGAAAGGTGTTGCCTTCCCGCTCGCTCCGCTGCCGCAGAACACGGCAGTTCCGATACTTCTGTGGAGCGAGTTCGTTCCGTATGGCCAGCCGTGATTGTAACACCTCGAATGGGCGGAAGGGAATAGTCGGGATGGGATTTTCGCGAAAAACGAGCCATACGTGATTCGGATTCGAACTTGAACCGCGAGCTTTCACAGTTGTTGACGCCCGCATCGAGCGAGTAGGATGCTGGCGACGCCGTTTTCCTGCGCTTCGCTTGCCGTGCCATGTCCGACCGTGTTCGCAAACTTGCCGTGCTCGCGATCGTGCTGGCTGTGCTAGCGGTGTTTGCGTGGGCGTTTACGGCGGATCGATTGCCGCCGGCGGACTTTACGTTCGTCAATGAGACCGAGGTGTTCAGCGTCGATCCGTCGCTGGCCCACGGTCAGCCCGAGGGACGGATCGTCAACGGGCTATTCGAAGGTCTGTATCGCTATCACAACGAAACGATGGCGCCGAAGCCGGGCGTGGCCGAGGCAATGCCAGAGATTTCGGCCGACGGTCGGGTGTATACGATTCGGATTCGTGCGGCGGCGCGGTGGTCGGACGACCGCGATGAAAACGGCGGTGCGAAGTCGCCGTCGCCGGTTACCGCCGGTGATTTCGTCTGGTCGTGGCAACGCGTGTTGTTGCCCGCGACAGGTTCGAAGAATTCTCAATACTTGTGGTACCTGAAGAACGCGCGGCGATATACGCAGGGCGACGTCGACGTCGGCGACCGCGTCGAAGTTGAATTGCCAAATACCGAGAATGCCAGCCAGCCGTTCCCGCGCGGCGAGATCATCCGCGGCAAGCTCGTAAAAATCGATCGCCCGCCGGAGCCGCCAGCCGCCGCAGAGGAAACGCCAGATCGGCGAGATCAGCGGTTGGCCGATTGGCGCACCGCGTGGACGTTTCACGTGGAGACCGACGGCGTCGTGCGGCGATTCGCCAAGCCGCCCGGCATGGCGCTGGCGGAGCGAAAGCCCGCCGAAAAGGACGGTGCAGAGCCGCCAGAGCTTTGTTCGAGTCTGCTGTTCGACTTCCGCGAGGTCGGCGTAGAGGCCATCGACGATCGCACCCTGCGGATTACGCTCGAATCGCCCACGCCGTACTTCACGGAGATCCTCTGTTTTTACCCGACGTTTCCGGTCCATCGGCCGACCGTGGAACGGTACGGCGCGCCGCGGTGGACGCGGATCGAGCATCTGGTTGGCAACGGTCCGTTTCGCATGGTGTTTCGCCGCGTGCGCGACCGGTTGCGGCTGGCGAAGAGTCCGACGTATTGGAACGTCGATCGCGTGGGCCTCGACACGATCGACGCGTTGGCCGTGACGTCGCGGACGACGGCCCTGAACATGTACCTCGACGGTCAAGTCGATTGGATCACGACCGTGCCCGATACGGTGATCGATCGCGTCGCCGAGCGCGACGATTACAGCAGCGACACGTACCTCAACGTCTATTTCTACCGCCTTAACGTGCGACGCAAACCGCTCGACGATCCGCGCGTTCGTCGGGCGCTCGACATGGCGCTCGACAAACGCCAACTCGTCGCCGCCATCGCCCGTGGCGGAGAGCAGCCATGCACGTCTTACGTTCCACCGGGCATGGAGGGCTATACGCCGTCGCAGAGCGAGCCTTTCAATCCACAAAAGGCGCGCGAGCTTCTGGCCGAGGCCGGCTATCCCGGCGGACGCGGCGTGAGAATCATCGAATTGCTCTACAACAAGGACGAACGCCACGAACGCATCGCGGAAGTGCTACAGAGTCATTGGAAGACGCACCTGGGCATCGACGTCGTGCTGCGCAACGAAGAATGGGGCATCTATCTCAATACGCTCCATAAGGGCGAATACGATATCGCTCGCGGCGGATGGATCGCCGATTACGTCGATCCGAACGCTTTTTTGGAACTCTTTATCACCGGCGGCGAGAACAACAACACAGGCTGGAGCAGCGGTGAATTCGACCGCCTGATCGCCGAGGCGTCCCAGCAGGCCGATCCGGCGCGACGACTCGAGATACTTCAGCGATCCGAGGCGCTGCTGCTTGCCGAAAAGCCCATCATTCCTCTTTACGTCTACATCTCGAAGAATCTGATTCGGCCCTACGTCGATGGATTTCATCCGACCCTGCTCGACGTCCATCCGCTGGAGTCGCTGCGCGTCGATAAGCAGCGGCGGGCGCGCGTGCTTCGCGAGGAGGGCTTGCGATGATCGCGTTTCTGGTGCGGCGACTGGCTTGGATGCTGCTTACGCTGTGGGTCGTGTTTA
>JAJDEG010000534.1 GCA_029259895.1 Planctomycetota bacterium
TCGTCGCGCTTCGGTTTGGGCGAGCCTTTGCGCTGCTGCGGATCGTCGATCCGCGAGGATAGGGCGTCGAGCGTAACGTGCTGCACGACAAACCGACGGTAGAAGCCGCGCTGGTCGATGAGGTCCAAGTCCCATTGGCCAAAGTGGTGATTCGGCCGTTTGTGGACGGGATGATCGAAGTCGTAGGCGCGGGGGTCGTAGGCCAGCTCGTCGAGCAGTTCGAGATCGAACCACGCGGCTCGCAGCGTGGCGCCGTCGGCGTCGCGGAGGATTTGCAGCGCAAGCTCGACGACGTCGTGGTAGCGGTCGCCGTCCGGTCCGACCCCCGCGATGTAGATCGGCACGGGGCGAACGCGCTCGTGCTTGTACGGTTCGCCCTTGCGTCCGCTGCGGTGCTGGGCAACGGGACGATAACCGATGTAGTCGTTCAATTGGCCGATTGCCGTGCGCGCGATCCGCTCGGCTTCGTCCCACGGCGGACCGGCGGCAAGCACGGCCTGGGCGACGCGGCCGACGAACAGCGGCGTGAACAGCTTTTCCGGCGGCTGATGGAATAGCAGATCGCGGTGGAAGTCTAGATAGCCCGCCAGCACGCGATCGAAGATCAAGGGCACGACCGCCGAAGCCTGCGCGGCGTCGCCCAGCGGCGAACCGTCCTGCCGTAGCCGCTCGATTCCGGCAACGAGCAGATCGGCCAGCACTCGGTAGGGTGGCGTAGGCGATTTTTCCGCGGAGGAAGCCGCCGCCGCGTACAATTCGTTGAGGTTGCGCAGGAAATGCGGCTCGTGCGCACCCGACGAGAAGTTGAGGTAGCCAAGGGTCTCGCTCAACTGTGCGACGAGCGTCGGGCTAAGGTCATTCGGGCGAACCAAGGAATTCTCCTAAAACGTCCGCACGCTTTCGCGCGGATTCTCAGCGGATGCTCATCGCGTGGCCGGGAAAACGGCTAAACTCTTTTTCGACAGATTTCTGGAGGTTTTTCGGAGCGGCCGATGCGGCAGGTTCGCCGGTCGTTTCGCCGTTGACCCGGGGCGGTCCATCGTAGGCCGTAGACGCGGATTTGACGAGCCTCTACCACAGGGGGCGCGGGCAGCATCCCGGTCGAAAGAAGCCCCCTTGCCGCGGCAGTTTTCCGTGCACTGCGGGCATTTTCGTGATTAAGATGAAGTCATGGCGGTATGCGCGAGGACGAACGCCACGTCCTACGCGATGTCGCTTTCCGATCGGATCGCCGACCTCTCTTTGAGAATCTCTGCGCCCTGTCTTTCATACCCCTCGGTAACGTCATGTCGAAAGCCGGTTTCGCTTCGTTCGCCGCACTGACGGCTAGTTGCTTGTTCCCCGCGGTTTGCTTTGCCGACGCCGTGGCGTCGAAGCTGATCGACCAACGTTCGGCCGCACAGGTCGGATTGGAGCGAGCCTGGTTCGGTCAGGTCCATATGGACCCCGGCGCGGACAAACTCGTCAGCGTGACTCAGCAAACGAGCTTCGATCCCGCGGTCACGTATCAGGTATTCGAGGTCACGACCGACGACGGGCGAACCTACTCGTACAGCGAACGCGACCGAGCGGCGTTCGGCCGACCGCTGGGCGTCGACGGCGCGAAGCAAAGCGCGCAGACCCGCCTGGAACAGCTTACTGCCGACGGCGCGAAAGCGACTCTCGTCGAACGGGGCATCCCGCACACAATTTTGCTCGCTCAAACGCGGCGCGGAACGATACACGTTTTTGACGCCGAGACTGGCAAGACGCTGTGGTCGCGTAACGTCGGCCGCGGCGATTATCCTTCGACGGCCGCCGCTGCAAACGATAAATACGTTGCCATGCTCAACGGCCTGACGCTGTACGTGTTTCAACGAGCCGATGGTCGACTGGTGTGGGAGCGAAAAGTTGGCGGCGCGCCGTCGGCTGGGCCGGCGCTGTCGAACGACGTGGTGTTCGTTCCGATGGCCGGCGGCAAGGTCGAGGGCTACAAGCTGGAAACGCCGCGCGATCCGGCCTGGTCGTACAAGGCGGCCGGACAGATTCTGGTGCAGCCGACGGTAACGCCGCGGAGCGTTGCATTTGCCACGGACCGCGGCTGGATGTACGTGTCGCGGCCGGATAATCCGGCGGTCCGATTCCGGCTCGAAGCCCGCGGCTCGATCGTGACCGCGCCGGCATACCGCTTTCCGATGATCTACGCGGCGTCGCAGGACGGCTATGCCTATGCGATGCACGAAACGGCGGGTGGAACGGCCTGGCGGTTTTCGGCTGGCATGCCGATCGATCAGCCGTTGGCGGCCGTTGGCAATGCCGTGTACGTTTCGCCGGAGCGAGGTGGCATGTATCGCCTCGATGCGACGACGGGGGCGGAAGTGTGGAAGGCTCGACAAGCGAATCGATTTTTGGCTGCGAGCGCGACGCGCGTGTATGCGGTCGATGCGTACCGACGCCTGACCGTTGTCGACGCGAGCAACGGTGGTGTCACGGGGCAACTGCGTACCGATCAGCTCGATCTGCCGATCGTCAACCAGGAGACGGACCGCATCTATCTGGCCGAACGCAACGGGTTGATCCAGTGCTTGCACGAGATCGACGCCGATCGACCCATGCTGCATATCTCGGCGAATCCGACCGAGCCGCCGATCAAGAAGGCCGACGACGCGCTGCCGGGCGAAGAGGGTGACGTGCCCGCGGACGAGGCGGACCCGGGATTTGAACCGCCACTGCCGGCCGACGATGACGCGCCTGATTTTGGGGCCCAAGGCGCCGCGGGCGATCTGTTCGGCAACATCGGCGGTAATCGGTAGGACGAACGGAATCTGGCCGCCGACTTGATCTTCGGCAAGACCGCCTTCTAAATGCCAGACCCCTCGGCGAATTCGACCACTGGGTCGTACCACTCTTGCGATCCGGCGTCGATGAGCGAATAGACGTTGCAGATGCGTAGCGCCGGCGAGTAGATGTGGAGCGTGACGAGCGGCGCACCGGCCGGTTGCAGGTTCGACACTTGATGCACGTCGGCGTCGAACGTGGCGCAAATCGTGCCCGGCGTCATCGATTCCGTGCCGACGGCGTAGACCAGTCCGTCGTCCGTGCGGTCGAAGCGGGTTTCCGCGCCGGTTCCCTCGATCACGCGGAATGCACACGCGCTGCCACGATGATCGTGGATGGGGCTGCGCTGGCCGGCTCGCCAGCAGAGCAGCAGCGCTTCGTAGGCTGGACCGGTGTGGACGAGGTTTCGTTGATACCGCTCGGGGCCGAATTGCGCGTAGCGCCGCACGTCGTCGAGCGCGATTTCGAGCCGCTCTAGCGAATCGTGCAAAACTTCGAGCGGAATCTGCGCGTCGTGACGGTCCAATTCGGCAAACAGTCGCGTAAGAGCCGGGCACATCGAAAGTTCCTCCTCTCGGCGAATTTCAGAAAACTGGGCTAACTCACGGTTGGACGCGACGTTACGGACCTAGCAGCGGCGAAAGGGTTTTGATGAGCGCGAAGCTAATGACGCCAACCGAAAGCGCGGCCGATAGGCCGGCTGCGAAGGGTTGCCATCCGACGTGGGCTAGTTTCTTCAGCGCCGTGCCGAGGCCGACGGCGGTCATGGCCATCGCCAGACACCAGCCGGACGCGACGTTGGCGGCGGCGAGCAACTGACTCCATTGCTCCGCTTCTAGCACGCCGAATGGGCGCGATCCGAGATCGCCGATGGACCTAACGACCGTCATCAGTAGAAAGCCAATGACGAATAGGGGGACGAGGTCGAACAGCTTGCGTCGTTTCGCACCGCCGCGGCGATTGGCGCGGTGATAGAACACGCCGATGAGCGGAATGACCAGGGCCATGCTGACGTTGCGAAATAGTTTGGTGACGGTGGCCGTGGTGAGGGCGACGGGCGCAGCGTATTGCTGTTCGTACATGCGGCCTGCCCCGGCGACTTGGGCGGTGTCGTGGATCGAGGTACCCAGGAAAAGTCCGGCCTGAACGGCGTCGCCGGCGAACGCGAAGTGTGCCAGCAGCGGATAACAGAACAGGGCAATCATGCCAAAAATCGTCACGCAGGCGACGGCGTAGCTGACTTCGTCCTCTTCGGCTTCGATGACCGGGCCGGTGGCGACGATGGCGCTTACGCCGCAGATGCTCGTGCCGACGGCGATCAGGCTGCCCAGTCGCCGCGGCACGCCAAGCAGGCGATTGATGACCGTTACCAAGAGCAGCGTAGCGATGATGCAGATCGCAACCAGCGGCACGCCGATCATGGAAATGTTGCTCAGCTCGACGACGCTCAACCGCAGGCCGAGCAATACGATGCCGCCACGTAGGATCCAGCGCAGACAGACGCGCAGGCCGCTTTCATAAACCTGCGGCAGGCCGATGGCGTTGCGGATCGTCAAGCCAAGCAGCGTGGCGACGGTGATCTCGCTGATCGGTGTTTTTTCAAAACGGAGCACATCGACGCCCAGCCAACGAGCGATCTCGCGGCCAGCGATGGCGAGCAGTGCGGCGAGCGTGACGCCGGGCAACAACGTGCCGACCCATTGAAAGACCTGGTGGGCCCGGTGCTGGAGCGTGGCGCGGCGGCGGCGTTCTTCTTCGGTCTCGGCGACGGAGGGCCAGTCCGGGACGCCCTCCATGCTATTGAGCGATGCCGCCAGCCGCGGATCGTAGTACGACTCGAGCGAATCCGACGCCGAATGAAATTGAGAGTCCATCGAGCCGCTCGACGAGAAGGTGGTCTGCGTCCGTTCAATCGCTCATCGTAGAGGTGATGCCGTGGAGCGTGCAACCGTCGCTGGACGTACATTGCAAGATCGCACGGCGATTACAAGAATTTTTCCTGCACGTCTGCGGGGGCGGGGCCGTAGCTGGCCGGTTCCATCGAGCAGGTGGCACGGCCCTGGCTCATGCTCCGCATGGCGCTGGAATAGCCGAACAGGCGGGCCAGCGGCGCTTCGGCGGTGACGCTGGCCGTCTTGCCGCGCGATTCGGTGTGCGTGATGACCGCGCGGCGCTGTTGCAGATCGCTGACAAATTCGCCGAGGTGATCTTCCGGCGTGACGATTTCCAGCTTCATGATCGGTTCGAGCAGCTTGAAGCCGGCGTCATTGAGCGCCGTGCGAAATGCATCGCTAGCCGCGAGGCGAAACGCCAATTCATTCGATTCGGTTTCGTGCGTTTCGCCGCCGAGCAAGGTGATTCGCACGCGAATGAGCGGAAAGCCGACGTGGCCGCCGCCTTCGGCGCTCTCGCGGAGGACTTCCATCGCCGCTTGCGCAAACGCTGGCGGAAGCGATTCGCCGGCCGCGTTGACGACCGTCACTTTGTTGACTTCGTTGGCGTCCGGCTCGAGACGGATTTTCACTTTGGCAAACAGCGTCTGATTACCCACGAGGCGTGGACAATCGCCGACCGTCTCGACGCGGCGTTCGACCGTCTCGCGATAGCTAACCCGCGGGTTGTGAACTTTGACGTGCAGGTTGAAATCGCGGAGCAGGCGATTCTTGATGACTTCCAGATGTAGCTCGCCCATGCCGCTGATGAGCGTTTGGCCGGTTTCCTCATTTTCGCGAGCGCGGAACGTGGGGTCTTGCCGTTTCATCATTTCGAGTACTTCGCCGAGCTTCTTGCGCTCGGTGGAGCTTTCCGGCTCGATGGCCATCGAAATGACCGTCTCGGGGAACTTGATCGTCTCGAGGACGATCGGGTTTTGGGCGGTGGAGAGCGTATCGCCCGTGAAAGAGTGCCGCAGTCCGATGATGCCGACGATGTCGCCGGCGTGCGCTTCTTGGATTTGCTGGCGGCTATCGGCCTGGATGTGCCAGATCTGTGCGGCGTTTTCCTTCTGCTTGTTGGCCGCGTTGTAGAGCCGCGTGTTGCTCTTGAGCGTGCCAGAGTAGATGCGGACGTAGGACAAATCGCCGTGCTTGTCGGGCACGACCTTGAACACGAGGCCGGCGAACGGTTCGTCGTTCTCGGGCTTACGCGTTACTTTGGCGTCGTTCTTCCAGGGGTTGACGCCTTCGACGGCCGGGACGTCGGCGGGGCTGGGGAGGTAAAACTGGACGGCGTCGAGTACCTTCTGGACGCCGATGTAGTCGAGGGCCGAGCCGCATAGCACGGGGACGATCATGCGGTGGAGCGTGGCCTGACGAATCGTTGCACGGACCAACTCGATCGGTGGCGTTTGGCCGGCGAGGCCCATTTCCATGAGTTGGTCGCTGTAATCGTAGAGCTGTTCGAGCATCCGCTCGCGCCAGAGCTTGGCTTCGTCGAGAAGGTCGGCGGGAATGTCGTCGTCGACGAAATCTCGGCCCAGGCTCGTCTCGTCGGCCGCGCGGAGCTTCATCTCGACCAGGTCGATCACGCCGCGAAAGGCTTGCGGCATGTGCGGCGGGCCTTCGCCAACGGGAATCGCGATGGCGACGGGGTTGGCTTCCAGACGTTCGCGGATTTCGTTGAACGCGCCTTCGAAATTGGCGCCTTCGCGGTCCATCTTGTTGATGAACGCGATCCGCGGCACGCGATAGCGATCGGCCTGACGCCAAACGGTTTCACTTTGGGCCTCGACCCCTTCGCGAGCGCTGAACACGACGACGCCGCCGTCGAGGACGCGGAGGCTACGTTCGACCTCGGCCGTGAAGTCGACGTGGCCGGGCGTATCGATGAGGTTGATCTGCACGTCGCGCCACTTGAATGACACGCAGGCCGAGTAGATCGTGATACCGCGCTGCTGCTCTTCTTCGTCAAAGTCAGTTTCCGTGGTGCCCTTGTCGACGTCGCCCATCTTGTGCGTCGCACCGGCGTAGAACAGCATCCGCTCGGTCAAGGTAGTCTTGCCAGCGTCGATGTGGGCGATGATGCCGAGGTTGCGAATTGTTTCGATGGTGTGGGACATGGGGGCAGCGCGAAAGGAGACGCGAAAGGAGACGTTTCGAGTTCGTTCGCAGACGCCGGTCGTATGCGAAGAGATTGTCTTTCGATGGCAGCGGTGCTCGGTCGTCGGTATCGCGGGCGGCTTGAGACGAAGAGGGCTTGGGAAATCGCCCCGTCGTCGCAAACGTGGGGGGCGACGCGTGTCGCCGTGGCGACCGAAAACTCGCCTTACGGGGAACGGCCATGTTACGTCATTGACTTGCCGCCGAGCAATGGGGCCGAGCAACGGGGCCTTGTCGCTGACGCGTTGACCGAGCCTTCGGCGGGCAGGCGTCGGACGGATCGCTTGGATTGGTCGAATTGCGTCGCGGTCGCGTTTCGTTGCCGATGCAACCCGGGGCAACGCAATCCGGCCGCCGCGAGGGTCGTTTTCTGAAATCGAGCGAGTTATGATAACCGAAATGAGGGGCACGCCGGACGGCCCGTTGTCGCGGTTCGTCGCTTGACGGAGCGTCGGCGGCTAGCTTGATCGGGTGGGCGCATGCAATTCTCGGCGAAGCCCGCGTTTCTTATTCGATAAACTGGGAGAACGACGCGATGAAATCGATGACGTGGATCGTTGTCTTGGCGGCAATGTGGGTGGCGGCGGACGCTCGCGGCGAAGAGAAGG
>JAJDEG010000535.1 GCA_029259895.1 Planctomycetota bacterium
GTGGGGGGGGGTCCCATCCTCTCCCCCCCCTCCTTTGGGGGGGGGGTTGTGTGGTGCCCCCCCCTCCCCCCCCCCCACCCTACAGCAACTTAGGGAAGTCACGCCATCATCCGTCGGCGATTCTCCCGCTTCGCCGTTCCCAGCAAAGCGTAGACATCCCCCGCCCGTCCGGCAACCGCGACCGGCGGCAAGCCGTTGGCACGTTGACACGGCCGCCCAGTCGCCTATCGTCAGGGACGCAAACCTTGACCTTCTGGAAAAAACACCCCCGCGACCGCCGTTTCGTCGCGCCGCTCTCAATACTCGATCCTGGATGTCGCAATGCACCTTGTAAGAAGAGTCTCCGCGTGGCCAACGTGCCTGGCGGTGCTGATCCTGTTGATCGTGTCTGGTTGCAAGCCGCCGACCGCCAGTAACGGTGCCGCCGCGCACCCGCCCGGCGTCAAGCCCACCGGCCCAGCCGTCGAACTCGTCATCGACTTCGACGACGGCTTTCAAAAGCACTACAAATTGCCCTGGCGTGAATCGGCAACGGTCCTCGACGCCCTCGAATCGGCCTCCCGGCGACAGCGGGGCATCACGTACACGGTCCGCGGCAGCGGCGACATGACGATGGTCACAGCCATCGACGGCGTCGCCAACCAGGGCGGCGACGGCCGCAACTGGATCTACCGCGTCAACGGCCGCTTGGCCGACAAGAGCTGCGGGGTCTACGAAACCCAGCCCGATGACGTTATCATGTGGACATTCGGTACGTACGAGTAACGCCAAGGGAGTAGTCATCACCGTGAATCGCGACCGCACCGCCCACCAGCTAGCGCTCTTCTCCGCCCTCGTCCTGTTCGGCGTGATGTTCCGCTGGCTGCAGCCCGAGTGGAACTTCACGCCGGTTGCCGCCATCGCCGCCTTTTCGGCGTATTACTTCGGCAGCGCCGCCGTGGCCATGCTCGCCACGTTCGCCGTGCTGGCAATCAGCAATCTCATTCTGCCGGACTATCACAGCCCGGCCATGATGCTCGCCGTCTTCGCCGCCTATCTAATCCCGGTGTTCCTCGGCCGTTCGCTGCACGCGCGGTTCTCTTGGCCGCGATTCGGCGCGCTTTGCCTGGCTCCGGCCGTCGCCTTTTTCCTCTCGACGAATTTCGCCCATTGGGCGTTGCTCAATCAATACGCCCACACGTGGGAAGGCCTGCTCGCCTGTTACACCGCGGCGATCCCATTTTTCCGCGGCACGCTCGCCGGCGACCTCGTCTACACCGCGTCGCTCTTCGGTGCTTACGCGCTGGCCACGCGCTGGGCCGACTTTCGTAGATTGCGGACCGTCCAAGCCTAGTTGCGCTGACGACAACTCGAGCGCAAACGCCTACCCGCGCCGTTCGCCCGCCGTGTGCCACTGTTTCCATCGCGCGACCCGATCCGCCACGGTCGCGCTCGCCCCCAGATCGCCGCGGCCGACGTCCTGTCCATGAATCGCCGCTAATCCCTCCATCGCCGCCTGCTGTACGGGCGACCGATCGTCGAGCAATTGCACGAGCAGCGGCACGAAGTTCGTATCCCGCGTTCGCCCCATCGCCAGCGCCGCCTGCCGGCGCACGGTCGCATCCGCGTCCGCCGCCAGCCGTTCGAGTCCGTCCACGCCTTCGCGATATCGGCTCCGCGCCAGTGCTTCCGCCGCCGCCAATCGCAGCGCCCGGTCGCGCGACGCCAGCATCGGCAACAGCGGCCGCGGATCGTCACCCGCACCTAGCGCTGCATACGCCCGCGCCGCCGCCAGCACGACTCCGGCGTTCGCATCCGAGAGCGACTCGGCCAGCAGCGGCGTCATCCGCGGATCGTGCCATGCAGCCACCGTCTCGCAGCCCCGCCGGCGGACTTCCGCGTCGCCGTGGCTCAGCGCCAGCGCCGCCAGTCGCCGCGCCGCCGGCGGCAAATCGGCCGCATCCGCTTCGGCGACGGCCCGCAACGCTTGTTGCCAAACGACGACGTCCTGCTCCTTCTCGATGACCGAGACCAATCGCGCGATCGCCACTGGTCCGAGTCCTTCGCGTGTCGCCGCTTCCGCCAGTTTGCCCGCCGCCGTCCTCCGCGCCGATACGTCGGCAGATGCCAATTCATTGATCGTCGCAATCGCCGGCGCGACCTCCGGCAGCACGTCCGCGAACACCGCCTCGGGTATCGTGCGGCCGTTTTCCTCGCGCGCCCAAGCATCCGCCACGGCCAGCAAGTCCGGCCCCATCGCCCGCAGCGCGTCGAGCGTTGCCCGCGTCTCCTCGGCCGCCTGATTTGCGGCCGCCAGCGCCTCGACGAGCCGCTCGGCATGGGCGATCGCGTCCGGAGTCGCAATTCTCGCCACGGCACCGCGCGCCTTTGCGTCGGCTGCCGCCATCAACCGATCGCCGTATTCCACGACCCACTGGTCGCGTAGCTCGGCAATGTGCCGCCGCCGCTCTACCTTCCAGGCGGCCACCTGGCCCGGCGTTAGCCCGCGCGGCGGTTCGCTCGGCAGCGTGCTGGCCGCCGGCCATCGCTCGGCAAGCTGCTCCGCCGCTAGCTTGCTTGTCAAATAACTCGGGCTCGCCGCCGCCGTGAGCAATACCGGTCCGGCCAAGTCCAACGGCCAAGCCGCCACCGCTTCGACGGCCTGCTGCTGCACCTGCGCGCTGCGATCGGACACCATTTGCACGGCGATTTCCGCAGCCTGGCTCGAAGCGTCGCGCGCCAGTCCCGCCGCCACTGCCTGCCGCACGCGCCACGACTTGTCGTCCGCCACGCTCTGCACCACGTCGGCCGCCCCCTGCACGGCCAGCGCCGCCACCGCCGCCGCCCGCATCGTTTCCGTGTCGCCGCTGAGAACGTTTTCCAGCGCACGCCGCGACGGCGCGTCGACCGACTGCCCCAATCCAGCAACGGCAGCCAGCCGCACCTGCACGTCGGGGTCTTCCAGCGCCGTGAGGAGTAGATCGTGCGCATCCGGATGATTTCGCACCGCGATCACCGCCACGGCCGCCCGCCGCACGCGCGGATCGGCGTCCTGGATCATCTCGCCGACCGATTCCGGCAGCGCGGCCGCACGTAGCGTTTGCAGATCTTCCAGCGCCGCGATGCGCACATCCGTCGACGCGCTATCGAGCGATTTGACCAACTCCGATTGACGCGCCGCCTCGGCGCTGCGCCCTAAGACGGCCCGGCATCCGCTGCCCATTGCGATGCTCGACGCACCGAGGGCGAGCATCAACAGCGCGGCGCGCGAATTCTCGAAGAACGCGCCGCGGCGCCGAGTCCATGCAAGACCTGCATCCATGCTATGCATAGCGAGGCAATTCCTTTTGCCGGTTTCGGATTGTACGAGTCGGCCAATTGCCCGCAGGCTCGGCCAACGTTCAATTCACTTTCGACGCACCGTCTGTCGCCGTCCCGGTTGTCGCATCCGCCGCCGCACTCGCCGGCGTCGTCGTCGGAGTTGTCGCCGGAGCATCCGCCGGGGCGGCGGTCGCCCGCGGTTGGCTCTTGAGCACGTTGGCGTCGGCCAACAGTTTCTCGAGCTCGTCGGCCTTGATCGAGAGTTGCTCCGTCGGGTCGGCGTTCTCGTCCGGCACCAGCGCCAGCGTTTCGGTCACGTTGGCGGCGATCGCATCCAGCAGCGCCTTTTGTGCATCGCCGGCCGGCACAAGGATCACCACGCCGTTGGCCGCTCCATCGCCCAACGCCGCTTGCACAGCCGAAGCCCGATGGTGAATCTGCCGCGCCGACACGGTATCGAGATCGAACGCCGCCCGATCGAGTTCCGCGCGGCACAGGTCGAGGTGCAAGTTACCCAAGCCCGCGACCAATTCCGGCAGATCGATCATCCCGGCCGCCAAACCTTTCAGCTTGCCCAGCGCTTGCGCCGCGGCGCACCGAACCGCAACCGGCGCCGTGGCATCGCTGATCGTCGCGCCCAGTGCGCCGGCGATCGCTCCGGCCGGATCGGCCACGCCGATCGTCCCCAGCACGTCCGCCGCTCGCATCTTGAGCCACGCCGTCTGTGCATCCGCCGTCCCCGTCAGTTTCTCCTTGAGGATCGCCGTCATGTTCGTTTGCGCCGCGGCTTGATTCGCGGCCGCAATGCCGGCATCCGCATGGCGCTGCACGCCGTACAGCGCCATCGCCCTCACGGCCGGAAGGAGCGTCGCGTCCGCCGCCGAGTCGAGCAGCCCGCCCCGCGCCGAAAGCACAGCGGCCAGCGGTTTCGCCGGCTTGATCGCCCCGCCCGCCACCGTAGATTCCTCTTCGTTCAAGTCCGCGATCATGTACATCGCGTTGACCCGCACGGCCGGATGAAATTCGTTGTCGTGCGCGATCCTGTTCATGTTCGTGAAGATCAATCCGTTGATATACGTATGCACCGCCGGGGGCGCGAACGGCGAACGAATGTAGCGGCTGCGAACCGTCTGCCGAATTTCCGTGATCCGCGGCAGATTCGCAACTTGCGTCATCTCCGCGAAAACGATCCGCACGAAGTACCCGTCCAGTACTTGCTTGGCGGTATCGTCCAGCGTCGTGTCGCCGCGCATGATGCCCGGCAACTCTCGCAGAATCTGCGCCCGCTCCCGCGAGCCGCGCGCCGAAAGCTCTTTCGGTACTTCGATTTCCTTCCACGGCTTGCCGTCGGCTCCAGCCGGCGCGGCCGCATCCGCGACCCCCGGCACTTGCGCCGCCACGAAA
>JAJDEG010000536.1 GCA_029259895.1 Planctomycetota bacterium
GATGGGCATGGGCATGGGTGCCGGCTTCGGAATGATGATGCCCGGCATGATCCAACAGGCAATGCAGCCGGGGCAGCAAGCGGCCGCTGTGCCGCAAAGTCCATCGCCAGCCGCCGGTGCTGCGGGAGCCGCGGCCGGAGCAACGGTCGCCGCCGGCATGACACCGCCGGCGGGCGTGCTGAGCTTCGACGATCTCGCCGGACCGGCCGCCGACCCAAAAGCGATGGTCCGCTCGGCCGTGCAAGCCGCCAGCGGCCAGATCAGCGAGTCCGGCGACACCTGGCAAGTAACGATCCCCGTCGGCGCGCTCCGCAAGCAGCACGTCACCGTCGATTTCGGACACCAGGACGATCACGGCAACGCGATGATCTCGTTCTCGTCAAATTGCGGTGCCGCAACGGCGGAGAACGCGCTGTCGCTGCTCAAGTACAACACCAAGATGGTCTACGGTGCATTTGCCATCGTCGATACGCCGAGCGGGGCGATGGCGGTCTTGCAGGCGAATCAATTGGCATCGGCGGCGAACCTGCCGGAAGTCACCAAGCTACTCAACGCGATCGCCTGGCAAGCCGACAAAGTCGAACAAAAGCTCGGCGGCGCGGACATGCATTGACGACGTACCGATCTTAACCACAGAGGGCACAGAGGACACGGAGGGCACGGAGGAGAAATGCAAAGTGCAAAATGAAGAATGAAGAATGAAGAGACGAAGGTCGGCTTGGTAATTCGGCACCCTACTGAGTTTTTCATTCTGCCTTTTGCATTTCTTCGTGTCCTCCGTGCCCTCCGTGGTTGGCGTATTAATTCATGTCAACCATTCTCGTCACCGGCGGTGCGGGCTTCATCGGCGGTGCGTTCGTGCGGCGTCTGATCGCCGATTCCGACGCGCGGATCGTCAATCTCGATAAGCTGACTTACGCCGGAAACCTCGAATCGCTTGCCGGCGTGATGGAATCGCCGCGGCACGTATTCGCCCTAGGCGATATCGGCGACGCTGCGCTCGTCGGGCGGTTGTTCTCAGAACATCGGCCCGACGCCGTCGTCCATTTCGCCGCGGAATCACACGTCGATCGGTCGATCACCTCGCCCGAAAGCTTTGTGCGAACGAACGTGCTGGGCACATGCACGCTGCTCGCCGCGGCGCTGGAGTATTGGGAATCGCTCTCCGGCGAACGGCGAGCGGCGTTTCGCTTCGTGCACGTGTCGACCGACGAAGTGTACGGCTCGCTCGGCCCTGACGGATACTTCACGGAGTCGACGCCCCACGCGCCGAATTCGCCCTACGCCGCGTCGAAAGCAGCCGCCGACCACTTCGCCCGCGCATATCACCACACGTATGGCCTGCCCGTCGTTACGACCAACTGCTCGAACAACTACGGGCCGTATCAATTCCCGGAAAAGTTGGTTCCGCTGATGATCCTCAACGCCGTCGAAGGCAAGCCGCTGCCTGTGTACGGCAAGGGCGACAACGTCCGCGACTGGCTGCATGTCGACGATCACGTTGCGGCGCTTCGGCAAGTGCTCGACCGCGGCCAGCCGGGCGAGGTCTACAACATCGGCGGCCGCGAGGAAAAGCAGAACCTCGACGTGGTGCGAACGATCTGCGCCGCCGTAGACGAACTGCGGCCGGACCTGCCGCATCGGCCATGCGAGAAGCTGATCGAATTCGTCACCGACCGACCGGGCCACGATTTCCGCTACGCCATCGACTGCACCAAGATCGAACGCGAGCTCGGTTGGCGGCCCCAGCACGATTTCCCAACCGGCATCCGCGATACGGTCGCCTGGTATCTCGCCAACGAAGATTGGGTCGCTGGCGTCTCGACCGGCCGCTACCAGCGCGAGCGCCTCGGCCTGCGCCAGCAGCCACATTCCCCGCATCCCGAATCCCGAATCCCAAACGCTGCTCCCCAAGCCTCCAGCCCCCAGCCCCCAATCCCCGTTCCCATCGCTGGCGTCGAGTTTCGCCCGCTGCGGCCGCACGCCGACGCTCGCGGTTGGCTGATCGAGTTGTTCCGCCACGACGAACTGGACGAGCGGCTGCATCCGGCGATGGCCTATGTCAGTGAGACGCTGCCAGGAGTCGCTCGCGGCCCGCACGAACATGTCGAGCAGACCGACCTGTTCGCGTTCTTTGGCCCCGGCGATTTTCGCGTTACGCTGTGGGACGGTCGGCCCGATTCGCCGACGCACGGCGCGAAAGTCGTGCGAACGGTCGGCGCGACGCAACCGATGGCTGTCGTCGTCCCGCCAGGCGTGGTTCACGCTTACGAGAACGTGAGCGAAGTGCCAGGCTGGGTGTTCAACGCACCGAATCGCTTGTACGCCGGCTGGGGACGCAAAGAGGCCGTCGATGAAATTCGGCACGAGGACGACGCGACGTCGCCCTTCCGCCTTGAATCGAAATGACGATTTCGGCACTGATCGCCCCCTACTGACCAAACAACCATAAAGCGGTACATTGGCGGTCGACTCGCCTTTTTACGAGAACCGCGGCGAAAGCAGATTCGTGATGTCGTTCGATCGAAGTTCGTTCGGGCCGGCGGTTGCCGAGATTCTCGCGGAAGAGCGGCTGAATCCCCTCGGTCTCGGCGAACCGAACTTGGCAATCCGACCGCAAATAGAATCGATCACGCCGGCGTTGTTATTCGCCGCGCCGGTTGTCGACACGGACATGGCCCAGGCCGCTTTGGCAGGGCTGTGGCTCTGGCACGATTTTTTGGACGAGTCGCACGCGATCAGCCAGTCGATCAACACGCCTACGGGCAGCTACTGGCACGCCATCATGCACCGCCGCGAAGGAGACTTCGGCAACGCCAAGTATTGGTTTCGCCGCGTGGGGCGGCATCCCATCTTCGCGCGGCTGGCCGCTGCCGCGAAGGACGAGGCCCAAGCGACCGCCGACGATTCGCCGCGGTTGGCGGCGGAGTTCAGTGGCGACGACTGGAATCCGTTGCAGTTCGTCGATTTGGTCGAGAAGTGCGTGAGGTCCGCGGACGAGCGAGACGACGAATTGCTGCGTCGGATCGCGCGGCGAGAGTGGCGGTTGCTGTTCCAATTCTGTTGCCGCGCGGCACAAGGTTGAGACGACTAGCAGTTTTACTGTGTGCTGTGCGAGGAACGAATCTTGAGCGATAAGAAAACCGACGCCGCCGAGAGAACGCCCACGTTCGAGCAAGCACTCGAGCGACTGGAATCGATCGTCGACGACTTGGAGGAAGGCCGCATCGGCTTGGCCGAGGCGATGCAGAAGTACGAACAGGGCGTGAAGCTGTTGCGGCAGTGCTACGGAATGCTGGAATCCGCGGAGCAGCGAATCGAATTGCTCACCGGCGTCGACGCCGACGGCCGGGCGGTGACGAAACCGTTCGAGCACACCGATTCGGCCACGCAAGCCGCGCAGGACAAACCCCGCAGCCGACGCCGATCGACCGCGCGAAAAGAACCGCCCGCCGCCAGCACCGACGACGACACGCCGCAGTTGTTCTGAGAGCCGATGGACGAAATCGTGAAGCGGTCAGGAGACCGCTCCACAACGTGGGGAATCCTAGCCGACAACGGCGACCCCGCTTCCCGCCCGTGCCCCGAACCCCGCGCCTCGCTTCCCATGCTCATCTTCGACGCCCATCTCGACCTCGGCATGAACGCCCTGGAGTGGAATCGTGATCTGTCGCGGCCCGTGGCGGAGATCCGCGAACGCGAAATCTCGCGCGGCCTCAGCGACAAAGTCGACCGCGGCAAGAGCACGGTTTCGCTGCCCGACATGCGCCGCGCACAGGTCGGCATCTGCGTGGCCACGATGATCGCCCGCGGCGTGCCGGGCAAGAGTATGCTAAAAAGCCTGCCGGGTTTCGCCAGTCCGGAGATCGCTTGGGCCATGACGCAAGCGCAGCTTTCGTGGTATCGCGCGATGGAAGAGGCGGGCGAAATGGCGCAGATCGTCGATCTCGCCACTCTGCGAAAGTACGTCGGCCTGTGGCAGAGCGAACCGAGCGAGCGGCTGCCGGTGGCGTATATTCTGAGTCTCGAAGGAGCGGACTCGATTCTCACGCCACGACACTTGGAGCGGGCCTACGCCGCCGGATTGCGCGCGGTGGGTCCGGTGCATTACGGACCCGGCCGCTACGGACACGGCACGCACAGCACCGGCGGACTCACTTCAATCGGTCGCGAGCTGCTCGCCGAGATGCGGCGCCTTGGCATCATTCTCGACGTCACGCATCTTTCCGACGAAAGCTTTTGGGAAGCGCTCGAACTCTGGGACGGCCCCGTATGGGCGAGCCACAACAACTGCCGAGCGTTGGTCGACGATCAACGGCAATTCAGCGACGAGCAAATCAAGGAACTGATCCGCCGCGGGGCCGTGATCGGCGCGGCGTTCGACGCCTGGATGCTGGTGAGCGACTGGCAGCGGGGAAAGTCGACGCCGGAGGAGACCGGCGTGTCGCTGCGGCACGTCATCGACCACGTCGACCACGTCTGCCAACTGGCCGGCAACGCCAACCACGCGGCCATCGGCACCGATCTCGACGGCGGCTTCGGCCGCGAGCAATCGCCCGGTGACCTCGACACGATCGCCGACCTGCAAAAGCTACCGGCGATGTTCGCCGAGCGAGACTATGCCCCGGCGGACGTCGAGAAGCTTATGCACGGCAATTGGATTGGTTTTTTGGAGCGGACCTGGGGAAAGCACGGAGCGTCGGCAAAGTAATCGAGCGATCGCATCGTACGCACATGGCAAAGGTTGTGTTGGACCGATTGGCCAATCCGTCCGCGAAATACGTCCTGTACCAGCGATTGCGCCTTGATGCCGCCACGCCGTTAGCGGACGATAGGATGTAATCTAAATACGTGTTGACTCGATCCCCGGAACCGGCGCGCCCCACATAGTGAACCACGGAAATGTCTCAGTCGACGAAAACCGACGTCATCGAGCTGATCCAGCGAATGCCCGACGAGGCGACACTGGAGGAGATCATGGCGGAACTGTACTTTCGGAGCAAAGTCGACGAAGGCCTAGCAGAATTGGATGCCGGCGAGGGAATTGACAACGACGAGGCCCGAAAGAAACTGTCGCGATGGTTAGACTGATTTGGTCGTCACGCGCATTAAGAGACCTTGATGCAATATGCGAGTACATTGCTCGCGACTCGGAATACTACGCTCGCGTGTTTGGTAGACGGCTGGTTGCGTTCATTGACTCGATTGAACGACATCCGATGCTAGGCGAAATAGTTCCAGAGTATCGAGACGAATCGCTTCGCGAGCGTAGGTTTAGAGACTATCGCGTCGTCTATCGCGTTCGCGCGGATCGAGTCGAATTGGTCACGATATTTCACGGCTCGCGAACACTTCCACCGCAGCCACCGCATTCCTAATTTGACTTCTCTGCCTTTCTCCCATGAAACTAGCCAAATTCCGCCGCGCCAATGGTGAGGAAACGGTCGGCGTGATCGACGGAGTGCATGTGACGCCGCTGTCGCTCACCGCCGGTCAGTACGAAACGCTCGCCGACATCCTCGAGTCCGACAATCCTGCGACGACGGTCGAGTTTCTCACCGACGCTGCGGCCGAGCGGCTTTCGTTGGCCGAGGTGACCATGCTCGCGCCGATCGACCAGCAGGAAGTATGGGCGGCCGGCGTGACGTATCGCCGCAGCAAGCAGGCCCGCATGGACGAGTCGGAATCGGCCGCGCGGTTCTACGATATGGTGTACGAAGCCCCGCGCCCGGAACTTTTCTACAAAGCCAACGCTCTGCGCGTATCGGGCCCCAACGCACCGGTTCGCATCCGCGCCGATTCAAAGTGGAACGTGCCCGAGCCGGAGCTGGCGCTCGTGCTCAACTCGCGGCTGAATCTCGTCGGCTACACAATCGGCAACGATATGAGCAGTCGCGACATCGAAGGCGAGAATCCGCTCTATTTGCCGCAGGCGAAGGTCTATTTCCAGTGCTGCGGACTCGGGCCGTGCGTGACGCTCGCCAATGCCATGCCGCCGATTGGGGAAGTCGAGATTCGCATCACGATTTCACGCAGCGACATCGACGTGTTCGCAGGCGAAACGAACTTGCGGCAAATGGCTCGCACGTTCGACGAGTTGATCGACTACCTGGGACGCGACAACACGTTTCCCAACGGCGTGTTTCTGTTGACGGGCACGGGCATCGTTCCGGCCGACGATTTCACGCTCCGCAAAGGCGACCGCATCGAGATCAGCATCGACGGCATTGGAACGTTGGTGAATCATGTCGTGCAGGGGTAGGGAGCAGTGGATGGGGGTTAGTGGGCAGAGGGCAGGCATTATGGGTTCTTGCATTAGTGTTTCATGGGAGTTGCGATGACAATGCGGCCGGTCTTGATAGATGGTGCTTGGCGGGCGGCGAAGTCCGCGGGTTCGTTTCGGGCGGAGAATCCAGCGACGCGCGAGCCTTTGGCCGACGAGTATCCGGTGAGTGCTTGGGCCGATTGCGATGCGGCGCTAGCAGCCGCCGTAGCGGCTCACGAAGCGCTGCGACTTGTGCCGGCGGAATCGATCGCCAAGTTTTTGGAGCGCTTCGCCGAGCGGATCGAAGCGCGGGCCGCCGAAATCGTCGAGATGGCGCACCTGGAGACCGCGTATCCGAAATCGCCGCGGCTGGCCGACGTCGAATCGCCGCGAACGACCAATCAACTGCGCCAGGCGGCAGCGGCAGCCCGCGATGGTTCTTGGCAGCGAGTCACGATCGACAGCAAAGCGAATATCCGCGCGCGGCACGCTTCGATCGGGCCGGTGTGCGTGTTCGGGCCGAACAATTTCCCGCTGGCCTTCGGTAGCGCGTCCGGCGGCGATTTCGCGGCCGCCATCGCCGCGGGTAATCCGGTGATTGCCAAGGCGAATTCATCGCATCCTGGCACGACGCAACTGTTCGCCGAAGAAGCCCAAGCGGCCGTCGCCGACGTTGGCCTGCCGCGGGCGACCGTGCAATTGCTCTACCGCACCAGCCACGCCGATGGCGAGCGGCTCGTCGCCGATCCGCGCGTCGGCGCGACGGGCTACACCGGCAGCCGCTCGGCGGGACTGAAACTGAAGGCCGCCGCCGACAAGGTCGGTAAGCCGATTTATCTGGAATTGTCGAGCGTCAATCCGGTGGTGATGCTGCCCGGTGCGCTGGCCGAGCGGCGCGAGCAGATCGTCGGCGAGTTCATGACGAGTTGCCTGATGGGAACCGGGCAGTTCTGCACGAACCCGGGTTTGGTGATCCTCCTCGACGGCGGTGAATCGCAAGCGTTTATCGCCGATGTTGCCGCAAAGTTTGCCGCCGCGCCGGTCGGAACGTTGCTCTCTAGCGGCGTTGGAAAGTCGCTGGCCGCGGGCATCGAGAAGTTGCGCCGCGGAGGCGCTGAAGTTCTTTCCGGCGGCGATGGTTCTGGCGGCGGTTCTGGCGGCGGTGCCGGCGGCGGTGGGTACTGTTGTGCCAACACGCTGCTGCGAACGACCGCCGCGAAATTCACCGCCGACAGCGAAACGTGGCAGACGGAACTGTTCGGCAACGCATCGCTGTTCGTCGTCGCTAAGAACCCCGACGAAGTCGCGGCAGTACTCGATCATCTCGAAGGCAACCTCACCGGCTGCATCTATTCGGATACAAAGGGCGGCGACGACGCGCTTTACGATCAACTCGCGCCGCGGATGCGGCCGCACGTTGGCCGATTGCTCAACGATAAGATGCCGACCGGCGTGGCGGTATCGCCGGCGATGAATCACGGCGGTCCCCATCCTGCGACCGGTCACAGCGGATTCACCGCGGTTGGCATTCCGGCTTCTTTGTGGCGGTTCACCGTCCTCGAATGCTACGACAACGTCCGCGGGCATCGATTGCCAGCCGCGCTGCGGGATAAGAATCCGACCGGCGCGATGTGGCGATCGATCGATGGCCAGTGGACGCAGGGGAACGCCTGAGGCTCTGCCGCGGCGGTATTGCCGGCTTTGCGGAAACGGTATTGGCCGGAAAGCCCTCGCGACCGTTTTCTCTTTCCCAGCACGAAGACCGTGCGCGTTATCGCACTGCGCCCGAAGCGACCTGGACGGCGCTAAGCGTCGGCAACCGTTGACGGTCCACTGGCGGCGGATTACCGTGAAGCTTGGGTTGCCTTGCTGCCCACCCCGCCAGCCCGCTGCTTCGCAAGCCCGAGCCGCCAGTCGACTCGTTGCTGTCCCACCTAGGAAAGGATGATCGACGCAATGTATTCCACGCTGCTGCGACAAGATTTACGGATAGCGCTGCTAGGGATTCTCGCCGCCGTTTGGTGGAGCTCGCTTTCGCTCCCAGTCGCAATTGCCGAAGACGCGGTTGCCGAAGACGCCAAGCCAGCGGATGCGACCGACGACAAAGCGGCCGCGGAAGAGTCCGGCGATAAGCCCTCGGATGACGAGGCGCTGGCCGCCGGCCATTCGCTACACGGCGAAGCGTTCAACGACGGTCCGCGTCAGCACGCCTACCTGATGGGCGGCACCGGCAACGTTCATATCGAAGTCACGACCGAAAACGACGAGGCGCAAAAGTTCTTCGACCAGGGCGTCGGCCAGTTGCACGGCTTCTGGTACTACGAATCGGAACGCTCGTTCCGCCAAGCCGCCGTGCTCGATCCCGATTGCGGCATGTGCTACCTCGGCATGGCGATGTCGAACGTCAACAACGAAAAGCGAGCACGCGGCTTCATCGCTAAGGCCGTCGAACGCAAGGAAAAGGCCAGTCGCCGCGAGCAGATGTGGATCGATGCCTACGCGGCCTTCTTCGACGAAAAGAACAAAGACAACAAGCGCCGCCGCGAAAAGCTCGTCCTCGCTCTGGAAAGCATCATTCACGAGTTTCCCGACGAACTTGAAGCCAAGGCGTTTCTCGCCGGGCTGATCTGGTCGAACGAAGGTGCCGGCATCGGCATCGGCAGCCGCCAGGCCGTCGATTCGCTCATCAAGGAAGTGTTGGCCGCCGAACCGATGCATCCCGTGCATCACTACCGCATCCACATGTGGGACAACCCGAAGCCGGCGCGTGCGCTCGAAGCGGCGTCGCTGTGCGGGCAGTCCGCGCCGAACATCGCCCACATGTGGCACATGCCGGGGCACATCTACTCGCGCGTCAAACGCTATGAAGACGCCGCGTGGCAGCAAGAAGCCTCGGCTCGCGTCGATCACGCGCACATGATCCGCGACCGCGTGATGCCGTACCAGATTCACAACTACGCGCACAATAACGAATGGTGCTCGCAGAATCTGTCGTACGTCGGCCGCGTTCGCGACGCCGTGACGCTCGCCAAGAATCTCCTCGAACTTCCTCGTCATCCGCAGCGCAACCACTACGGCGCGGGCGGCAGCGCCGCGGCACACGGCCGCCGGCGGTTGTTCGAGTATCTCGAACGGTTTGAAATGTGGGACGAAGTGCTGGCGCTGGCCGACAC
>JAJDEG010000537.1 GCA_029259895.1 Planctomycetota bacterium
GCCGGACGCCCTTTCTCTAATGCAAACCACCCTGGCGGCCCAATCCGGCAGGGTCCACGAAGGGGACTCCTTAAGCCGGCGCCAGACCTTCATGGTAAACAGAACCTAACCGTCAACGCAATGAAAAATCACCCTATCTTGCCAAGAATGCGGCCCGCGGGACCGCACAATCGTCACAGCCGATAGCCCGTTGGAGTGGCGGCCGCTGTGGGTGGTCCGGAGGGCGGGCGTCGACGCCCGTTTCGGGGGCGGAGAGGCTTCGGAGCGGCGCGACGAACGGCCGCGGAAGGCGAATCCGCTCGATCAAAGCGACGAAAAAAGACCACGCGACCGGGCGGCGGGATTCGCCGGAAGGTCGCGTGGTCGTCGAAGCCAGGTCAATTATCGTTCTTTTGACGCACCGGAGGGCATTGGCCGCGGTGCGACGCGACGAGCACGGAGCTATTCGCCGCTTCCCTGACCGAGCAGGGCGTCGAGGCCGCCAGACGTAGCTTGTTCGGGGGACGCGGCCTTGGGTTTCGCCTCGGCCGGCTCTCCATTTCCATCCGAAGCGGTTGCTCCGTCGCCGCTGGAGCGGCCTGCGTCGAGCAGCGGGAAGGCCCGTTCGAGGGCTCCTCGTTTCTCGGCCGCGAGGGCTTCGAGGGCTTCGGCGTGGATCCGCACCTCGGATTCTTGGAACGTGCGGAAGCCGGTGCCGGCCGGAATCAAGTGGCCGAGGATGACGTTTTCCTTGAGACCGACCAGGCGGTCGATCTTGCCGGCCAATGCCGCTTCGGTGAGTACCTTCGTCGTTTCCTGGAAACTAGCGGCAGAGATGAAGCTGCTGCTCTGTACCGAGGCCTTCGTGATGCCGAGCAACTGGGTCGACGCGGTGGAAGGTTTCGCGCGGCCCCCCTTGGCGATACTGCCGCCGAGCGACTCGATTTGGGCGTTCGTCTGTTCCAACGCTTCCTTCGGAACGATTGCCTCGTCCTCGAAATCGCTGTCGCCTTTATGCGTGATCTTGACGCACTTGGAAAGCTCTTGATTCGCCGCCCTAAACTCGAACTTGTCCAACACGTTGCCCGGCAACAGCGTCGTGTCGCCCGGGCTGTTGATCATCACCTTGCGGAGCATTTGCGCGACGATGATCTCGATATGCTTGTCGTCGATATCGACGCGTTGGCTGCGATAGACGTTCTGGATTTCGCGGGTGAGGTATTGCTGGACGGCCTCCTCGCCGGAAATGCGGAGGATGTCGTGCGGGACGAGCGGCCCGTCGACGAGTGCTTCGCCGGCACGGACGAAGTCGCCGGTGCGGACGCGGAGATGCTTGCCGTGAGAGACGAGATGCTCGCGTTCGATGCCCGACTCGCTGCGGACGATAATCGTTCGCTTGCCGCGTTTCTTTTCGCCGAGGATTTCGACGGCGCCATCGATTTCGGCGATGACGGCCGGATCCTTTGGCTTGCGGGCTTCAAAGATTTCCGTAACGCGCGGCAAACCGCCCGTGATGTCCTGGGTGCCGGAGACTTCGCGGGGCGTTTTGGCGATCATCGTACCGGCGGCAACGATGCGGCCTTCTTCGACTTCGACGTGGGCCTTCTCGGGCAGGTAGTAGAAGTCGAGGATTTTGCCGTCTTCGCCTTCGAGGATGATCTGCGGGTGAAAATCACCCTTGTGTTCCATGATGATCGAGCGGGAGTGACCGCTGGCATCGCGTTCGATACGCGTGGTTTCGCCGTCGATGATGTCGTCGAAACGAACCTTGCCGCTCGTTTCGGCGAGAATCGGGATACTGTGCGGATCCCATTGGCACAAGATTGCGCCGGCCTTGACGGTGTCGTTTTCCTGAACCATCAAATGCGCGCCGGCGGGAACTTCGTATTGTTCCAGCTCGCGGCCCTTGGGATCGACGAGGACGATTTCGCCGTTGCGCGTGAGCACGACCTGAACGCCCTCCTGATTGGCCACGACCTTTAGTCGGGCGAACTTGACGATGCCTTCCTTCTTGGCACGAATGTCGCTTTCTTCGACGGCGCGAGCCGCCGTGCCGCCGATGTGGAACGTCCGCATCGTGAGCTGCGTGCCGGGTTCGCCGATGCTCTGGGCGGCGATGATGCCGACGGCCATGCCTTCTTCGACCGCGGAGCCCGTCGACAGGTCCATGCCGTAGCAGCAACGGCAGATGCCCAGCGACGCCTCGCAGGTCATCGGGCTGCGAACCTGAATTCGTTCGAGGCCCATGTCCTCAATCTTGCGGGCGATTTCCTCGGTGATCATCTCGTTTTCGGCGGCGATCACTTCATCGGTAATCGGATTGACGATGTTGGCCCGGCTGACGCGGCCTCGGATCGAATCCGCCAATCGAATTTCGACCTTCTCGCCGCGGTAGATAACGCCCTTGGTGATGCCCTGCGTGGTGCCGCAGTCGTGTTGCGTGACGACGACGTTCTGAGCGACGTCGGCAAGCTTGCGGGTCAAATAACCGGAGTCGGCCGTCTTCAGGGCCGTGTCGGCCAAACCCTTGCGGGCACCGTGCGTGGAGCTGAAGTATTCGAGCACGGACAGGCCTTCGCGGAAGTTGGCCTTGATGGGCGTCTCGATGATCTTGCCGGACGGCTTGGCCATCAGGCCGCGCATGCCGGCCAACTGGCGAATCTGCTCGACGCCGCCGCGGGCACCGGAGTGGGCCATGAGGTAGATCGGGTTGACGTAGCCGGGCTTGCGCTCGTCGGTTTCGAGTTCGGCCATCATCTCAGCCGTGATGCGTTCGCGGGCGTGCGTCCAGGCGTCGAGCACCTGATTGTAGCGCTCGCCCTCGGTGATGATGCCGCGTTGATAGAGTTTGTTGATGCGATGCACCGATTTTTCGGCCTCGCCAACGATCTTCTGCTTCGACGGCGGCGTGATGAGGTCGTCGGTGGCGAACGACAAACCGCTGCTCGTGCTTTGGGAAAAGCCGAGCTTGTTCATGTCGTCGAGCAGGTTAATCGTCTTACTGCGACCAAGAATGGCATAGCAATCGGAAATCACCTTGGCCAATTCGCTCGACCGCATCGGCACGTTGTAGAACGGCATGCCGTCGGGAAGCATGACGTTGAACAACACGCGGCCGACGGTGGTTTCGATGACCTCGCCCTTTTTACGTTCGGTCTCGGCCTTGAGGCATTGATTCGCGGGCAGACGGACTTTGATTCGCGCATGCGTGTCGATGACGCCCAGCGAGTGAGCCAGTTGCACTTCATCGAGCGTACTGAACGTCATGCCGTCGCCGCGGCGATTGTTGACATTCATCGTCGTGTAGTAACAACCCATCACGATGTCTTGCGAGGGGCTGATGATCGGCGCGCCGTTGGCCGGGCTGAAGATGTTGTGGATCGACATCATCAGCGTATGGGCTTCGACTTGGGCCTCGATCGACAGCGGCAAATGGACCGCCATCTGATCGCCGTCGAAGTCGGCGTTGAAGCCCTTGCAGACCAGCGGGTGGAGCTTGATGGCGTTGCCTTCGACCAGCATCGGCTCGAATGCCTGAATCCCCATGCGGTGCAGCGTGGGGGCACGATTGAGCAACACCGGATGGTTGCGAATCACGTCCTCGAGGATATCCCAGACTTCGTCGTCCTTGCGCTCGAGCATCTTCTTGGCGCGCTTGATCGTGTCGGCGTGGCCAAGTTCCTTGAGCCGGCGAATGATGAACGGCTGGAACAATTCGAGCGCGATCTTCTTGGGCAACCCGCACTGGTGCAACTTCAGCGTGGGGCCGACGACGATCACGCTACGAGCCGAATAATCGACGCGCTTGCCGAGAAGGTTTTCGCGGAAGCGGCCCTGCTTACCCTTGATCATGTCGGTGAGCGATTTGAGCGGGCGGTTCGACGAACCGAGCACCGGGCGCTTGCAGCGGTTGTTGTCGAACAGGGCGTCGACCGATTGCTGGAGCATCCGCTTTTCGTTGCGGATGATGACTTCGGGGGCGTTGAGGTCGACGAGCTTCTTGAGCCGGTTGTTGCGGTTGATAATGCGGCGATAGAGGTCGTTCAGATCGCTGGTGGCGAAGTTGCCAGAATCGAGAAGGACGAGCGGCCGCAAGTCGGGCGGGATAACCGGAATGACGTCGAGAACCATCCATTCCGGCCGATTGTCGCTGTCGCGGATCGCCTCGACGATCTTCAGTCGGTTGATGTAGTCTTTGGCTTTTTGCTTCGAGCCGGTGTCCTTGAGGTCTTGGCGAAGCGTCTTCGAGAGCGTGACGAGGTCTAAGTCGGTGAGTAGGCGGCGAATCGCCTCGGCCCCCATGTCGGCCTCGAACGTGCCTTCGCCGAATTCCTCGCGGGCCTGGCGGAACTCGTCCTCAGTCAGCAACTGATGCGGTTTGAGCGACGTGTCGCCGGCGTTGGTGACGACGTAGTCCTGGAAGTAGATGACCTTTTCCAGGCTCGTGGTCTTCATGGCGAGCAGGTTGCCCAGGCGGCTGGGCATGGCCTTGAAAAACCAGATGTGGACGGTCGGTGCCGCCAGCTCAATGTGACCCATCCGCTTGCGGCGCACGCGGCTGTGCGTGATCTTGACGCCGCAGCGATCGCAGATCATGCCCTTGTACTTCATGCCGCGGTACTTGCCGCAGGAGCATTCCCAGTCCTTTTCGGGGCCGAAAATACGCTCGCAGAACAAACCGTCGCGCTCGGGGCGGTACGTGCGGTAGTTGATCGTTTCCGGCTTCTTCACTTCACCGAACGACCAACTGCGGATGTCGTGCGGCCGCGCCAGGCTGATCTTGACCGAGGCGTAATCGTTAATCCGATCGTAGGAGGCTTCAGCAATTGCCACAGCGAATGCTCCGTTATTGGGATTGAGCGGGAAGTCAGAAACATGCGACGGCAAGTGCGAGGCTCGCCATCTGAAAAGCCATGCGTTACATCAACGCCGCCACGACGGCGCGACGCTTGGCTAACTGCATGTTCAGCCCCAGCCCGCGGATCTCGTTCGTCAACACGTCGAAGCTAGCCGGTGTGCCGGCTTCGAGCGTGTTCTCTCCCTTGACCATCGATTCGTAAATCTTCGTGCGACCTTCGACGTCGTCGCTCTTGACGGTGAGCAGTTCTTGCAGGATGTACGCCGCGCCGTAGGCTTCGAGCGCCCAGACTTCCATTTCGCCGAAGCGCTGGCCACCGAAGCGGGCCTTGCCGCCGAGCGGTTGCTGCGTAATCAGCGAGTAGGGGCCGGTGCTGCGGGCATGCACCTTCTCGTCGACGAGATGGTGCAGCTTGAGCATGTAGATGTAGCCGACGGTCGTCTCTTGCTCGAACGCCTCGCCCGTGCGGCCGTCGTAGAGTTGCGACTTGCCGTGCCGCGGCAGCTTGGCGTCGGCGAGACATTGGTTGATCTGCGCTTCCGTCGCGCCGTCGAACACCGGGGTGACCGCCTGGAAACCGAGCTTCGCGCCGGCCCAACCGAGGTGCGTTTCGAGAATCTGACCGACGTTCATACGGCTGGGGACGCCGAGCGGATTGAGCATGATTTGCACCGGCGTGCCGTCTTCGAGGAACGGCATGTCCTCGCGGGGCAGGATCTTGGCGATCACGCCCTTGTTTCCGTGTCGGCCGGCCATCTTGTCGCCGACGGAAATGACCCGCTTGGTAGCGACATAAACCTTGACCATTTGCAACACGCCGCTTCGCAGCTCGTCGCCGCGCTTCATGGAGTTGAGCCGCCGGTCGCGATCGTCGATTGTCGCCTCGATGGCGGGCCAGTGCGTTTTGTGAGCCTTCTCGACGTCGGCCTTGCGTTGCGGGCTGCGAATGTCGATCGACTCGACGTTGAACGTGGCGGCCTTTTCGGCCACGAACCGCGGATCTTGGTCCTTGACGAGCGGCACGCCGTCTTCGTCGGTCAACGTCTTGGAGAGAATGCCCTCGATCTCGGTGATCATCTCGCCGAAGGCCGCGGCGATTTTTTCGTTGCCGTCGGTCTCGACCTTTTTGAGGTCTTTCTCGAATTGCTTGCGTTCTTCCTCGGTGAGGCTCATGCGACGCGAGAACTTCTGCGTATCCGTGACGATGCCTTCGACGCCCGACGGAATTTCGAGGGAGTCGTTCTTTACGTCTTCGCCGGCGCGGCCGAAAATCGCGTGCAGAAGCTTTTCTTCCGGCGTCAATTCGGTCTTCGACTTAGGCGAGACTTTGCCGACGAGGATGTCGCCGGGTCGGACGAACGTGCCGATCTGCACGATGCCGCTCTCGTCGAGATTTCGGAGGGCCTTTTCGCTGACGTTCGGGATGTCGCGAGTGAACTCCTCTCGGCCGAGCTTGGTTTCGCGAATTTCGATGTCGAATTCCTCGATGTGGATCGACGTGTAAGTGTCGTCCTCGACGAGTTCCTCGCTGATGATGATGGCGTCCTCGAAGTTGAAGCCTTGCCACGACATGAAGGCCACTAGGACGTTTCGGCCGAGGGCCAGTTCGCCCAGGAACGTGGCCGCGCCGTCGGCCATCACCTCGCCTTTTTCGACCTTTTGGCCGAGTTCGATGATTGGTTTCTGGTTCAGGCAGGTTCGTTCGTTTAGTCCCGTGTACTTGCGCAGCGGATACACGTCGGACCCGATTTCGATTCGCTCGGCATCGACGTAGGTGACCTTGCCGGCTCGGCGGGCGCGAACCAACATTCCGGAATTCTTAGCGACGTCGCGTTCCATGCCCGTCGCGACGATCGGCGGTTCGGTCACCAACAGCGGCACGGCTTGTCGCTGCATATTGGAGCCCATCAAAGCGCGGTTGGCGTCGTCGTGCTCGAGGAAGGGAATCAAACCGGCGGAAACGCCGACCATTTGAGCGGGCGAGACGTCGATGTATTGAATCTTATCGACGGGGACCATTTGGAAGTCGGCCCGGTAGCGGCCGACGATCTCGGTGCCCTGGAGCTTGCCGTTCTCGATCGCGGCATCGGCCGGCGCGAGGTAGGCTTCGCTTTCTTCGTCGGCGCGGAGCCACACGACATCGTCGGCGAGTTTGCCCTTCTCGATCTTGCGGTAAGGCGTGACGAGGAAGCCATACTCATCCACGCCGGCGTAAATTGCCAAGCTGGAGATCAGGCCGATATTCGTGCCTTCCGGCGTTTCGATGGGACAGATGCGGCCGTAGTGCGAAATGTGTACGTCGCGGACCTCGAAGCCAGCCCGCTTACGATTCAAACCGCCCGGGCCGAGGGCCGAAAGCCGGCGCTCGTGCGTGAGCATGGATAGCGGGTTCGTTTGATCGACGACTTGCGACAACTCGCCGCGGCCGAAGAAGTAGTCGATGGCAGCCGACACGCTCTTGGGATTGATTAGGCTACGCGGCGTCATGTCCTCGACGTCCTTGAGGCTCATTCGCTCTTGGACCGTGCGGCGGAGTTTCAAGAAACCCTTGCGAAGTTCATCGCTGGCTAGCTCGTCGATCGTCCGCAGGCGGCGATTGCCCAAATGGTCGATGTCGTCGACCTCAGCTTCGTTGCCGTGGACCGAGAGATCGAGAAGGTATTTGATCGAGGCGATCAAGTCCTCGGAGCGGAGCGTCATTTCCTTTTCGGAGACGCTGAGATTGAACTTGCGGTTGATGCGGAAACGGCCGACGCGGCCGAGGCGGTAGCGGTTCGTGTCGTAGAATTTTTCGTGAAACAGCAGCCTGGCCTTTTCCAGTTGCGGCGGGTTGCCGGGGCGCAGTCGCTGATAAATGCGGAGCAGCGCTTCCTCGTGGCTGCCGGTGGCATCGTCGGCCAGGGCGTTGAGGATCAGCGGCGATTTGGGATCGGCCATGACCTCGACCGAGTTGAGGCCGCAGGAGCAAATGATTTCGGCGGCGGCCTTGGTGACCTTCTGGCCGCATTCGAGGATGACTTCGCCGGCGCGGTCGCTCTTGGCGGGGTAGACGACGTCGTCGACAGCGACTTTGCCTTCGATTTTTGAAACGCTACGGCCGTCGACGACCTTTTCGACGCTGGTTTCGTAGAAAGCGCGAAGCAAGGCGGAGTCGTGGCTGAACTCCGGGGCCATGGCCCGCAGCAGCGTCAATGCGGAGAACTTGCCGCTCTGATCGATGCGGACCGTCATCGAGTCTTTTTTTGTGCAGTTAATTTCGACCCAACTGCCGCGTTCGGGAATCACGCGGCAACTGTGCAGGCGGCGTTCCGCCGACTCTTGATCGCGGACGAAATCGACGCCGGGGCTGCGGTGCAATTGGCTCACCACGACGCGTTCGGCACCGTTGATGATAAACTCACCGCCGCCCATCATGATCGGCATGTCGCCGAGGTAGACCTCTTCCTCGATGGGTTGTTCTTTCGTCAGGCGCAGCCAGACGCGGAACGGGCGACCGTATGTGAGGCGCAACTGGCGGCATTCCTCCGGCGTGTAGCGGGGCTTGCCGAGGTCGTAGCGCATGTACTCCAGGCGCAGCGTCTTGTCGTAACTTTCGATCGGAAAGATTTCGCGCAGCACGCTCTCGATGCCGACGTCCTTGCGCTTGTCGGACTTCGTTTCGTACTGTAGGAAGACGTCGTACGAACGTGTTTGAATCTCGGTGAGGTCAGGAATCGAGTGGAGATCGACACGACTGCCGAAATGCCGGATCTGTGCGGGACGGATCCGACGCTGAGCAGAAGTAGCCATGCGCTATTGACTCCCAAAAAAAGACAGCGAACGCCCCGCGGATGGGCCCTTCCGCGGGGTGCGTTCGTCAATATTCGGCGTGATTATGCAATGTCCGGCCGATGAAAAGCGAAACGGTGGGGCGACGTACGCGGCAAGTGAGCGTGTGTCGCCGCCGCTCATGTTGCGACATTCGGTCGGCGCGAGCGCGCATGGCGATGCGCGCTAACGTTCCGATACCAATCGGGGGACGAAGCCTACTTGATCGAAACCTTCGCACCCGCGGCTTCAAGCTCGCCCTTGAGCTTGTCGGCGTCGGCTTTGCTAACTCCCTCCTTGATCTTGTTGGGCGCGCCTTCGACGGCGTCCTTGGCTTCCTTGAGGCCCAGGCCGGTCGCGGCGCGGACCACTTTGATGACGTCGATTTTCTTTTCGCCGTACGACTCGAGGATGACATCGAATTCGGTCTTTTCTTCGGCCGGCGCGGCATCGCCGCCTCCGCCCGGAGCGGCCATCATCACCGCGCCGCCGGCGGCGGGCTCGATGTTGTGGACTTCCTTGAGGTAGTCGGACAGCTCGATGGCTTGCTTGAGGGTGAGCCCGGCGATCTTGTCGCCGAGCGATTTGGCATCTGCAGAAAACTCACGCACGGTGTCGGTGGACATGACTGACCTTAGCCCTTTCTGGCAATCGGCGCGAGGGGCCTCGAAACGTTTTCGGCCGCCGCGCTGTTGTGGAGGTTATTGGTGTGGACGTTGATTCGACTGAGTCGAGTGACCCCTGGGGACGACGCCGGACGGGTGACGCCGGCCTTAAGTCGGACTTTTTCAGGATGTTTCCGCGGCCGGTTCGCCACCGGTCTCGCCGTCGGTTTCACTGCCGCCTTCACCGTCGCCGGCTTCACCGTCGCCGGCAAGCTTCTTGATCTGGCTGGCCAACTTGCCGCCGGGGCCAATTAGCTGCGAGGCAAGCTTGCTGCCCGGAGACATAATCTGGCCGGCAAGAATGCTTAACTGTTCGTCTCGCGATGGCCACTTGCTGACCTTGGTGACTTCTGCGGCGTCCATCGCCTGGCCGTCCATGACGCCGCCGCGC
>JAJDEG010000538.1 GCA_029259895.1 Planctomycetota bacterium
TCTCAGGCTGCCGACGTACTGCTCAAGCTCTCCGCGGGACGCACGCTTTCCATCGCACCCGACGAACGCACGAACGCCCTCATCGTCCGCGGCGACGCCGGTCAACTCGACGAAATCGAGGCGCTGATTCGAGAATTGGATCGCCGCGAGTAAGGCGAATAACGTGAGTCGTGGCTCGCCTCACGGCTTCTTGTAAACCGTCGCTGGATCGAACACGCGATGGCCGACTTCCTTGAGACCGTCCGCGGTTACTTGCCGATAGAAGCAACTACGATAACCCGTGTGGCACGCGGCGTCGCCGACCTGCTTTACCTTCAGCAAGATCGTATCCGCGTCGCAGTCGACGAACACGCCTTCGACGATCTGCACGTGCCCGCTTTCCTCGCCCTTGCGCCACAGCTTGCCGCGGCTGCGGCTGAAATAGACGGCTCGCCCGGTCGCCAGCGTCTCGGCATAACTCTCGGCGTTCATATACGCCATCATCAGCACGTCGCCGCTGGTCGCGTCCTGTGCAATGGCGGGAATCAAGCCATCGCCGCGAGAAAAGTCGGGTCCGTCGGATGATGGAGACACGATGGTACGCACCTATCGGAGTTCGCTCGCGTCAAGTCGACCCACGCCGCTCGGTCGCAAACATTGAGAATAGACGACGCCGTGCCGTTCTTCCAGCCTCGGTATGTCGAGCGTCACGGCGACAACTCAAACGTGACAACTCAAGCGTCAAGACGACGCGACACATCCTCAGACTCTAGCCGGTCGCCAAACGACACTTGCAGTTGCAGCGCCAGCGCCAACCGACGCAAGTACTCGCGCCGCGGGATATCGCAGGCCCCGAGGCTTTCCGTGTGACTGGTCAACTGCTGAATGTCCCACATCGAGTATCCGCGGGCGATCAAATGCCGGTGCAAATGCACGAGCGCGACTTTCGAGGCGTCCCGCACGTAGTGAAACATCGACTCGGCGGCAAAAAGACCGCCAATGCTCACGCCATACGTGCCGGCGGCCAATTCGCCCTCGTGCCAAACTTCGACACTGTGGGCGAAGCCGAGCTCGAACATCCGCTCGTAGGCGCGGGCCAAATGCGGCGTAAGCCACGTATTGCCCACGCGGCCGCTGGCCGTGGCGCAGCCGTGCAACACCTCGGAAAACGCTCGATCGCACGTCACCTGAAACTTGCCGCTACGGCACGTGCGCAACAATCGCCGCGACGCGTGAAAAGCGTCGAACTCGAAAATCGCCCGTGGCTGCGGCGACCACCAGGCCGTCAATTCGGGATCTTCAAAAATGGGCCAGGGAAAAATGCCGTGCCGATAGGCGTCGATCATCCACGTCGGCGTCAACTCTCCGCCCACGAACAGCAGGCCATCTTCATCGGCGGTGTCGGCGGGCGGAAAAAAACGCGACGGCGGCAGCAACGACATGGTGATGACCTGGCGTCTGAAGGAGCGCACACGATTTGTCGAACGAGTCGCGACGACCGAACCGCTTCGAGAAAAGCAGGATCGTCGCAGCGTCAGCGCCGGCCACATCCCAAGAACAGAGCGAGGCCGATGCGTCGAGACAGATTCGGTCGAGGCGGATTCGCGTGATATGAAGTGCTTATCTAGCTTCCGTGATAACCGCATGTGCGCCGATCGTCAAGTTTTTGGATCGCGTTTGCGGCAATTACGCAGCGAGATTGTATCGCTTTGTACCAAGCCATACTCGGCCATCGCGCCGCAGCATCGTACCGCATCATCGCGCATGCGCGCCAATCGGCCCCACGGGCCAGCCGCGAGCACTATTCAAACAGCGGGTCGGCCAACAGCGCCGCCAGCGGCACGCAAACGAACAGCGGCAGCCACGATGCCAGCATCGGCGACAGCCACCCCGAACTTCCCAACGCCTGGCACGTAAGATTTAGCAGCATGAAACCGAGCACGATTCCGCCGCACATGGCGATTGCCAAGAAAACGTTGCGATTTTCACGAGATAACACGATTGGCAGCCCAAGGAATAGCAGAGACACGTCCAGCAGCGGCTGGACAAAGCGCGAGTGAATCGCCACGCGTACATCCGGTCCCAGATCGAGCGATTCGTTGTGCAATCCGGTAATCAATTCCGCGGTCGACGCATATTGCCGCCAGCTTCGCGCCCCGGTCAGATGCTCGAACGGGATGTCGCTGGCCAAGAAGCATTCGTCCGGCCGCAACCAGGCGTGTTCGAGTGGTGTGAATAGCGTCGTTTGGCCGTCAATGGCTAGCGATGCGCGCGTGGCAAGATCCTTTGGCTGCGTCATCCCCCGCAACAAGTAACCGCTGGGATGATCCTCATTGGCCGCCACGTAATACGCCTCGTCGGCGGCCAGCGTCTCGCCGTACTCGATCAGTTCGCCGCTGAGCCGCAGCGAAGGCTTCGCGATCCGTTGCTCGTGCGCAAACGTCTTCGCGCCGCCAAAGAAAACTCGCGTGCGAAAGTCGTATCGCGGCTTGAGCGTCGCGCCGGCGTCTACCGCAAGCGACTGGGCGCTACGTTCCAACTCGTGGCGCACCCGCGGCACGACGAATTCCCGATTGGCGATCGCGACAAGGCTCACGAGCGCCGCGGCAATCAACACCGGTTTGACGATGCGGCGTTTGGAAATCCCCGCCGCCAGCAGCGCCGTGACCTCGTTCGTCCTTTGAAAGCCAGTCACCGTGAACATCGCGGCGATCAGCGCCAGCACACCGCCGGTCACGTTGAAGAACGCCAGCGAGCGATAACCGTAGTACTCGATTAACACGTGGACGAGGTTTCCTTCTTGCTCCACGTAAGCCAAGAAGTCGTCGAGGTTACTGAACGTGTCCACGACGACGTACAGACCGGTGAAACTCAGAAAGAAAATCACAAACGTGCGGAGAAACTGACGCACGAGATAGCGGTCGATAATCGACATAGGTCGCGGGGCGGAAATCGAGGATCAGGGAGCGGAATGCTGCGTTTGGGCGATCGCTTTGGCCAAAGCGGCCACGCCGGCCTCGATGCGTTCGGGCGTTTGTACGCCGAAGCTCAGGCGGATTGTATTTTTCTTCGCCGCGACGCCATCCGCAGCGTAACTAAATTCGCCCGGCACGTACAACATGCCTTCTTTCACCGCGAGATCGAACAACGTGCCGTCGGGACCGGCATCGATGCCTTCGTCGAGCGTCAGCCATACGTACAGCCCGCCGTGCGGCACGCGCCAACGAACGCCGGAAACCTTCCCCAAATGGCGTTCGCACGCCGATAGCATCACTGCTAGCTTGCCTCGGTAAACCGTACGCAGCGTGTCGATATGCGGACGGTAAAAGCCCATCTCGATCGCGCGAGCCATTAGCGCCTGATTGAAATGGGCCGAGCCAAAGTCGATGTGCCCCTTGAAATGACAGACTGGAGCAACGAGCATCGGCGGCACAATCCCCCAGCCAACCCTCAAGCCCGGCGAAAACGACTTGGAAAACGTCCCCGCGTACACGACCGTATCGCCGGTTTCGTCGAAGGAACGGATGCTCGGCAGATCGTCGACGTCGTAACGCATTTCGCGGTAGGCGGCGTCTTCCAGGATATACAAGGGCTGGCCCGCGTCCCGCGACCATCGCTGGACCACGTCGAGCAGCCGACCGCGCCGCTCGAGCGACAACGTAGCGCTCGAAGGATTATCGAAGTAGCTCACCGCGTACACGGCTTTCACCCGCCGCGCTTCGCCGACGCTGGCTCGGCGAGCAAGCTCTTCTTCGACGGCTTCGGGAATCAATCCGTCTTCGTCGGCCGCCACGCCAACGCCGCGCACCCCAATGCCGGCCAATAATCCTAGGTAGACGAAATAGGTTGGCGCCGCGCACAGCACGATGTCGCCGGGATCGCAAAGGCATTCGGTTACCAGATGCAGCAATTGGTTGCTACCCGCCGTGAGCACGACGCGCTCGCTCGACAATCCCGACGCCGCGCGCGTTTGGCGATCCCCCGACAGTACATCGTCGAGCACATACTCGCGTAGCGGGGCGTGGCCCAGCGTCGTGCCGTATTGCAACGCCGCGCGAGCAAGTTCTCCGTCCGCGACGAGCGCCGCGGCCGCCGCCGCGATTTCGGCCACCGGCAAACTTTGCTGATCGACGAAACCGGCCGCCAGCGAAATCAAATGCGGCTGGGCCAACGCGCGGTGCATCAAATCGCTGATCGGCGGTACCGCCGCGGACGCCACGCGACGACTCAACCCCGTAGACGCTCGCAAGGACGTTGTAGTCATTCAGTTCTCGATATAATTGGTGGCGAGCACGATTGGCGACGAATTTGCCCGGTGAAGTGATTCGGCCGTCCTCTTGCCGTCGACGATGAACTAGTGCGCCAGCTTGAGCGTGATGACGCCGGCCACGATGAGTCCGACGCCGAGAAATCGACCGAGCGACGCCGCGTCGCCGAACAGCCAGATGCCAATCACAAACGTTCCGGCCGCACCGATGCCGGTCCACACGGCGTAGGCCGTTCCCATTGGGATTTCGCGCTGCGCCAGC
>JAJDEG010000539.1 GCA_029259895.1 Planctomycetota bacterium
CGGTCGTGCGTAATGAACAAATCCTGCTGCCGCTCCGTCGCCCACTTGCCCATCGCCATCGCCCGGCCTCCCGTTTGCCGTCGCCCAAAAAACCGCCCGCCACATCGTAGCCGGCGGAACGAGTTTTTCAACGGCCTGTTAGCGCGCGGCGGTGATGGCTGAGGAGGCGAGTTGAAGGGACAAGCGTGAACGCGTTCGCCAAAAGTCAGTTGTGGCAAATGCGACGGACTCAAACGGAGAATTGGCATGGCGAAACGACAACGCACGGCGATTCCGCGGGTTCCGATCGTTGGTGTGATTGGAAGTGCCGACGAAGATGTGGACGGTGGCGGAGAGAAAATCGGTGCTCTATTAGCGATGCTCGGCGTGCATCTGATCACAGGGGGCGGGCCCGGCGCGATGCGGGGCGCCAGCAAGGGATTCTTTGAACAGAAGAAACGCAAGGGCCTTGTTATCGGGGTCGTGCCCTGCAGCGCCGACGGAGGCAAAATACTTCCCACACAGCCCAAAGAAAAGTATCCGAACGAATTTGTCGAGGTTCCGATTTACACTCACTTGCACTTGAGTGCCAAAGACGGCACCAAAGTCCTTTCCCGAAATCACATCGTGGTCCTTACGGCCCAGGTAATCGTGGTCCTGCCGGGCAAGACGGGTACGGCCAGCGAAGTTCAGCTTGCAAAGAAGTATAATCGCCCCGTGGTTGGGTATCAGAAAGACACGAACAAGAAGCCTCGCGTACCGCTGCCCAAGAAGGACGTCAAAACAAGACCGGCAGATGTGCGGAAATTCGTGCTGCGGGAGCTCGGTCGCCTCGGCCCGGAATATGTAAAGATTTCGCCACCGAGCAGCGCGTCGGCCGTCAAACGCCCCAAACGCTAAAGCACGAAGGTGGAAGATCAGCGCTTCGTTGTCGCTAAGGTGCCAGCCGAACCAATGGCCGGTTCTGAGACATGGCAGCTTGCTGGCGAGGATGCGGACCGCGCTCTATGGGCGCGGTGCGTCTGTGAGTCAGGTGTGGGGCCGCCACAGCGCGAATTACTGAATGATGCGCTGACGAGGTAACCATGCAAGGGGGCTGGTGCCGACTGGCTTTGCAATGTTGCGGCTTTTCCACTGATTACACCACGGTCGGAAATCCTCCGCTGGAACTAAGAGACCCGTCCGTTCCTTTCGCGGTGCGCGTTCATAAGAAGGGAGCAGACTCTAGCCCTCTGTAGGTGCTAGCACGTAAATCTCGAGGATTTCGCAGGTGGCAGCAACGTTAGCGAAGCGTTTTTTCGATTTCGGACGGCAAAACTCTCGAACAAAACACGCGATTTCAGCGCACCTACAGAGGGCTGGAGCAGACTCCCCTCCCCTTTGCCCACGACTTGGTGCAGCCGTCGACAACACGTGTCATGCCGTACTCAAGGCAACCTCGATTGCCGGTGACGAATCGGTTTGCGGGACACACCGCTGGTCGATGGCGGGCCCGCGAAGGCAAGACAGTTTGTCGATTCACGGCGGTGGGTGAGCGGAGCCGCCGGCCACGGCTGACATTACCGCTGCACACAACAGCGGACGGGTGCCGCGAGGATTTGGCGGACGGCCGCTGGGTCTTGGAGCCGGCGTTCGAGCATCTCGGTGGCCAGATCGAGCGGCAGGCACTCGGAGAATTTGAGGCCTCGGACGGCGGCTTCGTCGATCGTGGGGCGCATGCCGGTGACGTCCCGCCCGCGCAACGCGGCGATTGCCCGCTCGACCTCCGACATCCCGTCGACGACGATGACCAGCACCAGGCGCTCGGCAGCCAGGGGCGCAACGACCTGTTCGAGGACCCGTTCGACGGGAATCACGTCGTCGCCCAGCGAACCGGCGCCCGTCCAATCGGCGAGCAATTTGGCAAAGTCGTGGGCTTGGCGCTGGCGAATCTGTGTCACTCGTTCAAATAACCGCGCGTACGCCTCGGAAAGCTCCCGCACCGGATCGCCCGCGCGGAGACTGAGCCGAGCCCAGTCGACGAAACCGCCTTCGTGCAAATGGTCCCCGGCGGCTGCGGCAAGTGAGGGCGGCATCCCCTGAGACTCGGCGCGGCGATCTGACAACCAGCGCACCAGACGCATGGCCATTTCCAGACGCTGAATACGACGGATTTCGCGCGCGGACTGGTCGTGATCACGCGCTCGGCGGAAGGCGTCGAGTAGTTCGTCGGCAGGGCCGCCTGCATCCGACTGCAGCGCGTTGGACAGGCGCCGTAGCGCCGGCCGCTCCAGGTTGCCGCCAGTGAAACCGCCGTCGTCGTAGTTGTCTGGCAGGCAGACCCAGCCTTCGGCCTTCTGGCTGGCGATGAACGCTTCGGCCGCTTCGCGCTGGGCGTCGAGCGTATTGAAGTCCTGGTCCAAACCTTCGTCGGTCGACTTGCGAGTATACACGGCGCAGCGGAGTTCCGCTTTCGATTCTTGCGGGTTAGTCATGGTGTGGAGCCTCCAGTCGGAAGAATCGAAATCCGTTGCAGTGCGCGCCGGTGACGGCCTTGGCCACCGCCGACAGCGACTTGTAGCGCATGCCGGCGTATTCGTAGCCGTCGGGCAAGACGACCACCTGGATCGTGCGTCCTTTGTATTTACGGGTGATGGCCGTGCCGGGCGTCGGCAGGCGGCGGTCGGTGACGCGCGGCGCATCGACGCGGACGCCGACGCCGAAGGTCGCGCCCTTCGGCGGCGTCCGCCGCACGTCGGCGTCGTTGGCCAGTGCGGCGGCCCGGCGTCGGGCGCGAACGGTTAGGTCGCCTTCGACGTTTGCCTGCATGCGCCAGGCGATGCGCCGCAGCAGATACTGCTTGTGTCGCGTCCGCGTGGCTTCGCCGAACAGTTCGGCGTACCGCTGGCACAACTGGCTGGTGGACAGGTGCCGCAGGGCGGCCAGGTCATCTTCGATGTTCGTGGACATGAAACGCTCCAGGGTTTAATTGGTTCCGCTAACGTCGGCTCCGACGAGACACACTGAGCCGTGTGTCGGCGGAAACCTCAAGGTCCGGGGCGTTAAGTTTCGGGGCCGGCAGCGAAGAAGCGGCCCGGCGGGCCAGCTGGCAGCAGCGGACGACGCCGCGGGCGAGCAGAGCGGCGACTTGGCGGCGGCGCTGGTCGGGCGTCAGGTCGCCCGTGCGCGATGTGGTGGGCATGCGATGTCTCCAGGGTTCGACGACGACGGAGCGAGGTCGCCCTTGGAGTTATCTATGCGAGGAATTGAGGAGATGTCCGCGGTGGGTGGCGAAAAAGTACGGCTTGCGGGCACTGTCAGACGTGTTGCATCGCGACCTACTTTTCAACCGGACCCTATCGAGCAAGAATAGAACCGATCGGTCACCACAATCACGGAGGAAACGATGTCGACGCCAAGTTCTCCAACCACATTCCGCGTCGGCGATGCGGTGCGCGTGAAACGGGGCGTGACCGATCCCGATTTCCCCAATGTTCCGTTTGGCGGCTGGGCCGGCACGATCGCCGAGGTTCAACCCGGCGATTCCCGGACCTACCTCATTCGCTTGAACGCACGCACGCTCGAGAGCATCCATCCGATTTACCGCAAACGGTGTGAACGGGACGGGTTCGAGTCCGACCGAGTCTGGCTGTTCGAAGAAGACCTGGAAGCCGACACGGGCGAGCCGGTCGAGATCGAGCAGCCCACGAATATCATCACGCAGCCGCTGTCGATGGATGACCAGGACGACCGGATCCGGGCGGTCTTCGGACTGACTAGCAACGATCTGTTGCCGACGTCCGACGACAAATCACTGGCGTCGTATTACCGCTTTCTGGCCGCCAATTTGTCGTTCCCATTCGAGGCGAAGTACTCGTTCGAACCGGTGCCCATGCAATCGAAAACCTGTTCGATCACGGTCCTTGGCCTTCTCGATCCCGATGAGTTTCCCGGTGACGATTACGGCCTGTTCTGCCGGGGCCGTCGCGACGGAAAGGAGATCGAGCTACCGTTGACCGAAGTCGAAGTTGGCAAGGGCAAACCGAACCGTCGCATCGTTGACGACTACTCGTATTGGTTCGTGAATGGGTAGCTACCACCGCATCATGGAGGACATCGGTCATGGGCAAGATCAGTCGCAAACTCGCCAACCGCTTTCGTAAGCGAGGCAGGCTCACCGACGCATGGAGCCGCATCGCCAAACAAGAATCAGCCGCGAACGCCAAGGGCGTCAGTAGCGCGCGGCACTTGATCGAGGAACAGGCATTCGATCCACTACACGCCGCCTACACAGCGGCCCAGAATCTCACGTCTTTCTTTGCCGAGTTGGTGTCGCGGTTCGATGAATTAGACGAATACTGCGAAATCGTTGGTGCGGCCGAGGACGAATACATGCCTGGCGGTCCGCCCCTCAGCCCACTCACAAACAGCTACTTCTCCAATTGGGCATTCTTCGACGTTCGCTTTGGCCCCGACCGGGAAACCATCGGCACCTGCCTGGTGGACTTGGCGGAAATCTTAGGCCTGGACCCGTTCATGACGAACGCGGTGCGTCGGCTCCAAGATTCACGGATGGGGATCTACGAGCATCGTGGCTGTATCGGCGGCCGCACTCGCCTGCGGCACCTCGTGACCGGCGAAGAGTTCGGTTGTTACGTCCCTGCCGGCTACCGGGGCCAGACGGGAGAACTGTGGTACGTCCGATGCTGCCCACCGCTGGGCGACCGTTGTGAATATCATCTCGCCTTCACGACGCCGTATGTGCTGACCGAGACCAGCAAGAGCGATTGGACGGCGTTCCTTAAACGGTCGATCCTGCAGGCGAAGAACAGCGACGAGCCGGCAGCGCTGCACGAGTTTCTGAAATATGGGCACGACCCTAGGTCGTGGAGCGAATACATCTTCCTCGGCTATCACCATCACCGCCCCGACGCCATCTTTCTCGTCGGTCTGCCCGACGTGAAGGGCAGCCTGCCGCACGCATCGTAATTCACGGGTCGGAGGACTCCGACTACCCAAGGAGCAAATGTCGATGAACCAGAGCGCTGTCTTGTCGATCGCAAACCGAAATGAAATTATCGCTCGATACCGGCACTATCGGACGGTCAGTCGGAAGCTCAACGACAAATTGGTTCGACGGCTTTCCAAGGAGGCACTTCACGAAGGGGCGAAGAGGCTGGGAATACTCAGACGAGGCACGCTGGTCTTCAACTCCGAGGATGAAACGTCGGTGCTGATGGACTACTGCATTTACGACGTGCGCCGCAATGGGCGCAATGCCATCGAGGAGTACCTCACCGATTCCCCTCCGGATACAGAATCCGATGAGATGGCGTGTCTTCGAGCGATGCAACAGGCGATCTACTCACTGTTCGTCGTTGAATCGGTCGAATCGGGGCTTGGCGTGACGGTGCGGGACTTGCGGTCGGACGAGAACATGCTCGTGGTCGACATGGGCTTTAGCAGCACCGCCGAGCCGGGGCTGGTCTTCGCCTCGCGACTGCTGTCGCTCGACGGATTCTCAATCACGGGTGGCGCGGCCTTGCCGATTGCCGTCGTACCGGCAGGCCAGCAAGACGTCCTGGCGAAAGCACTTTTGAGGACGGAAGCACGAGCCAACGGGCATTTCGACCCCGCCTCCCTGATTCGTGCGTGTTTGAGCGATGGTTGCTCATCACACATCACCTACGAAGACCCGATAGATCGAGCGGTTGGACCGCGGCAATTATCAAGCGGCAGCCGTTCCGCCAAAGTCGGTCGAAACGATGCCTGTCCATGTGGAAGCGGCCGCAAGTTCAAACAGTGTTGCATGAAACGGCTTTGATCCTTCGTGGCGGCGCAGCACTCGGAGTACGCCGGCGATAACGCCAGTGTTCTCGTTGCCAAACGATATGCGACACCTGGCGTGAAGGTGGGCGGGGATGATACGAGCCAAAGACCAACTGCAAGACGAGTCGAGCTACCCTCGCCTCGCCGCCTTCCTCCAGTCTGGTGGGACACTGGAAGTTGGTGAGGATTTCTCCACCGGCGCGTTCGCTAGAGTACGGAAGGGCAACAAGACGATAGTTGTCGCCACGAAGTACCGGGATTTGGCAATGGTTTTGAAGGAGATGGATTCGTGCCTGAAGCATATGGAGCAGGAATCGTGAAGCAGCACAGAATCTGGACCGAGCAGTGCGAAGCCGCGAAGGGCATCGAAGCCGAGTTCGGCACGCAGCAGGCGTTGGCCTACCTGATCGGGGAGAAAATCATCAACTTTCTTGAAGCAGCCGAGGACGATGCGGACTTCCGCGCCGAGATTCCCGCTTTCGTTAGGCAAGTCAAGACGATCTTCGAGCGATGGCAGTTGGTTGAGTATCTGGAAATCGCGCGGAAGACAGAGCCATTCGACCCCGACAATTACGATGATGCCGATGAAGCCGAGATAGAGCGGCGGCTTGAGCTTAGTCGCAGCGCCGCTGAGTTGCTTTTGGTCGAACGTGCTAGGGATTGGCTATTAGAGGGAGAAGTGTAACGGATAGGCAAACGGTCGTTCACGACGCGTCGTGGCGCCGTGGTGGCGACGCCCTCCGGTCGATCCCCGCAGCGGCCAGGGCGGC
>JAJDEG010000540.1 GCA_029259895.1 Planctomycetota bacterium
GGCGTCTGGCGTCTGGCCGCCGCTGGTGCGGTTGCCGTTGGCGTCGTACGTGTAGCTGTCGGTGCAATCGTTCGGCACGCCCGGCAGATCGAAGAACGTGCTCAACAACTGCCCGGTGTGGTCGTAGGTGTGCGTCAGCCCGCGGTCGGTCGCCGTGTCGTTGTTGAACTGTTCGGTGGCGTTGGTCAGCCGGCCGAAGGCGTCGTAGGTCCAGGTGAACTCGGCCCGCGGTGTTGTCGTGCCGGCCACGTCCGTGTGATCGAGCGACGTCAGCCGTCCGAGTTGATCGTAGCCGTAGGTCGATTGTACGACGTCGTTCGACGCGCCGCCACCGACCGCAGGCACTTCACGACAGCGGGCCTTGCCTCACTTGATCTAGCCAGCGCTACTCGACTACTTTGTCTTTCGTCGCTTCGGTGAGTGAATCACTTCCGGTCCCCAAGGGATGTAATCGAACGGAGGGAGACATTCGCCCGCATGAGGATCAGCAACTACGCCCCGTGTCAGGTAATAGCGATGGACGCCTGCCTTGATAGAGACTCCTGACGACAAGTGAGTGACGATCTTCTTGTACCAGTCCTTGACCTCCGGAGGTGACAAATGGACGACCTTTGCAGGCATTTCAAGCCACTCGCGATGACACGAAACCACCGCACCGCCTAGCTTGTGTCTCCCTTCCTGCTCACGTTCACCATGAAAGGATATCGTAATAGGAGAATTGTTCACACGAGGAGAGATATCGTACTTCCCCTTATTGTAGCCGCCCAATATTTCCGTAATCTGATAGTCCCCAAATATCCATTCCGGTCGCAAGAAGAAGAATATACCGCGATCCAATTGTGACACTTCGTTCCTGTCGATAAAGCGAGGCCTGGGCAGCGGCTGCGGTTCATCGAGCCGTACCTGGAAGCCATTGTCCAGCGCAAAGGCGAGCACAGATGCGACGTCGCCAGCACAATGGATGAATTCGCGGTCAGGCATACGTTTAACCTGGCTTTGGTTTCTGTTTCGGCTATGGGCGTGGCGGAATCGGCCGAGTTTGGACTTCGATTCCTGCGTCTTCGAGTTCTTTTACTCGCTTTTTATGATACGAACCATTTGGCCGCCGCTCGGACTCTACTACAACACGCGTTTTACCTTCTTTATCAATCACTTGATTGTCGGCCTTCCGGTTGACGCCGTCGTGTCCCACGACTTTGCCTTCCGTTTCCACTCGCTCTCCAGGTCTTGCAAGGTCTCTTGCTTGTTCGCGTCCGGGACCGTTGACATCAGCCTGATGATCAGGGTGCCCGCGAGTTCCAGGCCTTTTTGAAGTTGCCGCGTCCCCTGTTCCCTTGAAGAATTCATCGAGCTTCTTCCTGACTTGCTTGATGGCGTTGCCGGCCGCGTCCGGCATATCGTCGAGCGGGACTTCGGCCAGAACCTCGTCGAGCTTCTTCATCAGCGGCCGCAGCATATCGCGGAACTTCTCGCTGTTCTTCGCGACCCGCAGCGCGTCGTTGATTCTATCAAGCCACTTGCCGATGCGCAAGATTTTGGCGACATCGCCGGCCCAAGGAATTACTGCCACGCCACTGAAGACAACGCCCCACCAGTCGCTTTGCTCGTACGAAAAATATCCGCTTCCGAGGTCGCAGAATGGCGTTGGCTCGAAGATGCCTACGATATCGAGCACCGTCTGCAACACGCCAATCATCGCCGCGCGGTCTTCCGGCGTTAGATCATCGAGCTGTGATTCAATGTCCTTGACCATGTCGACAAGGTCTTTGATCGCCTTGTCCATACGATCCAGCACGCCGGGCATTGGCATCGGCCGCCCATTCGGGTATCTTTCGCGCAAGTTGCGCTCGTTGAGGTCGTCGATCTCTTCTTTCGACATTCCGCTCGTTACGCCGTAGTCCCGCAGCCCGCTCGGATCGGTTGCGTTCGTCGGGCCGTTGCCGACGTAGCGGCTTAGGTTTTCGTCGCCCGCGGCGAAGCCGATTGGGTCTTCGCTGATCCAGCGGCCCAGCGCGGCGTCGTGGTACCGTGCGCGGTTGAATTGCAGGTGCGACTCCGCGTCGTGTTCGCGGCCGGTGTAGCCGAAGATGTGGTCGACCGTGCCGCTCGCCACGGTCATCTGGCCGAAGCTGTCGTACTCGAACCGGGCGGCCTGTTCGCCGTCGCTGGTGACGAGTTGCCGCACGCTGCCTTGGTTGTCGGCGAGCGGCCAGTAGACGATGCCCTCATCCTCCGTCGGGTCGTCGTGGTTCGTCGCCCCGTACTGCTCATCGGCCAACACCTGATCGACCGCCGGGCCGTGCAGATAACGGTTCGTTAGCTCGGCGTTCTCGTCGAACACCAGCACAATGTCGCCGCCGTCGTAGACGTACTGATGCGCCTCGTCGCCCGCGTCGTCGATGTCGCCGTCGATCCACTTCACCGTCCGCCGGTCGAAGGCGGGCGAAAACGACTCCTGACACCTTTATTTCGCCCCTTTCGCCCGCCTATTTCTCGTCATTCGCGAGTCCCAAACTCGTGCAGACAGTTCAAGAACTGACCAAAACTCGGCGCAATCGGATAAATTTTTGGCACCGCATCATAATCGGCGAACACGGACTGCAGATCGCACAAATATACGGCGCCTTTGTCAATGTCACGCAGCGAAATAAGAAAGTCATTGCCGAATGAATCACATGCAATTGGCAAGTACCCCCCACCGAGTTGTTCAATGCGATTAGAAAGTATTTTCAAGTTCCAATCCAGGCGACTACTCTCTATTGGCCGCCGGAGCCCGTAAAACACTTGAATGCTCTCATCGTGCCCGCCTACGCTGATCGCGTCGGGAACGGGCTTGCCGCCATTGTACTTTAATAAAAAGGCATTGTAGTCATGTGGCAAGTCAGCGCCGACAATAATTTCAAAGTGCTTCAAATCGGCCGCGTCAATCGGCGGACCTGGGTTTTCGATAGTCAACATACTGTCCTCCCGTCCTCCCTATTTTACCATCGACGCGCCGCCCGTATGCCCTGTCCCGCGATGTATCGCTCTCGGAACAAGTTGCATCGTCGTGCCGTCCTGATGGTGATGCCATGTGTATCCTTCTGGAGTAGATTTAAATCCAGCACCCGCATTTGCGGCACGCTCGTCCACTCCATGGTTCCCCGTCTGCTTGATCTTGACCGTGGCCTTCGCCTGCCCGGAGAAATCCGGATAGCCATTTTCATCAAATGGGACATCCGTCTTTGGATGCTTGTCGCCTGCCAGATGCGAATTCCGCGGAGCCTTAGAAAACGCATTATTCAAGCTATCCCAAATCGCGGAACCGTGTATTCCGGCCAGACCCAATTGTCCAATAAGCCCTGGGGCCGCGACAAGTATCTCGATCACCGCGCCTTCCACGGCTGCGGTGCCCGAGGCACTCAACGCCAATCCGCCGCTGCCGCTCACGAAGGCCCCACAGCCCGTGCTAGCCCAAATTGCTCCGATACGCGCCAAAAGTGCTTCACCCGCCGCAACGGCTCCGCGAATACCGATGAACGTCAAAATTACATTGTCCACTGCACCGACTATCTCGCCGATTGCCCGCCCTTGGTCATAAGCGTGCTCGTAAAACTGTGGGCCAAATTGAAATCCTTCGCCGCCAGTAATGAAATCCGGCACCAACGCATCCCCGAGTCCATCGGCATACCCGGCTGCTCCATCGGTTGCCCCCTTTCC
>JAJDEG010000055.1 GCA_029259895.1 Planctomycetota bacterium
ATCGTCGAGCCAACGCCAAACGGCCGCACCGCCACGCGCGGCGGCTCGTCCGGCACCGCGATCAACTGCACGGCAATGGCGTCGCGATTCGCCACGCCGTCGGCGTCGTGCAGCGTGATGAATAGCGCCGTCGTTCGTTCGAGCGTACCGACGGTGTAGGTGAACTCGTAACGATGATCGACCGCGCCGTCCGGCGAGTTACGCGACGAGTCGGCCGTCACGTCGGCAGTCACGTCGATGGTCTCGGTCTCGCCGCTGCCGGTGGCGATCTCGACCTTCCGCAGCGGCTTGCTCGACCGCGCTCGTAGCGTCACGTCCGTTCCAGCCGGCAATTCCAGCGGCCCCGCCACGTCGAACTCCCGCGGCGTGAAACGTCCGGAACGTTCGTCGACGAGATACTTCGGAAACTGCAACGCCGCCCGCGTGCTAACGAGCTTCGGGCTGTCGACGGTTTCGATCCTTACGCCCGAAACGCGGCCGTCGCCGCCGCGAATCTCCAGTTCCAGCGATCCGAGCAAATTCTTCATCGACAGCGTGTAGCGTTGAAATTCATCGCGGCCCGGAATCGCCGCGGCCTCTTGTTGCAGCATCTGCCGCCCGTCCGCGCCGCCTTCGCCGCTGTAGGTCGCCTCGACGTACTCGGGCAGCGTTCGTAGCGCATCGGCCAACACGGTCAACGTCATATCGCCACCGCGCACGACGCGCAGCCGATCGACGGGCGCAGCCACATACGTCGCCCGCGGCGTTTCGATCGCGAACGGAGCAGGACGCAGCGGCGCGCGAACGGACAGGCGGCCGTAATCGACTACGATCCTCGTCGACGCCACGATCTCGAACGCTGCCGGTCCCGCCACGACCAGCCGCGTGCCGCCGTTCATCACCAGGTCCGCTCGGCCCGAGATCAATTCATAACGCCCCAGCGACAATCGCGCTCCGGCGCGATACGCCCGCGCGTCGCCGCGCCACAGACAATCCACCGCCCTTCGCAACACGGCCACGCCGCCAGCGTCGACCGTCGCGGCAAACCGCGATTGGTCGTTGAGCGGCGCGACAATTCCGGCGGCCGGACGCGCGGCGACCGTTGTCACGTTCACGCCGTCATCGGCAGCAATGTGCACGCCGGTGCCGGCTTCGACGACATTCGCGTCGTCATCGCTCCTTCGTGCTGCTCGTCGATCGCGAACCTCGACCGCACCGGTGTAAACCTGCAGCTCGTCTCGCTCGGCCGTTTGTCCTTCCTCTGGCACGATCAACGCATAGTCGGCCCAAAAACCTTCGACGACCAGCAACGTCTTGCGGGGCCACGGCTCCGGCGATCCGGAGAGTCGTTGCAGATAGAACGCCAATGCATCGCCGGCGACAAACCAGGTCGCCGCCAACACCAGCGTAAGCACCGCCGCCGCCGCAGAGCGAACCAACAGCGGCCGGCCGTTGAACACGCTCCGCACTCGCACGGACGCAGCAAGCTGGCTCGCCTCCGCGGTGGTCCGTTCGAGCATCGCCGCACGTTCGTTCGCCGCGTCGGCGTCGGCGTCGGGCGCATCCGATTCGCCTTCGGACGGCGCACGCCCGCAAAGATTCACGGCAGTCAGCAGTCGGTCGTCGAAGCCGGCATACCGCCGCTCGACCAGCGCCGCTAGACTCGCTCTCGGTAGCCGCGCGAACGTGCGCCGCACGATCAGCCGATACACGATCGCCACGGCGCCAATCGCCGCAACCAACATCGCGCCGCGCCGAAATGTCCACGACGGTTCCAGCGACCAGTCGACCAACCACAGCAGTAAGAACGCCGCGCCCAGCCAGATCGCCGCCGTCGCCAGTCCGTCGAGCCAGGCGTACGCCCGAATCGTCCACCGCAACCGCGCAAGCAGCCACCGCAACTCGCCGGGGAGCCGCACGTCAGTCGGTCGTCGTTTTTCCGTTTCGGTGCTCATTGCGGTTAACGTTAAGTCGATCGTCGCGTCACGCCAGTTTGGCCAATCGTCGCAAGGCCCATTCGGTGAACAGCAATCCGCAGATCACTCCCAGCAGGGTCGTGGCCCACAGACGATCCCAGGTCGCGCTGGCCGCTCCGCGGACGCGGAGATACCGTGTGGCGTCGCGCAACTCGCCGGCGAGGGCCGACGACGTGCTCGGCGCCGTGGCCCCGCCCGCACCGACGAAGTATTTTCCGCCGGTCGATGCGGCAAGCGCCGACAACAGCGCATCGTCCCGCCGCGCATGTTCCGCTTCTAAGTCCGGCTCCAGCACGCGGATTGTTTCGACGACCAACTCGAACGGCGCGCCGGGCGATTCCATTTCCAAGCGATAAACGCCCTGCTGCGCCGCGAGAAAATCGCCCCGATACACGCCCGGCGTTGCGCCGTCTGGCAACAGCGGCACACTAAATGCCGCGCCGTCGGGCTGACTGCATTGCAACATCACACGATCGACGACGAGCGGGTCGCGCTCGGCGGTTTGTAGCATTGCCCTCACTTCGACGCGCTGTCCCAGCGTCACGCGACGGCTGTCGAGTAGCAGCGTCCCGCGTCGCGTTCCGCGCAGCAACCGTCCTTCGGCCACGAACCGCGTAAGCTTCGTCCAGAACCGGTCGAAATACGCTACGTCTATCGACCGCAATCGCCACGTCTCGCCGCTGCCGAGATAAACGACCCTCCCGGCCCCATAAAACTGTCCGGCGATGTAGACCGGCGGTCCCTTCGCCGCGTCGGGCGTGCCGTAGTGCGCATACGTTCGCGCACCGGCCTTCGCTCCTTGCACGGGAAAGTACCCGAACACGCCGGCGAACGTCTCCCACACCGCCGCGCTGGCTCGCACGTCGTCTTCCAAACGCAAGAACGGCGATTCCAGCCCATCGCGCGTCAGTTCCACGCGCCACGGCGTCGTCGAGCGGAACTTCTCGGCGTCGCTGGCCAGCGCCACGCCACGCCGCGAAAAGATCACTGGGTACAACTCGCGAATCCGCGCCAGCGACTGCGCCGCGCGGCCTTCGGTGGTCAGCTTCACGGTATGCACCGGTCCGGCCACGACGACCAGCCCGCCCAACCGCCGATCGACCCATTCGACGAGCGTCTCGACTTGCGTGGCGTCCAACTCCGTCCAATCGAGATCGAAGGCAATCACCGCGTCGTACTTGTCCAATTCCTCGCGAGTGCGGGGGAACTCGCCGAGAATCGCGTCGGCATCTTGCGAAATGCCTGGCCCCGGCGGCGCGGTCGCCAGCAGCGCGTCGACGCTCACCGTCTTGTCGCGATAGAACAGATTCCGCGCGAACTGATAATCGCGCGACGGGCCGCTCGCCGCCAGCAGCACGCGCATCTGCTGCGCCACCACTTCGACCGCGGCCTGCGCCTCGTTGTCGCGTACGTCGTCATCGTCGTCCAGCTTTTGCAGCCGCACGACGTACGTGTACGTGCCGACGGGCAGCGGCGGCAGCACGAACTTCACCGGCTTCGCCTCGCCGTCGCCGCCGAGCAGCACGCGCTCGGTGGCCACGTGCGTTTCGACGGTCGTCACATTCGAATCGCTGGCGTCCGTCGATTTCTGGTACAAGCTCACCGCGATTGGCCGATCCTCGAGGTTCGTCGCTTGTACGGTCGCGGTCACGTCAAACTGGTCGTCGGGAAACACTCGCGCCGGCGCAGCGAAATCGCCGATTCGCACGCTCGACCTCCGCCGGTCCGAGCCTAAGCCGACGACGTGGATCGGAATCGACGCGCCCTTGGCGTCGGAAACCACGGTGAGCGGAGCCTCGCCAGCGTTCTGGCCGCCATCGGTGAAGGCGACGACGCCCGAAAGCGGATGCGATCGCTGCTCGGCCAACACGTGAGCGAGCGCATCGCCGAGCCGGGTCGCCACGCCCTGGGGCCGCAATTGCTCGCCGAGCGACGCCAACGGGCTCGCCGCGGAAGAACTCGCGGATTCACTGCTGGCCGCGCTCGCCGGCGCATCGGGCTGCGTCAAAACAACCGCCGCCTCGTCTTCGATCGCATCGCGCTGCGAATGGGCCAGCAGGATCAGCGCCACGACGCCGGCCGCCGGCGCGACCGTGCCCAACAATGCCCACAGCCAATCGAGCGCCGCCATTGTCCGCACGCGCTGCGATCGCACGAGCCACACGGCCGCCAGCAGCCAGGCCGCGGCAATCGTTACGCCCAACAGCCACCACAACCCTTGCGGCGTGGCCCTGGAAAGCTCGTCGAGCGTGTCGAGCAGCCGCACGTGCGGCGCTGCGTCGGATGCGCTCGTCAACAAGCCATCTGTCAACAAGCCATCTGTCAACAAGTCATCTGTCGACAGGTCATCGGCATTGCTTGCCGCCGGATCGCCCGCCTGCATGCCCGCTTCGTTCCCGGTTGCTTCGCCGGACTTGTCGAACACGGCCGCCAGCGTCGGCGTCTCCTTTTCGTCGAACGTGTACACATAAACTTGATGCTTCTCGCGTAAGCGATCGATCAGCCCGCCGTCGGTAAGCTGCGACGCGACCAATTGCCACCGCGGCCGCGATCCGCTCTCGGCAAGATCGGCGTCGACGCGCGCCATGCTCAAACTCGTATCGACCAGCACGACGGCCCGCGAGTCGAACTGCTCGCGGCGATCGACGCGCTGCTCGAACCGGGCGAAGTACAGCCCCAGAGCCACGAGCACGCCCAATCGCAGCGATAGCAGCAGCCAACCGTAGCCCGGCGACACGGCCGCGGCATCACGCCGATAGAGCCACCACCAATAAACCAGCGCCGCCGCGCCGGCCACTGCCGCGAGCACGAGCGACCACGGCGATTCGACGAGCGACTGCCGCGCCGATTCGAGCGTCGGCGGCAACGCCTCGACGGCGGCCAGCAAACCGGCTGTACTCGCAGACGCAAAGTTCGTCATCGCACCACCTCCGCGCCGCCAATTCGATGGCCGGAGTGATGACTGGATTGTTGGCCGGGGTGATAGCTCGCCAGATATCCAAGCAATTGTTCGCCAGCCAGCAGCGCGATCAGTAACCAGAACAAATAAGGACTCGCATCGACGCCGGCCACGCGCTTGGTTTGGTCCTCCAATTCCGCGTAGCCGTGGTAAACAAATTCGATGCCTTTGAACTGCTCGGCCACGCCGCGGGCGTCGAGCGCCGCTAAATCACCTTCGCGCTGGGCGGCGTTGCGCGCTTCGCGGCGGACCTGCGGCGTGCCGTTCTTGTCCGCGAAACGCGCTTCGTACACGCCGACGCGGCCCGTCTCGCGGCGATCGCGTGCGGCAAACGTCGCGGCGATCGTACCGCCGTCCGCCGGCTCCGCGGGTCGTTCTACCTTCGACCACGGCGACGTAGCGTCGTAGGGCGTGCGTAGCGTCACGACCGCGTCGGCCAAATAGCGATTCGCATCGAGCCGCACTTCAAGCGCTTCGCCGGTCGCGCCGCCGAGTTCCGCGACTTGTCCCGCCGTCAAATAGCCTTGCAGTTCTTGCAGCAGAATCGGAAACGTCAGCGACCCGGCCCAAGACGACCACGACTTGCCGGCCGTCGTCAGCACGACCACCGACCGTCCTTTGCCAAACGGCCGAGCGACGACCAGCGGCGCGTCGTTGCGCAATCGGGCCAGCACCGTTGCCGCCGAGGAATTCGCTGAGTCCTTCGCCGCCAGCCGCGCCGTGTCCACGGCCAGGTACCGCGACACGTGCGGCGAGAAACCTTGATACGCCTCACCGGCAAGTCGCGCTAATGCCCCGCGGCGATCGAATGATACATCCGCCGGCGAAGCGTTTGCGCTAGCCGCGTCTTCCGTGCCGCGCGCCGAACCAGGCAGCGAGTACGGCAAATCCGTCGGGCCTTCCACCGCCGCGGGAAACAGTCCTTCGCCGTCGCGGTACAGCATCTCGTTGATCGCCGTGCGATGGGCGTTTTCGCCCACGAAAAACGCCACGCCTCCGCCGCGCCGCGCGTAGTCTTCCAAAGCGTCGACGGCCGACTTCTCCAATCGCCCGACGTCGAGCATGTACACCGCCGCGAAATCGTCGAGCGGTTGATCGCGCAGGAACGTTGCCGGCTTGACCGTCACATTCACGCCGGTCCGCGTCGCACCGCCCGGCCGCAGCGCGGTCGTGACGTGAAACGCATCGTCGTCTCGCGGGTCGCCGTCGATCACCAGCACCGGCACGTCGAGGGCGATCTTCGCCACGGTGTATCGCTCGTTGTCCGCGGCGAGCGCATCGGCCGTGCCGAGAAACGCTCCGGCCAGCGTCGCACGCAGCGCGTAATCGCCCGCCGCCGGAAATCGCACTTGCAGCGTACCGTTCTTCGTTTCGCCGGGCTTGATCGCTGCGAAGTCGAGCGCCGGCAAACTGGTCCACGGTGCATCGGCGGCCGGAAACACGCTGGTCGCGCGGCTGGCATCGCTTTCACTTGCGCTTGCCGCCGAGCTTACGTTCGCCAGCGGCCGATAGTTGGTTTCGACCGTCACGTCGGTCACGGCGACCGGTCCCAGATTCGTTACGGCGACCTCGAGCATCTGTGGCACGCCGGCGGCTCGCGCTCCGGGCAGCAGTTTCAATTCAGAAACGGCGACGTTCGGCTCCGATGCGAGCGTGCAGTTGACCAGATGCAGCTTCACACCCGACTCGGCAAGCCGCTCCAATCGCTGCCGCACGGCGGGCGCGGCTTGCCAGTCGCCGGCGCGAAAGTCGGTCACCAGGTGAACCGTTCGCTCCTCGCCCGCTCGGCCCTGCGCGAGCAATCGTTCGACGCCATCGAGTACGGCCAGCGGACCGGTGGCCAGTTGCGTCGCTCGCCAGTCGCGCAGCCGCGCTTGCACGTCCGCCGCCAGCCGCTGCGGATCGACCGCCTGGGCGAGCCAATCTTCGTCGGCGTTCCACGTCTGATCCGCCACGACGGTGTACGGCAACAGCGTGATTCGTTGCGGCGAGCTTTCTTGGGCGATTTGCCGCGCCAAGCGCTGGACGGCCTGTTTCGCCCGGTCGAAACCAGCGCCTGCCGGACCTTCTGCCGTCATCGACAAACTGTCGTCGACGACGATCAAGTGGTGCGTCTCGCCGCCTCCGAACAGCCGTGCCCAATCGCCCGACAGCACCATTCCCGCAAGCAGCAGCAGCGACAGGCCAACGGCGGCCATCCGCGCGGCGACCAGCATCCACTGCTGCAAGATGATGCGGCGGCGGTTCTTTTTCTGGCTCGCCAGCAAGAACTCCATCGCCCCCCATCGCACGCGGCGGCGGCGCAGCAGATTGATCAGATGGATCACCAGCGGCACGCCGACGAGCAGCGCGAACGGCCAAGCTAGCAGTGCCGGGTGAAGAGCGGACATGGGGCGGGGGCTGGAGGTTGGGGGCTGGAGACTGGGGATTACGCCGGCCGTCGCCGATTGGCGCGGCTTGCCAGAAAAGCGGCCAATGCCGCGTCGAGCGGTTCGCTGGTGCGGACCTGGCGATAGTCGACGGCGCCGCGCGAACAGCCGCGGCGGATTTCCGTCAGGTACCCGCCGAGCGCTTCCATATAACCTTCCCGCAACGCGCGTGGATTGCAATTCAGCACGGCCGCGCCTTCCAGTTCTTCAAATCGCGTCGGGCCGGTGAACGTGAAGTCCAGTTCGTCGTCGTCGAGCACGTGCAGCACGAGCACGTCGTGCCCTCGCTGCCGCAGTTGGCCCAACCCCTTGAACAGCCCGTCGCGTTCGACGAACAAGTCGGACAGCAGCACGACCATGCCGCGGCGCGGATCGTGCTCGGCCACGTCGCGGAGGACATCGAACAGCGACGTCTTTTCGTTGGGCGATTGCTCGGCCAGGGCCGCCACGACCGCGTCGAGGTGCGTCCGCCGCGTCCGGCTCGGCACGCGAGCGCGAATCGCATCGGCGAACGTAACGCAACTCACCGCGTCCTGCTGCTTGAGCAGCAAGTACGCCAGGGCCGCGGCCGCCGATGCGGCGTATTCGTACTTCGAGAGCGGCCCGCTGCCGTAGCTCATGCTCGCCGACACGTCGACCAGCAACGTACAGCGGAGATTGGCGTCCTCCTCGTACTGCTTGATGTAGAGCCGGTCCTGCTTGGCCCACACTTTCCAGTCGACGTTCCGCAGATCATCGCCGGGCACGTACTGTCGATGCTGGCGAAACTCGACCGACTGGCCGAAATACGGGCTGCGGTGCATGCCGGAGAGAAAGCCGTCGACGATATGCCGGGCGCGCAGTTCCAGCCGTCCGATGCGTTTGATCGCGGCGGGATTGAGCAGCACCTTCGTGTCGGACATCGTCGTCTTTCGGCAAGCCGGGCTGGTTCTTTAACCACAGAGGGCACGGAGGACACGGAGGAAATGCAAAATGCAGAATGAAGAATGAAAAATGCTGTACGGTGACTCAGTCGCGCCGCTCGGCCGACGCTCTTTTTTCATTCTTCATTCTTCCTTTCGTCCTCTGTGCCCTCCGTGTCCTCTGTGGTTAATCCATGCACGTTCCATTCTCAGTTGGCAAACATCTTGGCGAACCGCGCATCGCTCGTTAGTTCTTCGTCGCGGGTGGGCGTGATCGCGATCAGGCGATCGACCAGGTCGTCGGTGGTGATGCCTTCGCTTTCGGCGGCGAAGTTGACGACGAGGCGATGCCGCAGCACCGGCTTGGCCAGCGATTGGATGTCGTCGGTCGAGACGTGCGTGCGTCCGAGCAGCAGCGCCCGCGATTTCGCGCCGAGCAGCAGGAACTGCACGGCCCGTGGTCCCGCGCCCCAGTGGATTAGCTCGCGCACAAAATCCGGCGCACCGTCTTCGTTGGCTCGCGTCTGCCGCACGAGCGCAATCGCGTAGCGAATCACGTGGTCGGCCGCCGGCACTTCGCGAACAAGCCGCTGTAGGTCCAAAATCTCGGCCGCCGACAATACGGCCGTGACTTGCTCGACCAGCGTTGACGTCGTTCGACGAGCGATCTCGAATTCCTCCTGCGCCGACGGATATTTCACGAACACCTTGAACATGAAACGGTCCTGCTGCGCCTCGGGCAGCGGGTACGTCCCTTCCTGTTCGATCGGGTTCTGCGTCGCCAGCACGAAGAACGGGTCGGCCAATTGGTGGCGAATCCGACCGACCGTGACTTGCCGCTCCTGCATTGCTTCCAAGAGCGCCGCCTGCGTCTTGGGGGGCGTGCGGTTGATTTCGTCGGCCAGGATGACGTGCGAGAACAGCGGCCCTTCGAGAAAGCGAAAGTCCCGCGCGCCCGACGTCTTGTTCTCTTCGATCACGTCCGTGCCGGTGATGTCGGCCGGCATCAAGTCGGGCGTGAACTGGATGCGGCTGAACGACAGGTTTAGCGTGCGTGCCAAAGTGCTGATCATCAACGTCTTGGCCAGGCCCGGCACGCCTTCGAGCAGGCAGTGCCCGCGGCTGAACAAACAGACGAGCAGCTCCTCAATGACGTGGCTTTGGCCGACGATCACGCGGGAGAACTGATCGAGAATCTTCTTACGAGCCTCACCCAATCGGGCAACGGCCGAGTCGTGGTTTTGCATAGAGTTCAGGGGTCAGGATTCGGGGGTCGGGATTCGGCATTTGGGATGTGTGGTCGCGATCGAAGTGTTTCCCCCCCGAATCCCGAATCCTGAATGCCGACCCCTATTTCACCGTTGGTAAATCGGCAGCGCCGCACCGTCGAGTTGCAAAATCGTCAGGTTGATCGCCGTCGTATAC
>JAJDEG010000541.1 GCA_029259895.1 Planctomycetota bacterium
CGCGGGCCTTCAGCCACAGCAGAATCCGCGGATCGTCCAGCGACTCCGGCAGCGCCTCCTTTACCGCCGGCCCATCCGGATCGAAAAACAACAGCTTCCGCAGCTTCGCCAAATCGTCGATGAACAACTCCGCCATCGGCGCACCCGGCACATGCAAGCCCGCCGCCGCCGTCAGCACCATTTTGCTGATCAACCCCGGTCGCAACACCGCCATCTCGCAAGCAATCCACGCCCCCAAAGAAAACCCAACCACCGGCACGCCGCGCAAGTTCAACGCCTCGAACAGATCGACGTAATGCCACGCCACGTCCGCAATATCGCGGATCGATTCCAGGCCCTCCGAAGAATCGAATCCCGGATGGGCCGGCAGATAAACGGTAAATCGCTCCGCCAGCCGAGCATGAAACGCCGTCCATTCCGTCTCGCCGCCCGCACTATGCAGATAAACCAGCGGCGGTCCTTCTCCGCCAACGGTGACTTGCGTGCGACGGCCGCGGATGTCGTGGAAAATAGTCTTAGGCATGAATGGCGACCGGGGCTGGAAGTCGGGGGCGAGAGAGGAATTGCCGGGCGTTTACGCCGTCGATGCCGATGCCGCCGCCGCGGACAATTCCGCCAAGTCTTCCCGCAGCCCAGGCATCACCTGCTGGGCGAACATCGTCATATTCTTCCGCGTCAAATCCGCCGGCAGCGTTCCAAGCTGAAACAAACCCAGCAAGTTGCCCACCCCCAGCGTCTTCGCATACTCGGCAATCTTCTGCCGCACCGTCGCCGGGCTGCCCACGATCGCATACTTCCCGCGCTCGATGTCGTCGCGCGTCTTGGCTGTGCTCAAAAAGTTGCCCATCGCCTTGTGGATCCCCGCGATCGACCGAATGCTCGTGTAACCCGGCGGCAAGACGACCAAACCCTTGAGAAGATTCTGCGCGAAGTAGAACAAGTGCTTCTCGTACTCCGCCCAAGCCTGCTCGTCCGTCTCGGCCACGTAGATCGGACACAGCCAGCCAAGCTGATACGGCGAAGCCGTGTAGCCGTTCTTCTCGCAAGCATCGCGGAACGCGTCGAAGTTCTTTCTGAAGAAATCCATGTGGAAGTAAGGGATGCCCATGTAGCCGAACCGCCGCGCGGCCACCAGTTCGATCGTCTCCTTGCTGCCCGCCCCCGGTATCCACACGGTCGGATGCGGCTGCTGAATCGGCCGCGGCCACGGGTTCACGTATTTCAGCTTCCAATGCTCGCCATAATGCTCGAACGGTCCCGGCTCGGTCCACGCTCGCAGCACCAGGTCCATCGCTTCGGCAAACATGCTCCGCGCGAACGTCGGATTGACCGTAAAGCTGTAATACTCCGGCCCGCCGCCGACGACCAACCCTGCGATCAACCGCCCACCGCTGATCACGTCGATCATCGCAAACTCTTCCGCCACTCGCGTCGGCGGGTTGTACAACGGCAGCGCATTGCCGATCACGGCGATCTTCACCCGTTTCGTCTGCCGCGCCAAAATCGCGCCCATCAAGTTCGGGCTGGGCATCGTGCCGTAAGCATTCTGATGATGCTCATTCACGCAAACACCATCGAAGCCAAGCTCCTCGGCCAGCACCAACTCGTCCAGATACCGGTTGTAAAGCGTATGCCCATGCTGCGGCTCATAAAGCGAGTTCGGCAGCCAAGTCCAAGCAGACTCATACTTCTCACCAAAATCCGCCGGCAACCGGTCCCACGGCATCAAATGAAACGCAAAGAACTGCATGAAGCCTTCCCCATCGGCAAATCAAAATATCCGCCGGCGCGTGTCTTATTGTGCGGCGGTCACAAGTTGTGCGGCGGTCTCCCGACCGCCAGGTCTCCCAACTCCGTCTCCCGCACCCTCGCCAGCGCCTAGTCCCTCAGTCTGTCAAAACCAAGTTTCGCCTGCAAGGCATCGCGCGAACCCGCGCAATCGCCGCCCGTTTCGCGATCCGTTCCACCGACCTAGCATGACCGCTCGCCCAATTTGCGCGCCTCCGCTGAATCAACCACATAATGGAATTCATGCCGAAGGCGTGCGGGCTAGCGTTTACCGACGGGACGACCGAGATCCCAAACCACCCCGCCGCCGCCGGTGAATAATCCCAGCCGCGTGCCATCAGCACTGAGTTTTAGCTCGCCGGGCCGCCCCGAGCTATCCGGTCGTTGGATGATTTCAGGTGGATCCTTACCTTCGACATCGTACGAATACACGCCACCAGAATTCACCGCGACGAAAATGCGGTCGCCGGCAGGGTGTGCCAGGACACTCTTGACGATTGGCTCGAACCCTGGCGGCTTGATTGTCCCAATCATCTTCCCGTCGGATAAGCGCCAGCGTTCGACCAGCCCATCGCCTTGCCAGGCGAAAACGCCGCCCGCGTCCTTTGTGAACGTTGCACCCGAATAACGGACCTTCTTGGTCTCTCGCCGTAGCCGGAATGTTACGTCGAGTTCTGGCAAACCAAAGACGTACACGCCATCCTCTGCCACGGCGAGTAGTCTCTTACCGTCGGACGAAAACTGCACGGAGTGTGCGGTATTCACTATTCGCTGCTGCACAAGCACTTCGCTCCGCTCGACGTCCCAAAGTCTCACGACTCGATCGGAGCTGCTCGTCGCAAGGTGCTTTCCGTTGGGAGAAAACACAACACCGAGAATTCGATCGATTTCTCCAAGCCGACGTTTTGAGACGAATGAGTTTGCCTTCGCGGATTCGAATGCCCAAACATCGACATTGCCGATGGACCCCGAAGCATGCACTTGCTTGAGATCGTCCGAGAATGCGACAGTTCGGCATGCGAAATCGAGCGCTGTCTCGCTTTTCAATTTGCCGGACTTGGTCTCGATACGGAGAAACCTTGGCGTGAATCCGCCCTCAACAACGAGAATCTCGCTGCTGTCAGGAGAAAAAGTTACGGCGGCTGGCTCGTTCGCCTCGAACCGAGACAAGGTTTCGGACTCGAAGCTCTGGGCCGCCTTGCCTTTGACATCGTTGGCAGACTCATCTGCACGCGCCGAGCCGCCCAACGAAAACAGGGCGAGAAGTGCAATCGTAAACGAGACGCTCCGAAACGGAACAAGACAGGAGACGAGAGTCCTTACTTCTCTCATTACTTTTCCCCCTGAAGGCGTTCGCGCTAGCGTCTACCCGCGAGTCGACCGATGTCCCATACCGTACCGCCATCCCCCGAAATGAGACAAAGGAGCTTCTTGTCGCGGCTCATCACGAGTGTGCCAAGCCCACCGGCATGATACGCCTTTGGCACGACTTCGACCGGAGAGCCTTTTTCGGAGTCGTACGAATAGACGCCCCCAAAGTTGACTGCAACGAATATGCGGTCGCCCGCAGTTGGTGCGAGTACGTCTGTAATGAATGGTTCGAACCCCGGCGGCTTGATCGTTCCAATCAACTTTCCGTCCGATAAGCGCCAACGTTCAACCAACCCGTCGCGTTGCCAGGCGAGAACCTCGCTCGCGTCCTTTGTGAATGTGGCGCCCGAATAACCAACCTTCTTGGTATCTCGCCGTAGCCGAAAGGCTACATCGAGATCGGGCACACCGAACACATACACGCCATCCTCCGCTACGGCCAGGAGCCGCTTTTGATCTGACGAAAACTGATGAACACGGTCAGGGTGATTAGGCACTCGTTGCTTTTCGACGACTTTGCTGGCCCCAACATCCCAGAGCTTAACCGTGCGATCCTCGCCGCCCGTCGCCAGCCATTTTCCGTCGGAGGAGAACGCCGCACCGCGGATCGCGTAAACGAACTC
>JAJDEG010000542.1 GCA_029259895.1 Planctomycetota bacterium
ACCGCGATTCGGCGGCGCGATCATGACCATGCGGCCGATGGGCGGCAAACCTTCGTCGCTGCTGGCCTGCGCGCGATCGGCGAGGTAGCGGCGGATGACGATGTTTCCCATGCTGTGGCCGACGAAGTGGACCTGTTTCGCACCGGCGAGGCCGGCGATGATGGACGCGAGATTGCGCGCGTGGCTGGCGACGTCGGCGCGCGTCGAAGGGTACGAAACGTTGCAGACTTCGTAGCCGGCGTCGTAGCCGGCGTCGTCGCGCAGATAACGGCAGAGCCGGCCCATCGAAGTGCGGGCGCGGAATAGACCGTGTAGGGCGACGACGATTTCGCCAGTGAGCGGCGGGAGGGCGAGCCGGCGTTTGGCGTCTTCGAGCCGTTCGACGCAGTGATCGAACGGGCCCCAGGCGCGTCGGACACTACGTGGATCGAGCAATCGGCAGTGGCCGGAGACAACGTGTTGCTGAACGCGCCAGCCGCGAAAGTGGAGACGGTCGGCCCAGAATTGTTTTCCGCCAAACGTGGGTAGCGGCAGGTTTGGGCGGGGAATTTCGGGCACGGCCAATGTCTCGCACGAAAGGGAAGAGGTAGGCGAGCGACACGTCCGACGCCCCATTGTATCCATGCGGCGAGTCGGGTGATGTGTCGACCGAGCCTCAAGATTCGTTGCCGTCATGCGGTTCCGCCACACTTTCGCGAGCGACCTCCGGCCGGGCGCTGCTGGGCCGCGGTTCGGGCGGTAAACCGAGGATTTCGCGAGCCCTGTTGAGCGCGTCGTCGATGTTGCCGAACATGTTTTCGCTGCCGATCACGTCGTTGAAACCGTGGCGGACGAACGCGAACAACGGCTGAGCGTGAACGCCGGATAGGAGCAGCGTGGTTCCTTGACGATTACACTTCGCGTGGAATTGACCGAGCGCGTGCAGGCCCGAGGCGTCGATGGCTGGAACCCTTCGCATACGCAGGATGAATACCTTCGTGGGCTTTTCCAGTTGGCTGAGGACATCGTGGAGCATATCGGCGACGCCGAAGAAAAACGGGCCGTTGATCTCGAACACCTCGACGTCGTCGGGCACGTGGCGACGGTCGAGTGCATTTGGGTCCTTTAGGTCGCCAAGCTCGTCGTCGTCGCCGCGCAGTTCGGACGTGATCGCGCTGACGTTGGAGACCTCGGCCATCCGCTTCATGAATAGGAACGAGGCCAACACCATTCCCACGCCGACGGCAACAGTCAGGTCGACGAACACGGTGAGGCCGAACGTCGTGAGCAGTACGGCGGTATCGCTCTTGGGCGCTCGCAAGATCGAACGGAAGTGTTGAATCTCGCTCATATTCCAGGCGACGACGACGAGAACGGCGGCAAGCGTAGCGAGGGGAATTGCCCCGGCCAGCGGTGCGGCGGCGGCCATGATGACGGCCAGCGTTAGAGCGTGAATCATACCGGCCAGGGGCGTTCGCCCGCCGCACTTGATGTTGGCCGCAGTGCGGGCGATCGCGCCCGTGGCGGGAATCCCGCCGAATACGACCGACGCGATGTTGGCGACGCCTTGGCTAACAAGTTCGCAGTCGGACTTGTGCTTCATGCCGGTCATGCCGTCGGCGACCACGGCCGAAAGGAGCGATTCGATCGAAACGAGCAGCGCGATCGTCATGGCGTCTGGCAGAAGCACGCGGAAGCGGTCAAAGCGCAGCTCAGGCAAATGCGGCGCCGGCAATGTCTGCGGGATCGCGCCGAATCGCGCTTCGATCGTTTCCACCGAGATCCCGAACGCCCATACGACGATTGCCGCGAGTACAACCGTGACGATGGCACCGGGCACGCGCGGGGCGATATTTTTCAAGCCGACGAGCATCAGGAGCGACCCGGCGGCGACGGCGGTCGTCGCCGGGTCCAACGAAGGTAGTGCCCGCGCCAGGGCGCGGACTTTTTCGGCAAACGCGCTCGGCGCCGACACGATCGAGAGGCCAAAAAAGTCTTTGACCTGCGATGTGAGGATGATCACCGCGATTCCGGAAGTAAAACCGGTGATAACGGGATATGGAATGAACTTGATCATCGCGCCAAAACGAAACAAGCCCATGATTGCCACGATGGCACCGGCCATCAGCGTCGCCGTCGCCAAGCCACCGTAGCCGTGCCGCGACGCCACGGCTGACACGATGACGATGAAGGCTCCCGTAGGGCCACCTATTTGCACGCGGCTGCCGCCCAAGAGCGAAATCAGAAATCCGGCCACGACGGCGGTGTACAGCCCCATCGCAGGAGGTGAGACCCCCGCGTCGTGCGCAACCGATTCGGGGATCGAGTTGATGCCGAAGGCGATCGCCATCGGCAGGGCGATGATGCCAACCGTCAGCCCGGCGACGAGATCGCTGGTGAGAATGCGACGAGTATAGCCTTCGCGAAGGCAAACGACCGAAGCGGGCAAGAGGCGTGGCATGGTGGATTCGCTCAATTTGCGCAATTGCGGTAAGCTCCCGCATGCCAACGATGCGGCGAGCCCGACGGTCGCGCGCCGGCCACTACTATCGGACCCCCGGTCCCCACGACTTGAACGCCCTGTGCTTGCGGCCGGGTTGACTAACGGGTCGGTCGTCTACGTCGACTTATTACTTATTGCTTATGACGATCCAACTCTTCTCTCAGCCATCGCGAGTACGACTCGCTGGTCGCCGCTACGGGCGTGGCTAGGATTTCCGGCACGTCGTAGGGATGAAGTTCGCGGATGACCGCTTCGAGTTCGATAAACTTGTCGCGGCGCGTTTTGATTTGGCAGAGCCATTCTTCGCCGTGCTCGACTTTGCCTTGCCAGTGGAAGATGCTGGAGATTGGGCCGACGATTTGCACGCAGGCGGCCAGGCGGCGGGAAACGAGCTCGCCGGCGAGCGTTTCGGCTTCGTCCTTGCGAGCGGTGGTCGTGGTGACGACGAGGATCTCCGAGGTGCCTGCTTCGGCGGCATTTTTCATGGCGATGCTCCGGCAGTGGGCGCGGGGCGATAGAGGCCGTGCGATTCGATGTATGCCTCGACCGCCCGCGGCGTTTGAAAGCGGATCGATAGACCCGTGGCGGCACGGCGGCGGATTTCGCTGCTGGATAATTCGACGAGCGGCATGTCGACGACGTGGTTCTTGATCGCGTCGATGCGCTCGGGCGAAACGAGCGTGGCGAGCGGGCCGAAGTCTGGCGGTGGTGTACCGCCGCGATGCACGACGACGGGGAGCGAGAGTTCGCAAATCTGTGCCGGTTCGCGCCAGTGGACGAGGTCGGCGAGGGAATCGCTGCCCATGAGGAGGAACAACTCGGCATCGGCGTGCGCGGCGCGAATCTGGGCGAGCGAGTCGACCGTGTAGCTGACGCCGCCGCGGTCAATTTCCATTGGCGACACGGTGAACGCAGGATG
>JAJDEG010000543.1 GCA_029259895.1 Planctomycetota bacterium
AATAGATGCAACCCGCTAGTTGACGCTCGGTTGCGGTGCGCTCGCGCCGCCAGAGCATTCGTCCTGCTCGATTTGGGCGAGCAGCCGGGTGAGCGTATTGGCATGAACGCCGAGCAGCTTGGCGGCCCGACCCTTATGGCCGCCGGTCGTCTTGAGAGCTTGCCGCACGGCCGCCAATCGCAGCCGATCCAGGTTAAAGAACGGCAACGCGTCGCCACGTCCCGCCTTCCCGCCGCGGTTGGGAAGCTCAGGGCACGTGTCGAGTACGTAGGATTGCTCGATCACATGCGACAACTGACGGATGTTGCCCGGCCATTCGTACTCGCAGAATTGCCGCAGTGTCGATTCGTCGGGCGTCCACCGCGTGCAGCGGTACTTCTCGGCGAATCGCCGCGCGAAGAAATCGATGAACTCGGGAATGTCTTCCACGCGCTCGCGCAGCGACGGCACGCGCAACTCGACCATATTCAAGCGGTAGAACAGATCCTCGCGGAATCGGCCTTCTTCCACTTCCAATTCGAGGTTGCGATTCGTTGCGGCCACCACCTGCACGTCGATCTTCTCGGGTCGAGACGCGCCGACCGGCGTGACTTCGCCTTCCTGAAGTACGCGCAACAGCTTGGGCTGCAATTCGAGCGGCATCTCGCCGACTTCGTCCAAGAACACGATACCATTGTGGGCGGCGCGAAATACGCCCAACGAGCGTCCCGCCGCTCCGGTGAATGCACCCTTTTCGTGGCCGAAGAGCTGACTTTCGGCGAGCGTCGCGGTCAGTGCCGCGCAATTGACGGGAATGAATGGTTGATTTCGCCGCGGACCGCCACCGTGAATCCGACGGGCCCAAAGCTCTTTGCCCGTTCCCGTTTCGCCGCTCACCAGAACGGTGCAGGCGACGTCCGCAGCGCGCTGGACGTGCCGGGCGATGCGCCGAACGGCGGCATTTCGACCGAGCACCCAATTGCCTTCGACAGGCAACGGCGCGGCACTCAACTCGCTAGTGCGAGGGGCGTCTGAAGACATGCGGCAATTAAACTCCGCCGAGACCGTCGCACATGTGTTCCAAGTGTGCGGTTCGGCAACCTCTTCTCGCGACCTACCACCGTGCGCCCATTGCGCCCGAGGAAGTCGCTATTTGCATTGCGTCATTAGCGGTAACTCAATCAGCCAGTCCGTTTCGCGGTGGCACGGTTTACGTGCCAACCACATCGTCCGAAACGCTCGCGTCACCCACCGCAAGACTCACCCGTGGGCATGTCCCGTTACCCCCAGGCGTCGCTTCTACAAGATGGCCGTCATTCATCGACGGCACCGAAAATCTTACCCAAGTTCGTCAGTCTCTATGACTCGTATTCTAAACGCAGCCGATAGGGTTTGCAAGAAATCGGCGCGCTGATCGTGCGGCGCAATCTACCAAAATTCGCCGGAAAAATCGGTACAATCGGCAGCCAGCAGTGCCATGTAAGGCGTTGACGAGAACGACGTTACGCCGCGACGACAGTTTCGTGTCGACGTCCGCCGGCGCGGCGACGAGTCGTCCGGTCCCCTGGGGGCATCGGCGTTGGCGTACCCACCAGATCGGACCATGCACGCATCGTCGATCTGGTGATCGCTCGAAGAAGTTAGCGGCGTGACGCCGCAGCGCCCGGCGGACAGCTCAATCGCTGAGCGTTCCCTTGGTACTCGGCACGCCCGTCATGCGGCCATCGGCTTCCACCGCCATCCGCAGCGCCCGGGCCGTGGCCTTGAAGATCGCTTCGCTGATATGGTGGCTGTTGCGGCCGTGGTGCAGGACGACGTGCAGGTTCGCCAAAGCGTTGGCCGCCGCCGCCTGCCAGAAGTCTTCGACCAGTTCGCTGTCGAAGTCGCCAATCTTTGCCGACGGAAATTCGGCGGCAAAAACGAGCGAAAACCGCCCGCCCAGGTCGACGGCGCTCGTCACCAGAGTCTCATCCATCGGCAGCGTGAAATGCCCGTAGCGGCGGATGCCGGCCTTGTCGCCGAGGGCCTGCCGCAGGGCCTGGCCGAAGCAGATGCCAACGTCTTCGACTGTGTGATGGTGGTCGACGTGCAGATCGCCCTTGGCCCGCACCGTCAAGTCGAACGCGGCGTGCTTGGCCATCAGCGTAAGCATGTGATCGAAGAACCCGACGCCAGTGGCGACTTGAGCGACACCCGCGCCGTCGAGATCGACCGTCAATTCGATGTCGGTTTCCTGCGTGCGACGTTGAATCGTTGCGGATCGAGCCATGAAATCACCAAGTAACGCTAAGCGTTAGTTCCCGGGTTCCGAACGCCGAGCCTTTCCAGAATCCCCCGCCAGCACCGCCAAACAAGCATCCACCTGCTCGTCGGTTCCCACTGAAATCCGCAATCCGTCGCCCCAACCAGGATACTGCATGTATCGGATCAGTATCCGCTGGGCTTTGAGCCGTTCGTAAAGCGGCTGTAGGGGTTGTGACGGATGCGTGTTCCAGACGAAGTTGGCCTGCGATGCGACCGCG
>JAJDEG010000544.1 GCA_029259895.1 Planctomycetota bacterium
TTCGAGTCTGGGGTTGCGTTCAATAATTCCTCCATTCGCCCCCAGTCGAGCCGCGCTCCCTGCGGCCAATGAAACGAAGCGTCGGGCGAACCAATCAAGATTTGGCCAACCAAACGCCGGCGGTCGACCGAGACGTCGACCGATCGAACTGACCCACGAGCCTACCCGATTCGTGGCCCGTTTTCCACGATGAATCAGGCCACGGGCGAAAGGAATTTCGCCCAGCTCGCTGCCACGCGCCGTTCATCGCGACGTCGCGGGCGGCTTGTAGCTGACGCCGTGGACTTGAAGCGTGCCCACGCTCCAATACGCGCTCAACTCGAGCCCCGTACCGACACCGGGAATCTCGATGACTTCGACCTGCGGCTCGGCGGCGTTGGTGTCGATACCCAGAGCGCTGATCGAGCCTTTGACGAGTTCGCGGGTTTTTTCCCATTCGCCGGCGGCGATCGCGCCTTTGCCGACCTTCCCCCACATCTTGCTCGACTTGGCCAATCGCTGCACGAATCCGAGCTTCGCGGCACCCTTGGCCAGCGAGCCCCATTTGGCGCCCATGTTCGCTTGAAAGTCCTTGGCGTCGATCATGTGGCCGTTAAGTTTCCGCGGGTCGTCGAGCGACGTGACGATGATCAGGGCCGCGCCGACGGAACCGCCCAAGCCGGGGCCGAGCCGCCAGCCATCGATGTTGACGAAGAAGCTGTTGTCGTAGTTGTCGGCCGAAACGACCCAACCTTCAAACGTTTCCTTCCCCACGATCGCCAGATGGCCGCCTCCCTTCACGCCGATGCCGAACCAGATGTTCGACGGCTTGGCCTTGCCGTCCGGCGGTAGGTAAACGATTCCCGGCGAATCCGTACTGCTGAAAACGTAGTTCTTGCCATCGCGGGTCGTTTTCGTGCAACCGACGTTGCGCCGCAAGTACCAATTCACTTCCGCGGGCGTTCGCGTCTTGAAGTTGAAATGAATCAAGTCCCAGACTTCGACCTTTGCCAGCCGCGCCAGTTGCCACCAGTCCTCGCCCGTCTTTACCTTGTGGGGTTTACCGCCTTCGGGCGTGTAGTTTTTCGGAACGGGGATGGTGGGCGATTTTTCGATGGCCATTGTTGAGTTCCTCCGCTTCGTCGCATTTTTCGTGCAGGTCGATGGTGAAGATCGCGGAATCAACATACCGATGTACGCGATTCCGGTCCATTGTTCGTGGGCGCACGATAGCCAATCTGGCGGCTATCGTCGCACGGCGATATGCCGCCGCCACTCGTCGCGCGGCAGCGGAAAATCGCTGCGGAAGTGGACGCCGCGAGATTCTTCTCGCTCAATGGCAGCCGCGAGCATGACGTGAGCCGCGGTGAGCAGATTTTGCAATTCCCAACCGGCCGGATCCGAAAATTGACGCGCCAAAACGTAACCCGACCACAGGCGAACGGCTTCCTTGGCTTCGGCGAGCCCTTCTCCGTTGCGGCGGACGCCGGCGTTGCGGCCGATCGTACTGGCGAGCGAGTTGCGAATGTCGAGCAGGTCGAGCGGCTCGTGCGGCTCGGCGACGGCGTCGTTTTCGAGCGGCACGGCTCGAAAGTCATCGGCCATGTTCGCCGCGGTCGCCGTTGCCCCTTCGCCCGCCCGAGCGCCGAACACCATCGCTTCGAGCAAGCTATTCGAGGCCAGCCGGTTTGCACCGTGCAGGCCGCTCGACGCAGCCTCGCCGGCCGCCCACAGCCCGTCGAGCGTCGTCCGCCCCGCATCGTCGACGGTCAGGCCGCCGATCATGTAGTGCGCCCCAGGTCGCACCGGTATCGGGTCTTTCGCAATGTCGAGCCCAAACTCCGCACACTTGGCCGCGATGTGCGGAAACCGCCCGCGGACCTGCTCGGCGTCGAGATGCGACATGTCGAGATAGACGTTCGAGTGCCGCGTCTTGGTCATCTGCGTGACGATCGCCTGCGACACCACGTCGCGCGGGGCCAGCTCGCCGCGCGGGTCGTAGTCGGCCATGAAACGATGGCCGTGGCGGTCGATGAGCCGTGCCCCTTCGCCCCGCGTGGCTTCCGTAATCAGGCTGCGGCTGCTGCCGGCGATGTACAACACCGTCGGATGAAACTGCATGAACTCCATATCGCGCAGTTCCGCCCCCGCGCGAAAAGCCATCGCGTGTCCATCGCCGGTCGCCACGCGCGGGTTCGTCGTTTCGCGATACACCTGCCCCACGCCGCCGGTGCAGAGAATCGTCTGCTTCGCCCACAGCATCGTCAATCCGCGATCGCGCCGCCACACGAGCGCCCCGCGACACGCTCCGTCCACCGTGAGCAGGTCGAGCGTAAAGGTGTCTTCCATCACGTCGACGTGGGCCAGCGAGCGAATGTGCTCGGTCATCGCCCGCATGACTTCCGCTCCGGTCGCGTCGCCGTTGGCGTGAATAATCCGTTCGTGGCTGTGCCCTCCTTCGCGGCCCAAAGCAAGATGGCCGGCGACTTTGTCGAAGTGCGTCCCCCAGGCGATCAGTTCGGCGATCCGCCGCGGGGCTTCGTGGACGACGAGATCGACGATCCGCTCGTCGCACAGGTCGGCCCCGGCGATGAGCGTGTCGCTGACGTGATCCTCAAAGCGGTCCTCGGGATCGGTGACGCTGGCGATGCCGCCCTGCGCGTACGTGCTATTGGACTGCTGCAAGCTGTCCTTCGTAACGATCAGCGCCGAAAGGCGCGGATCGACGGCCGAAGCGGCGCGCAGTCCAGCCAGCCCGCTGCCAATAATCAAAACGTCGGCAAACTGATGCGGCACGCGCTTCGGACGAAACGGAACGAGATAGCGCGGACCGAAAGGGGCGGGCGTCGGGATTCGGCATTCGGGATTCGGGGACATGGTATTCTTGTCGTATCGTGCAAGGCACCAAATCCCCGACCCCTGACCCCCAACCCCTGATCCCTGATCCCTGCCCCCTACTTCCTCAGAACCAGCACAGGGCAATGCGCCAGCCGCACGATCCGCTCGGCGACCGAACCGATCAGCAATCGCGAAAGCCCCGTGCGGCCGTGCGACGAGAGGACGATCAACTCGGCCTTGCTACTCTCGGCATGGTCGGCAACCTCGCGGCCAGGATCGCCGAAACCAATTTGGATTTGAATGCCCTTGTACTTGGCGTCGGCGAGTCGCTCCTTCAGCGCGTCTTCGGCGTGGGTGCGGCGGCTATCGTCGTCGATCGCTTCCCAAATCACGCCGGGATCGGTCACTTCCATATACGGCAGCACGTGTACGATGCGCACGTGCGAAGCATCGGCAACCAGTTCCAGCGCCGTATCGAGCGCGGTGAACGATTCGTCCGAAAAGTCGATCGGCACGACGACAGTTTTCTTGGGAAGCCAAGGCATGAGTCGGTTCCTCGAAAGAAAGGAGGCGATGGCGAACGTTCATTATGCCCCGCAAGCCGCCCTTCTCGCAACGGGCGCGAGCGGCAATTGCCGCAGCGCCCGCGGCAAGCAATCCGCCGCGCAAAGCGACTCCAGCACGATTCCTAGCAGCAAACTATTTCTTGATCGGCGCAATCTCGCCCGACTTAACCCGCCGCCAGTAGTCGTCCAGCGCGCGGCGAACTTTGCCGCTAAGCAACGCGACCCCCAGGATATTAGGAACGGCCATCGAGAGGATCATAAGGTCGCTGAATTCGAGGATGTTTGTCGCGGTGACGATCGAACCCAGTACGGTGAAGCTGAGGAACAGAATCTTATAGGCCAACGACGACCGCGGTCCGAACATCCACGTCCAGCATCGCTCGCCGTAATACGACCACGAAATCAGCGTCGAAAAGGCGAACATGACGACGGCCACGCACAGCACGTAGGGGAACCACCAGATGACGCTTCCAAACGCGTGCATCGTCAAGGCCGCTCCGTTGTTTCGTTCGACGAGGACGGCGTAGTCGGGGAACGCTTCCTTGTCGTAGACGCCGGTAATCACGATCACCAGCGCCGTCATCGTGCAAACGACGACCGTGTCGATGAACGGTTCGAGCAACGCGACGATTCCTTCGCTAACGGGTTCCTTGGTCTTGGCCGCTGAATGGGCGATGGCTGCCGACCCCACGCCAGCTTCGTTCGAGAACGCCGCGCGCTTAATGCCGATCACCATCACGCCGAGCGCTCCTCCGTAAGCAGCATCGTGCGTGAAAGCGCCGCGAAAAATCTCGCCAAACGCCCAGCCGATGTGATTCCAGTGGGCGACGATGATGTACAGGCAAGTAAGCACGTACACGCCGCACATCGCCGGCACGATCTTTTCCGCCGTGGCCGCGATCCGACGAATGCCGCCAATAATCACGATTCCGACCAACACGGCCATCACGATGCCATAAACCCACGGTACGCCGTCGGGGCTCTCGTGATCGAGCCAGGAAACCTGTTGTCCGATCGCGCGAAGCGACTGGTTGACTTGAAACGCGTTCCCTCCGCCAAACGACCCGCCGATGCAAAGGATGGCGAACATGACCGCAAGAACCTTGCCCAGGACCGGCATCCGCAATTCGGCCAATCCGTCCTTCAGGTAATGCATCGCTCCGCCGGAAACGGAACCGTCGGCGCCCACCTTGCGGTACATTTGCCCAAGCGTGCATTCCGTAAACTTGCTCGTCATGCCCAGCAGTCCGGCAACGATTAGCCAAAATACGGCGCCAGGACCGCCTTGACCGACGGCAATCGCAACGCCAGCAATGTTTCCCAGCCCAACGGTCGCCGAAAGCGCCGAAGCCAGCGCTTGAAAGTGCGACACCTCGCCGGGCTCGTTGTGGTCGTCGTAGTCGCCCTTGGTCAGTCGGATGGCATGTCCGAACGCGCGGATGTTGATGAACTTCATGCGGATCGTGAAAAAGATCGCGCCGCAAAGCAGCCAGATGACCACGAACGGCAAGCCGGTGCTGGGCAATTCCTCAGTGCCTAAGCCGAAGAAACGCGCAACAGCGCCTAGGTCGAAGAAAAGCACAGCCGCGAGCGGAGCGACCACTTTCGCGCCAAACCACTTGTCGACGCGATCCATCCATCCGTCGCGCTCATCTTCCGTATCCGACTTCGCCGTATCGGCCGCGTCTTTCTCAGCGGCGTCTTTCTGATCGGTCGCGGCCGCCGGAGTCTCCTCCGCGGACACTGAACTCGGGAACGCCCCTAGCGAGAAACAAGCGGTAATCGCCAGAACCAAAATCCAGCACACGGTGTGCGAGCGTTGCATGCGCCAACCTCGGGTGGTTTGAGCGAAGTGCCGAGCGGCAAAATATTGGAAAGCCGACTTTCCGGACGATAGATTCGCCCGAAGGTGCGGCAACTTACCATTTATCTCAGGAACGGGAAACTAGACATTTCGGGTGGTCCGAATGGCGTGTGCCGGTCGTAGCGATGTCGGTGCAAGTCGTGCCCCCATAACCGTTTCGGATGCCCGCAGCCATGAGCGGCGGGATTTTACAAACATCTGGTTGTCAAAAATGCGAGAATGGATATGATGCTAGTGGCTTTGGCAGCGTGCCGTGAACCGCCACCGGCCGAAGCAGAACGTATTTCGCGAGGCAAGTAACGTGACCAGCGACGTCGAAAACCCGATTCCCGCCGCGATCCCCGCCACCAGCGACGTGATGATCCTCGACCTGCTGCGCAAGCGCGGGCCGATGTCGGTCACGGAACTAGCTGGCGTAACCGGTGTAACGGCCACGGCAGTCCGCCAACGGCTCAACCGTCTGATGGGCGATTTGATGATCGAGCGGGTGTTGCTCCGCGCCGGCCGAGGTCGCCCAAGCCATCGCTATTCGCTCACCGAAAAGGGACGGCGGCAGACCGGCTCGAACTTCGCTGATCTCGCCATCGCCCTCTGGAACGAAATCCGCGACATCAAAGACGCCGACGTCCGCCGCGGTTTGCTCCAGCGGCTGGCCAAACGGATGGCCGCCGTCTATGCGGGCCGGATTCGCGGCGAAACGGTCCGCGAGCGGATGGACTCCCTGCGGCAGATTTTCGGCGAACGGGACGTGGAGTTTTCCGTCAACGCCGACGGACGACTGCCCGTGCTCACGGCGGTCGAATGCCCCTATCCCGAATTGGTCGAAACGGACCGATCCGTGTGTTCGATGGAAAAAATGCTGTTCAGCGAGCTGATTGGCGAGAACCTGAAATTATCGGAATGCCGCCTCGACGGCGCGACGTGCTGCACCTTTGAAACCAACTGATACGGGCATATATTGGCGAGTTTGGCCGCAAGTGCCGCCGCACAATTCACCTATCCCTAAGGGCGCAACGCCATGACCAAGCCGTGGATCGAAGGACGATTCGAGGAAAACGTCGTCACGACGTCGTTGGAACAGGCGATCAACTGGGCGCGCCAGTCGAGCATCTGGCCGATGACGTTCGGCTTGGCCTGTTGCGCCATCGAGATGATGGCCGCTGGGGCCAGCCGCTTCGACCTGGACCGATTCGGCGCCGGTGCGTTTCGCGCCTCGCCGCGCCAGGCCGACCTGATGATCGTGGCCGGCACCGTGACGTACAAAATGGCCAGCCGCGTTCGTCGGCTCTACAACCTGATGCCCGATCCAAAGTTCGTCATCGCGATGGGCGCGTGCACGGTCGGCGGCGGACCCTATTTCAAGTACGGCTACCACGTGGTCAAGGGCGTCGATTTGGTCGTGCCCGTCGACGTCTACGTGCCGGGCTGCCCGCCGCGTCCGGAAGCACTGCTCGAAGGCCTGATGCGAATCCAAGACAAAATCCGCGGGCACAAGATCGCCAACCGCAACGGCGTGCGAATCGAAGACGAAATCCCGGTCCCGCACCATAGCGGATACGTCGCGCCAGAAACGGACGAAGCGCCGCTGTTCGATCATCAGAAAATAACTGGGTAATGCCGTAAGCTGAAGGCAATAGGCAGCCGCTTAAGACATCCCCAAATCCTGACTCCTGACTCCCGCAATGACTGACACACTGAAAATTACGAACTTGCACGTCGCCGTCGAAGGCAAAGAAATCCTTCGCGGCGTCGACCTCACGCTGCGCCGCGGCGAGACGCACGCCTTGATGGGGCCCAACGGCTCCGGCAAGAGCACGCTCGGCCTGGCCATCATGGGGCATCCGAATTACGAGATCGTCGACGGCACGATCGAGCTTAACGGCGAGAACATCACCGAGTGGGAGCCGCACGAGCGTGCCCGCGCCGGCGTGTTCATGGCGTTTCAGCGGCCGATGTCGATACCCGGCGTGAAGATGGCCGATTTCCTCCGCCACGCCACGACGAACGTTCGCCGGCCCGAGCGCAAAGAAGACGAAGAACTGCTGCCGATGCGCGAGTTCCGCAAGGAACTGTACGAGAAGATGGACCAGTTGAAAATCAACCGCGATTTCGCTCGCCGTTATGTGAACGATGGCTTCTCCGGCGGCGAGATGAAGCGGGCGGAAATCCTGCAAATGGCCATGCTGCGGCCGAAGTTTGCGATCCTCGACGAGACCGACAGCGGACTCGACGTCGACGCGGTCAAACTGGCCAGCCAGAGCATCGCCGAGATTGGCCGCTCCAAGATGGGCATCCTGATCATCACGCACCACGACAAGCTCCTTGAGCACAATCGCCCCGACGTGACCCACGTTATGCTCGGCGGCCGCATCGTCGAGACCGGCGGCGCGGAGTTGGCAATCGAAATGCACAAACACGGCTACGACCGCGTTCGTCGCGAACACCCAGAGGACGCGGCGGTCGAGAACGAGATGAAGAAGGAAGAGGCGGCGGTGTAAGGAGCAATGACCAATTGTCAATGCTCAATCAATTCCCAATGACTCAATGCACAACGGTGCGATGGCGACCTTGGGAATTCGAGCTGGGGCATTGATTGGTCATTGACAATTGAGCATTGAGCATTCAACCGCGGGGCTTTGCCTCGCCAACCACATAGGTTTTAACATGGCCAGCAACATTCTTGAGCCGCGCGTCGCCGATCCGATGGCGGAGCTCAACAAGTACGATTTCCACACCGACTCGACGCCGATCTTCAAGGCCCGCAAGGGGGTCGACCGCGAGATCGTGGCCCAGATTTCGGAAATGAAGAAGGAGCCGGCCTGGATGCGCGATTTCCGGCTCAAGTCGCTGGAAATCTTCGAGTCGAAGCCGATGCCGAAGTGGGGCGGCGACGTCGGCGCCATCAATCTGCAAGACATCTACTATTACCTAAAGCCGACCGACCACCAGGGCAAGACTTGGGACGACGTGCCCGAGGAAATCAAGCGCACCTTCGACCGCCTCGGCATTCCGGAAGCCGAAAAGAAGTATCTCGCCGGCGTGAAGGCCCAATTCGAGAGCGAAGTCGTCTACGGCTCGCTCGTCGAGGAGCTATCGAAGCAGGGCGTCATCTTCACCGACACGGACACCGCGCTGCGCGAGCATAGCGACCTGCTCCGCGAGTATTTCGGCACGATCATTCCGCCCAGCGACAACAAATTCGCCGCCCTCAACTCGGCGGTCTGGTCCGGCGGCAGCTTCATCTACGTCCCCAAAGGCGTGAAGATCGAGTTCCCGCTGCAAGCGTACTTCCGCATCAACGCCGAGCAGATGGGCCAGTTCGAGCGGACGCTGATCATCGTCGACGAAGGGGCCGAGGTGCATTACGTCGAAGGCTGCACCGCGCCGATGTACACGACCGAAAGCCTGCACTCGGCGGTCGTCGAAATCATCGTCAAGAAGAACGCCCGCTGCCGCTACACGACGATCCAAAATTGGGCGAACAACATTTACAACCTCGTCACCAAGCGAGCCGTCGCCTACCAAGACTCGCTCATGGAGTGGATCGACGGCAACTTGGGTAGTCGATTGACCATGAAGTACCCGGCCGTCTACATGATGGAGCCAGGTGCCCGCGGCGAGATCCTCTCGATCGCGTTTTCCTCCAACGGCCAGCATCAGGACGCCGGCGCGAAGGTCGTTCACTGCGCACCGAACACGTCCAGCCGCATCGTGTCGAAGTCGATCTCCAAGAACGGCGGCCGGTCGAGCTATCGCGGTCTGGTCAAGGTCGAAAAAGGCGCCACGAACGTCAAGAGCAGTGTCGTGTGCGACGCATTGATCCTCGATCCCAAGAGCCGCAGCGACACGTACCCCTACATCGAAGTCGAAGAGCAAGACGTGCAGATCGGCCACGAGGCCAGCGTATCCCGCATCGGCGAGGAGCAATTGTTCTACCTCACCAGCCGCGGCCTATCGCCGGAAGAGGCCAGCACGATGATCGTCAGCGGGTTCATCGAACCGCTCGTCAAAGAGCTGCCGATGGAATACGCCGTCGAAATGAACCGGCTGATTCAGCTTCAGATGGAAGGCACGGTTGGTTAAGAGAACGCTCAACGTTCAAGTATCAAGGTTCAAATAAGGCATCAGTGCCAAGGATCGAGGAAACGCTATCGCCCCGGTCCGTGACTCGCCAAACGGCTCTGTGGGCATTTCGTTCTGTGGTTGATCGCTTGACGCTCCGAACGTGACCCACGCCAATTTCGATTTCGGCGCAAGCCCGTTCGCCCTCTGTGTCTCCGTGATCTCCGTGGTTTGTATTTCGCATTGAATTTCAAGATGACCGCTACCATTACACAAGTTGGGTTTTCGCAAGAGTCCTTCGACGCTTTCCTCGCCGCGCGCGACGAGCCGCAGTGGCTGCTCGACCTGCGCCGCCAGTGTTGGGACGCGTACACCGCGCTGCCGATGCCCGGCGGACGCGACGAAGAATGGATGCGGACCGACATCCGCTTGTTTCGGCTCGACAAGTTCGCCGTGCCGGGCGATTTGCCGGCGGACGCCGTGTGTCCGCCCGCGCAGCTTAGCGAAGGCGTCGAGCTCGCCGGACAAGCGACGACGCTCAATAGCCGCTCGCTTTTCGCTCAGCTCGATCCCAAGTGGGCGGCCAAGGGCGTGCTATTCGGCAGCCTCGAAGAAATCGTCCGCGAGCACGGCGAGTTGATCCGCCCACATCTGATGACCCGCGCGGTCGATCCGCGCAAAGACAAGTTCGCGGCCTTGCACGGCGCGTTTTGGACCGGCGGATTCGTGCTCTACGTGCCCAAGGGCGTGGCCGTAGCCGAGCCATTTCACATGCTCTCGGCGATGACCGACGGCGGCGTCGATCTCGGGCACGCGCTGGTCATTCTCGAGGACGGCGCCGAAGCGACGGCATTGGCCGAAACCGCCAGCGACAGCGAAACGGCGACGGGCCTACACTGCGGCGCGATCGAACTGATCGTCGGCCGCGAAGCCCGACTGCGATACGTGAATCTTCAGGACTGGGGCCACGGCGTGTGGCATTTCGCCCAGCAAAATGCCCTCGTCGATCGCGACGCCAGCATCCAATGGACGATCGGCGCGCTCGGATCGCGGCTGGCGAAAGTCAATCAGCACGTCGCCCTCGTCGGCCTGGGGGCCGAAGCGCAGGTAAACGGCGTCGTGTTCACCGAAGGTAAGCAGCATCTTTCGTATCACACGCTCCAGCATCACCGCGCCGCGAATTGCCGCAGCGACTTGCTCTACAAGGGCGGGCTGCAGGACAAATCGCGATTCGTGTGGCGCGGCATGATCAAAGTCGATCCGGCGGCCCAGAAGACGGACGGCTATCAACGCAACGACAACTTGATGCTGTCGACCGACGCACGCAGCGATTCGATCCCCGGCCTGGAGATCGAAGCCGACGACGTCCGCTGCACGCACGGCTCGACGAGCGGCCGCGTCGACGACGAGTTGATTTATTACGCCCAAGCCCGCGGTCTGACGCGAAACGAAGCGGTGCGGCTGGTCGTGACCGGATTCTTCCAGCAAGTGTTCGATCGCATCACCATCGAAAGTGTCCGCGAAGCGCTAGGGCATGCGATTCGGCGGCGCGTGCGCGAAGTTGAATAGAGAATAGGGAGACAGGAGTCAGGAGAGTCGAGTACGTCATCAGCTCGTCCCTTCTCCTAAATACTGTCTCCTGCCTCCCGCCTGATATCCTCAAGCCTCCGGCCTACCCCCCAATGCCCGACTTCGTCCCCGTCGCCAAGTTGTCCGACATCGCCGATCCCGGCAAGCTGCTCGCCGAAGTCGACGAGCAACTCGTCGTGGTGATCCGCGTCGGCGATGCGGTATACTGTATCGACGACGTCTGTACGCACGACGGCGGGCCGCTGAGCGACGGCGAACTGGACGTAGCCGGCTGCTCGCTCGCCTGCCCTCGGCACGGTGCGAAGTTCGACATCAAAACCGGCGCTGCCCTTACAATGCCGGCGACCAAAGCCACACGAGCGCACGAAGCCAAAGTCGTCGACGGCCAAGTACTCGTCCGGCTGAACGACGCGTAGCCGCGCGAAAGCATATTCGCCAGTCCTCAATCTCCAGCCCCCAGCCCCGGTGCCCGCCATGCTCACCGAAGACGCCATTCGCGAAACGCTCAAGCAAGTGATCGACCCGGAGTTGTTCGTCAACATCGTCGACCTGGGCTTGATCTACAACGTCGACATCGAGCCAGCCGACGAGGAGGGCAAGTCGCTGATCAAGGTCGACATGACGATGACCAGCCCAGCCTGCCCCGCCGGCCCACAGTTGATCGCCAACAGCAAACAGGCGGTCGGCCGCATGGAAGGGGTCCGCGACGTCGAGATCAAGCTCGTCATGGTCCCGCCCTGGACGCCCGACCGAATGACAGAAGACGCTCGCGATCAACTCGGCATCTTTTAGCCGGGCGCTTCGCCGATCTCGTCGTCGCTATTGCTTGGCGCTATTCGTTCTCAACCGGCGGCCAAACGCGATACCCGCTCGTCTTCACGCCGACGCTCCACAGCGTGTGCCCTGCCGTGATGAACAGCGCCTTGCCGTCCGCGCCGCCGAAGCAGCAGTTCGTGACCATGTCCATCTTGATCGGCACGAAGCCGACCTGCTTCCCGTCGGGCGAGAAGACGTAAACGCCCGCGGCGACCGCGGCCGATTCGAGCGGCTCGTTGGCCACGTTAAACCCGGCTGCGACGTACAGGCGGCCTTCGCGGTCGACTTCCATGCCATCGCCGCCGCGGCCGTGGCCGAAATCGTGCAGCAGCTTGCGGCTCGCCCGCTCGACCCCGCCGCTATTATCGAGTGCGAACCGCCACAGCTTGCGATTGCCGTCGGGCGTGCCGTTCTGATTGTCCACAACGTACAGCCACTTGCCGTCAGGCGAGATCGCAAGTCCGTTGGGCCGCTCGACCTCGCCGGCGATCACGCGCGCGATCTTGCCATCGCCGTCGATGCGATACACGCCTTCGATCGGCTTGCCGTCGGCGTCGCGTTGCTCGATATCGTCGCGCGGGCCGTATCGCGGATCGGTGAAGTAGATGCGGCCGCTGTCGTCGATGGAGACGTCGTTCGGCGAATTGAGCCGGCGGCCCTCGAACTTATCGGCCAGCACGGTGATCGTGCCGTCGAGTTCGGTGCGTGTGACGCGGCGGTTGCCCCCTTCACCGGCCCCTTCACACGCGACGAGCCGGCCCTGGGCGTCGAAGATCAGTCCGTTCGCCCTGCCCGAGGGTTGGCGAAAGATGTGCATCGCGCCCTTGGGATCGCGGCGCATGATGCGGTTGTTGCCGGGGTCGGTGAAGTAAACGTTGCCGCTCGGGTGCCAGGCCGGTCCTTCGACAAAGGCGACGCTGCCTTCAATCTTCACGGTGCCCCCGTCGGCAAAGATATCGTCGGCCGTGGCGAGTGAGCGATAAGGCGAAGCGAGAAAGGTCGTTGCCAAGGCAAGAGAAAAGTGTGCGAGCTTCATGATGCGTATTCCTCGTAGGGCAAAGAACGCCGAATTCGTAACGCCGGCGATTATGACCAGCAGCGAAGGTGACTGCCAGCAACTGCGACAAAGCCGAAGCAGGCAACGCGACGGCATGGCGTTGGATGATCTTGCGAGCCGCCGGTCAAACGGATAGACTTTCGCCTCGCGAAAATCCCCCGATGGAGTGGTCTTGGCCGGCGCAATCGCTGGAACCCGCCGGCGGCATGTTGGCACGCACCTCGTCGCCTCATGCAGCCACGCGACCGGTTCTGCCGCCCAGACGCCGACGCAGGTGCTCGGATCGCGGCAATTTGTCGTAAGTCGTGTCTTGAATTCGGTTTTCGGGCTTTTAGAATAGAATCTTGGAAAGCCCCTGGATTACCCAAACTTCGATTCGCCAAGGAAGGTGAAGCATGCGAAAATGGATGCTGGCTAGTTTGATGGCGTCCGTGGGGTTGGTGGTTGGCGCTGCGTGGGCTGCATGGGCTTACGCTGGGCCGCCGTTGCCGTCGGTTGGTGGATCGCCGCGGGCTGTGGCTCGCGACGGACACTCCGCCGGCATGTTGGCGTTTTCGACCACGCTCGCCGAGGATCGGCAGCAGATCACGATCATCGACCCGGCGACTCGGGTGATGAGCGTGTACCACATCGAACCGAAGTCGGGCGAGATTGTCCTCCGGGCGGTCCGCAACGTGACTTGGGATTTGGAGATGACGGTGTTCAACGGGACCAGCCCGTTGCCGCAAGAGATACGATCGCAATTACAACATCGCTGATGCCTCTCGCCGACGGTCATGCCGCCGCGGGGGGCGAAGCGGGAACAGACCCGCCGTCCCGCGAGGCGCGGCAATCCGTCGAGAGGCAAATATGGCCCAGAAGCTACACACCGCCGAAGAAGCCGCTCAGATTCTTGGCGTGTCCGTCGATGATTTGATGGCGATGCGCGAACGCGGCGAAGCCTACGCTTATAAGGACGGCGGACAGTGGAAGTTTCGCGACACCGAACTCGAACGGCTGAAGGCCGAACGCGACGACGATCCCTTGGACTTCACGCTCGACGAGAGTCCGGCCTCTGGTGTGCTCGATAGCAAGATCGGCGGCGACAAGCCCGGAAACAGTGACGTTCTAGCCGGCTCGACGCCGTCGAGCACGAGCGGCATCAGCGACCTCGACCTGGCTTTCGATAGCGGCGTGGATTTCGGCGAGGAGAAGGCCGAGGGTGGTTCCGATAAGCTTGGCTCGGTCTTTGAAGACCTGGACGACATGTCGCTGCAAGTCGACGAAGGGAGCATCAAAGGGATCAAGGACGCTGCGGGCGGTTCGGCCGGCGGCAAGGCATCGAAGAAGCCCGCCAATTCGGATGATTTCTCGCTCGACGACGACGATTCGCTCGTCGGCACTCCGGGCGGCTCGGACATCGACCTGACGGGCGAGGACGAAGACCTCGTTCTTGGCGGCAGCGACAGCGATATTACGAAGCGGCCCGCCGACAGCGGCATCAATCTCTCGCCGGCCGACAGCGGCCTGTCGCTCGAGGAGCCGATGGAAATCGGCGGCTCGGCGGTCGATTCGTTTCAGCTAGGCGAGGATTCGTCGATTCGCTTCGACGAGAAGGCCTCGCCCGACTCGCCGACGCAAAAGCAAGCGCGCGGCGCGGACGACGATTTCGATTTTACCGCCGCGCCCAGCCTCGACGATGACGACAGCGGCTCGCAGGTCATCCCGATCGACGAAGACGACGACGATATCGGCCTGTCGCCGGCCGGCGGCATGGCGGCGGCGCTGGAAGTCGACGAGGACGAAGTCGACATGGCTCCGCGACCGGCGACGACGATGGCCGCTGCCAGCGGCGAATACGTTTCGCCCGAAGCGCCTTACTCGATCTGGAACGTGCTGAGTCTCGCTTGCTGCGCGCTCATTCTGATGTTCGGCGGCATGTTGATGTACGACCTGATCCGCAACATGTGGAGTTGGGATCAGCCGTACAGCGTGACCAGCGGGATCATGGATCAAGTGGCCGGCTGGTTCAAGTAAGCGCCCAGTTCGCATGGGCGCTTGCTAAGTGACGCTCGCGACGCGACGTTGCCTATTTGGCTGCCGGTTCCTTCCGTGCGCGCCACCCAAAGGGGTCGCTATACTTTCCGTCGGCGGCGGCTCTATAATCCAATAATGCGTTGGCACGAGCGTCTGCCTTCGCTCCGCCAGCCCCACCCCCCATCGGCGCTGTCCCGCGACATCGCGGCGCTGCAGCGTGCTGCATCTCGCCGAAGCAGGATTTCGGCGACGAACGTTCCGACTCCCGCCGCTTTCGATTGCGGTGACGATCCACATTAGCTTTCGAGAGGGACCATGCCAGGCTCGTTTCGTTTCTCAATGGTTGTTCTCTTTGGCGTGGCGGTCGTCGCGTCGTGGGGATGCTCGGGCGAGGAAGGCATTGATCGCTATACCGTGCCGAAGCCCAAGCCAGTCCAGGCGGTCGCGCCCGGACCTATGCCGGGGCATCCGCCGATGATGCGAGCTCCGCAGGTTGGCGGTGACCGCATGTTCGGCGCAATCGTTCTTCGCGGCGACTCGGCGTGGTTTTTTAAGGCGACGGGCTCGCGCGACACGCTGGCTCCGCACGCGGAGAAACTGATCGATTTCGTGAAGTCGATTAAGTTTCGCGAGGACGGCACGCCGAGTTGGTCGCTTCCGGAAGGCTGGACCGAGAAGCCGGGGGATCAATTTCGCTACGCTACGCTCGTGCTCGGCGTGGGAGCGAGTGCGCCGGAATTCTCCGTGTCGGCATTGCCCAAGAATGACGAAGACGGGCCGTATATTCTGGCGAACGTGAATCGCTGGCGCGGACAGTTGAAACTGCCGCCGACGGATGCCCAGCGCTTCGAGCGCGAATCTCTCCGCATTCCGTTGGCCGACGACAATACGGCAACGGTCGTCGTGCTGGCGGCCGAAGAAGCGGCCGGCGCGACGCCGCCCGCAGCAGACGTCGCATCGGGTGCGAGTGGCAAGCCGCTGGCGTTGAAATACGAAGCGCCCCAGGGATGGACCGACGACGGCGCCAAAGGCGAACGTAAGGCATCTCTCTCGGTGGTCGAACGGGACCGCAAGATCGACATTGCCGTCACGAGTTTTCCGGCCAGCGCGCCGGAGATCGCCAATCCGATTTCCAACGTCAATCGCTGGCGTGGGCAGATCGGTCTCGCCGCGGCTTCGCCGGAGGAGATTGTCGCCGACGGCGAAGAAGTCGAGATCGACGGTCGCCGCAGCCTGTACGTCGAGCTTTACGCCCCCGATGAAGCCAACGCCGAAAAGGCGACGTTCGCGGCGATGTTCCGCGCGGGCGACGACGTTTGGTTCGTCAAACTCTCCGGCGACGGAGCCATCGCCAAGGGGCAGCGCGATGCATTCAAGAAGTTTCTCTCTTCGATTCGGCTAAAAGCGGCCGGCGAAGAGCCGAAAGGAGCAAGCGATGGCAAGTGATTCGCCGCAAAGCACGCAGCCAACCGGCGGTGCGTCGGCCTCCGGTTCTCTCGCGCGCCGCGACGACGCGTGGGGTAGCGCACGTTCGATTCTCGCGCCACTGGCGTCGCTGAAGCTCACCGTCGTGCTGTTTGCGTTGGCGATTTTCATCGTGCTGGCCGGTACGCTCGGACAGACGCAGGGCGACATTTGGCAGATCATCGATCACTACTTCCGCATGCCGCGGAACGTCGACGCGTACGTCGGCGAACCGTGGGGCTGGTTTCATGCGGCGTTCGCGGAGATCCAGTTCAAAATATTCTTCCCGAAGTCGTTCTTTCCGGACGTGCCCGACTACGCCTGGATGGAGAACCATTTTTATTTCCCCAAAGGCTGGCTAATCGGGGCGATGATGTTCGTCAACCTGGTGGCGGCGCATGCGGTTCGGTTTCGCATGCAGGCCAGCGGTCCTCGACTGGCGGCCGGCAGCATCGTGCTGGCCCTCGGCATGCTCGTGACCTACGCCGTGATTCATACCGGCGCGATCGGCGACGACGAAGGCGTGCAGGACGCCGCTTGGCTGAGTTGGGGGACGATCTGGTTGCTGATTAAGCTCTCGCTCGCCGCGTTGTGGTTCGTGGGAGCGGCGGCCGTCGTTCGCATGGACCCGTCGCGCGGTGCGCTGCGCATCGGCCTGGGCGTGGGCGAATTGTTGTTCGGTTCGGCGCTGCTGTGGCTATTCTTCGCCGGCGGCGATTTCGCGCTGGGCGAGTCGTCGATGCGCATTCTCTGGCAACTCATCAAGGCGACTGGTGCGGGCGTGGTCTTGCTCGTCGGCTGCATCTTGGCGTTCAAGCAGCGGGCCGGCATCGTGCTGCTGCACGCCGGCGTCGGGCTGATGATGTTCAGCGAGTTGCTCGTCGGCGTTTCGGCAGTGGAATCTCAGCTCAGCGCGCAGGAGGGGCAGGCGAAGAATTATTCGGAAGACACGCGAGGAGTGGAGTTGGCCGTCGTCGATCCGTCGAATGCGGAAACGGACGACGTGGTCGTGGTCGAGGACGCGCGGCTTAGGCGCGACGAGGTCGTTTCCGACGATGCGCTGCCGTTCGACGTGCGGTTGGTCGAGTTTATCGAGAACGTGCCCCGGCTGCGCAACATCGGACCGCACGAGGACAACCCCGCGACGGCCGGCGTCGGTCTTGTGGCCGCGCCGGTCGCGGAAAAGCGGTCGGTCGGCACGGACTCGAACCAAAAGGTCGACGTCCCGGCGGCGTACGTCGAGTTGATCTCGAAGGACGATGAGGGCAAATCGCTGGGCACGTATCTGCTGTCTGTGATTCAAATGGCGACTTGGCTCGAATCCGAGCAGCGGCCGGAACGGGTGACCGTGGGAGATAAGACGTACGAGGTGTCGCTACGGTTCAAGCGGATTTACCGCCCGTTTTGGATCGAGGTGCTCGACGCGCGGCAGGACAACTATACCGGCACGTCGATGGCGCGGAATTATTCGTCCGACGTGCGAATCGTCGACGCCGACGGCAGCGAACTGCTGGCGACGCGAATTTGGATGAACAATCCGCTGCGCTTTCGGGGCGAGACGTACTATCAGTCGGAGTTTCGCGCCAAGGGTATGCCGGGCGTCGAAGCCGACACGACGACGCTGCAAGTGGTGACCAACAAGGGGTGGATGATCCCCTACGTGTCGTGCATGATCGTGGCGGTGGGCATGTTGCATCAGTTCAGCATGTCGCTGTTTCGATTCGTGCGCCGCCGTTCGCGGGCCGTGCCGGCGACGGTGGTGACCGAGGCCGCGACGACGGGTTCGCCGCTGGACGAGCGGATGGCGGCGGTCGAGGGCGCGGCGCGGAAGCAGCGCCGCCCGCGCCGCGAGCCGGATGTCGTGGAAGATGTCGAGCTAGGGCGATTGCCCGCGGCGACGTGGTTGCCGCTGGCGGTGGTGATCGTGGCGGCGCTGTGGGTTGGGTCGAAGGCAGCGCGTCCGTTGCCAGAGCACCGAGACATGAACATCGAGGCGGCCGGCAAGCTGCCGGTGATGGAGGCCGGGCGCTGCAAACCGTTGGACACGGTCGCTCGCTCGACGCTGCGCGTGTTGGCCAAGCGCGAGACGTTTCTGGACTCGAACGAAACGCGGCAACCGGCGATTCGTTGGTTGCTCGATGTGATTTCCGGCCTGCCCGCGGGCGAGGATCATCGCGTGTTTCGGATCGAGAACTTCGACGTTCTCGACGCGCTGGGACTGGAACCGCGCAAGGGATTGCTCTACTCGGTCCGAGAAATACAGAAAGGTCAAAAGACCTTCGATGAGGCGCTTCGTAAGGCTGCCGAGGTTCGCGAGAAGAATCCGAAGGACTTTACGCTCGGACAGCAACAAATCATCGAGTTCGCCAACCGGTTTGCCGTTTACGAAAATCTGGTTCGGGCGTTTCATTCGCCGGCCGATTTGCCGGAACTGCCAAAATCCGATTCCGTCGACGACGTCGAGAAGGCGCGGTCGCAAATCGCCACGAAGGCCGATGCGTTCAGCCGTGAATTGGAAATCCAGCGACATCTGGCGGAGCGAAACGCGCCGCTGGCCGTCCCTGCGACAACCATCAAGGGAGAAGCCGGGTGGACGACGCTCGTCGGTTCGTACGTCGACGAGTACATTCACAAACTCGCGTCGGCGGAGCTTGCCGAACGAACCGAGGCGACGCGGCCGAGCGAAGCGCGAGCGCATTGGGCGGGCCTGCTGGAAGCCTATCGTGCGGGCGAGGCGCAAACGTTCAACGATGCGGTGCGGGACTATCGCGATTATCTCGACTCGCATACGCCCGACGCATACGGTGCGACGCGCGTCGATTACGAATCGTTCTTCAGCCGCATGGAACCGTTCTTCGTGGCGTCGTGGTTGTATCTGGGCGTGGCGATTCTGGCCATCGGGGCGCTGTTTGGCTGGAGTTTGCCGCTCAATCGATCGGCGTTCTGGCTCGCTGCGTTTACGCTGGTATTGCACACGTTCGCGATCGCGTCGCGGGTTTACATATCGGGTCGCCCACCGGTGACCACGTTGTATTCCTCGGCGGTGTTCATCGGTTGGGGCGCGGTGGCCCTCGCTTTGGCGATGGAGGCCATCTTCCGGCTCGGCTTGGGCAACTTGCTCGCGGGCATCATGGGGAGCGCGACCCTGCTCGTCGCTCATTTCCTGTCGCTCGACGGCGACACGTTCCCGATGCTTCAAGCCGTGCTCGATACGCAGTTCTGGTTGGCCACGCACGTGGTGACCGTGACGGCCGGTTACGCGGCGACGTTCGTGGCCGGCGTGTTGGGCGTGCTGTTTGTGGTGCTTGGCCTATGTACGCCGGCGCTCGACAAAGAGATGTCGAAGGTGCTCGCCCGGATGATTTATGGCTCGCTGTGCTTCGCGATCTTCTTCAGTTTCGTCGGAACGGTGTTGGGCGGCCTGTGGGCCGACGACTCGTGGGGACGATTCTGGGGTTGGGATCCGAAGGAAAACGGCGCGCTAATTATCGTGCTGTGGAACGCCCTGGTGCTGCACGCCCGCTGGGACGGCTGGGTCAAGGACCGCGGCATGGCCGTGATGGCGATGGTCGGCAACGTCGTGACGGCGTGGTCCTGGTTCGGCGTCAATAACCTCGGTGTCGGCCTACATTCCTACGGCAAGTCCGAAGATGCGATCAACGCGCTGCTCATCTTCTGGGTGGCGCAGTTGGCCGTCGTCGGCCTGGGCATGCTGCCGAAGTCGTGCTGGTGGAGTTTCCAGAACGAAACGTACGGCGGTTCGCGCGTCAAAACGACGAGGGGCGGCGTTTGACCGCAGCCGACGGCATTGCGAGGGGGCAAATCGCAACGGCGCTGCAGGAGGAGAATCCTTGCGCCGAACGAATCGCGCTACGCCAGTTCCTTGCCGATCTGCAGGATCGCTTCGGCGTCGAACACCTGATCGTTCGCCGCGAACAGCCGGCGCAGTGCTTCTTTGTGGATCTTCATCTTCGCACCGCCCACGCCCAGCGCGCCGTAGGCGATCGTGCCGTCGCGGTCGGCTGCCTTGTCGGTGGCCTTCACGCCCTCGATGCCCAGCGGCGGCACGGCGTTGAGGTCGATCGCCACGCGCAGCGAGCCGGCCGCTTTTCGTGCATCGACCGACAGCAATTGCACGCCAGCCGCGCCGGCCGCGATGACGATCTGTGCCCCGTCCAGCGCGGCGGCTAGTTCGTCGGGCGTGGACGTCTGCCAGCTCGAAACGTCGGCCTTTTCAACCGCCGCGCGTACCGCCTCGCATGCCGACTCACTACGAGCCTGGTTTCTCGATGCCGCCCGCACGATCGCTCCTTCGCGAGCGAGCAAGCGAGCCGCGCGGCTACCGACCGGCCCCGTCGCCGCCAGTACGACGGCCGTCGCCCCGGCGAGCGGAATGTGCTTTGCCGCCGCCAGCACGGCCGCGGCCGCCGTTGTGTTCGCGCCGTTGGCGTCCATCAGAACCGACACGCGCATCGGACCGAAAAACGCCTCGCCGACGGCCGATAGGACCGCCTCGCCGGCCGCCACATTGCTGCCGCCGATGAAGATCGCGGTGTGTTTGAGGTCGTCCGGCCCGCGGGTGAAGATCGCCCCGTGCACCAGTTCGCGGACGTTCTCCGGCGTCACGCCGCCGTATTGCAGCAACCGCTCGACGCCGCTGTCGATCGCCACGACCGCGTCGAACACGCTGGGACGCGGATCGGTGTCGAGTTGGATGAGGATGTTGGGCATGGACATGACGGACTACCTCACGAAACGAAAACCGACACGCGCCGCGTATGCCGCGCCGCGTGTCGGTTGGTGTCAAAACGTCGTCACCGCCGACTCTTCGAGCGGCGACCGCGAACCGAGTTTCCTAGAAACCCTTGAACGGATGAGCCGCCTTATCCTTGCCCGCGAGTACTTCGTCGACGGACGGCTTGCCGGTCATGGCGAACTTGACGGCCATCTTGGTGGCTTCGTAGTTGTACTCGTAAATCTTCTTGTCGTCCTCGGCCAACCAATGAATGAACACGCCGCAGACGCAGACGAGATTCTCGGCCTGATCCTTCGGAATGACGCCATCGGCGACGGAATCGGCCACGGCCTTGGCGACGGCGGCCTGGGCGGGGCCAAACATCTGCACGGCCTGCTTGGCGCCCTTGATCGTGACCTTCGTGATCATGACGGTGGCGGGCTTGACCGCCAGGTTCGGCGTCAACACGGCGAGCAAGTTCGAGTGACCGGCACTTTGACGAGACAAAGCGTTCGCGAACGCCACGCCTACCGGACCGTCCTTGCTGCCGATCATCAGGTCGATATGTGCGATTTCGTTCCCGTCGCCGACCAATGCTTCGCCAATGTACATTGACATGTGCTTCACCTCTATCGTGTGCTTGTGTGTGGTTGAAACCCGTTTGAAAATCGATACGTCCCCGCAGCTTCGCCGCGCGACGGTAACCGGTCAGGATACCCCAAAAAAGTTAGCAAACCGCCGCCGCCTTGGATAGCCCCGCCCCAGTGCGATTCGCCGTCGAGATTCGCCGTCAGCATGTGCAATCCGGGCCGGTTGTGCGAGCGATTGGCGTGCGATTGCGGCGTGCATTCGCTTCGCCGACGTTCACTTTGCCGACGGTCACTTCGCCGACAACGTCTCGCCGCGATAGCTGAGGTCGAGCAGGTCCATCGGATGCACGATCCGCAGCACGTGTCCTTGCGTGCGGGCTTCGCGCTGGATTTGCAGCAAACAACCCGCGTTGGCCGTGACGACGACGCTTGCCCCGGTGCTGAGGATATTGGCCAGCTTTCGCCGGCTGAGCCGCGATGCCATTTCCGGTTCGGTGAGGTTGTACGTGCCGGCCGCGCCGCAGCATAAGTCCGTTTCCGGCAGGTCGCGAAGCTCCAGGCCCGGAATCGCCGCGAGCAATCGCCGCGGCTGCTCGCGGATTCTTTGCGCGTGGTTGAGGTGGCAGGCGTCGTGATAGGTCGCCACGGCGCGGATTTCGCCCTTCGGTGGGACGAAACCTAGCTCGTCCAAGAACTCGTTGATGTCGCGCACTTTGCCGGCCAGTTTCTCTCGTCCGGCTTGAGCGCTACCGTCCGGCGGCCCCGAGTCTCCAGCCCCCAGCCCCTGTTCTGCGTGCCAGTGATGACCGTAGTCCTTAAGCATCGCGCCGCAGCCGGCGATGTTGACCACCACCGCGTCGACGTCGTCCAAGTCGAACGCTCGCACGTTGGCGTCGGCGAATTCTCGCGCCGGGTCGCTGCTACCAGCGTGAAAGTGAATCGCCCCGCAGCAGGCCTGCGTCCGGGGCACGACGACGTCGCAACCGTTTTGCTGCAACACGCGAGCGGTCGCCCAATTCGTGTGGCGAAACAGCGCGTCGCCGACGCAACCGGTGAACAGCGCCACCCTCGCCCGTCGCTTGCCGACGGCCGGTAGCACCTCGGGCAGTTGCGGCTCGGCCTTCTGTCGCGGCGGCAGCATCTGTGCGAGTTGTCGCAACCGCGACGGCAGCAGCTTGAACAGGCCGAGCGTTTCCGCCAGGCGGTCGAGCCGCAGGAATTGCGCCACGCGGGCCGGAGCCAGCGCCATGCGAAGGCGCTCGGGATATGGAAACAGCCGGAACAAAATCCAGCGATGAAACCAATCGTCGCTCTTGGCGGCCATGCCGTCGGTAGTTTGCTCCATTGCCACGCGAAACGGCTCGATCAGCTTGCCGTATTGCACGCCGGAAGGGCACGCCGTCTCACAGGCCCGGCAATCGAGGCATAACTCCAAATGCCGCCGCACGTCGGGCGTGAGATCGAGGCGGCCATCGGTGACGGCCCGCATGAGATAAATCCGCCCGCGGGGGCTGTCGTTCTCGTTGCCAAGCTCAACGTAAGTCGGGCAAGCGGCGGTGCAGAGTCCGCAGTGGACGCAGTCCAGAAAAAGCTCGTAGTCGATGCCCGCACCGGGATTGGGGGCGGTGCGCGATGACAAGACTGGCAGCGCGGCGTTGTCGGGAGCGATGGCGGTGTCGTGCATTGTCTACGGCGCGTTGGCGATGATCGAGCGATGCTTGCGAATCTAACTCACCATTATCGCGAGGTGCCACCGGCTCTGCCAGTGCTGATGTGTCGTGACGCCGTGAATGCACGTTGAGGCGATTGAATTCGGGAATTGGACATCGTGCTTTCCAGCGTGTGCGAAAGGCGTCGCACTACACGTACGCCGAGGCTATTCCAACGCCCGCTTTAGCTCGACGCTCTCATCCTTGGCGTCAGCCAGCACCTTTACGGGCACCTCGAACGCCACGCTAGCAATCTTGCAAATTCCGCCTTCGCCTTCTTGGCAGTAGTAGTGCGTCACCAGTACTTTGACCGGATCGTCGCCGGTGGCTGTGGATAGCGGTAGTTCGATGTCGAAGCTGGCCGATGGTTTTTCGAGCGTGACTAGCTTGCCGAGGGCGGTGCGGTCGAGCGGGCCGCTGGGCGTGGTGGCTTCGATGTAGTAGCTGGTTGGGGCTAGCTCGTTGACTTTCCAGCCGGGCGGAAGTTCGAGGCGGACGGAGAGGCGGACAATATCTTGGCCGGCGGCGTTTTTGGTGGGCCGGACCGTGGCGGCGTCGAGCTTCACGATCGTTGCGCCGTCGAAGCTGGGTTTGCTCGGTTCGGTTTTCGGTGGCGTGGGCGGCTTGAGGCCTTCGATGGTGAGCGTGGCGACGCGGTTTTCGTTCTTTAGGTCGATGGTGCGGATGAGGTGGTTGTTGGTGTCGGCGACGTAGAGCTTGCCGGCGGCGTAGCTGATGCCGGCCGGTTCGTCGAACGTGGGTGGGTCGTCGGTTTTGCCGGGCTTCGCGTCGCCGGCGATCGTGTTGGCCGACTTCTTCTTGATGTCGATGACTTTGATCTTGTTGTTGTACGTGTCGGCGACGTACAGCAGGCCATCGACGTGGACGACGCCGAGGGCGTGTTGGAGCTTGACTTCTTCGCCTGTGCCGTCCTGGTCGCCGAACTCGAAGAGACGCCCGGCCGGAAGGTGGGCCGTGCCGACGACCGTTTCGACTTCTTTCTTGGGGTCGAACGGGACGGCGCGGATCGAGCTGCCTTCGCTGTCGGCGACGTAGAGCCACGTACCGTCGCTGGCGAGGCCGCTGGGCTGGGCGAACGCGGAAAAGCCTTGGGCATACGGACGCTTGGGCAATAGCGGGCCGTCGACGATGTCTTCGCGGCCGTTGCCGGCGTAGGGCCCGATTTCGCCTTCATCGAGCGGCATTTTCCAAATCTGATGCGGGCCGGCCATCGCGATGTACAAGTCTGGGCCGTGGACCCACAGTGCCCAAGGACTGTTGATGCCGGTTTCGCGCGGCTTGCCGACCCAGCGCTCCGGATATTCCGGCTCGCCGGGCAGTGTGCGTTCGACTTTGTCGAGGCCCGGCCAGGGACTACGGCCTTGCACGCCCATGCCGGCGATGGTGGTGACGTTGCGGGTCTTGAGGTGGACTTTTCGCAGCAGGTGATTCTCCGTATCGGCCACGTAGAGCGTGTCGCCGAGCAGGGCGAGGCCTTGCGGATGATCGAACGAGGCGGTGGCGAAGTCGCCGTCGGCGCGGCCGATCGCGCCGTTGCCAATCGTCTCCAACAGTTTCCCGTCGAGGTCGGTCACCACGATGCGATTGTGGTTGCTGTCGGTGATGAACAGGCGGCCGCTCTTTTCGTCGGCCAGCACTTTGCCGGGGAAGCGGAGCGGCGTGCTGGCGGCCTTCTTGGCGGCGAGTTCAAAGTGCAGCGGCGTTTCTTCGAGCGAGCCGCGCTTGGCATAGACGGGGATCGCGCGCTTGAAGAAGGCGTCGAACGCCTCGAAGGGAATCTCGCCCCCTTCGCCGCCGATGAAATAGCCTTCGGGATCGATGATGCGAACCGCCGGCCAGCCGGTCGCGCCGAACTTGCGGAACAGCACGCTATTGGCGTCGTTGATCACCGGATGCTCGATCTCGTATCGCATCACGGCTTCTTCGATGTTCTTGGTTTCCTTTTCCGTGTCGAATTTGGCGGAGTGGACGCCGATGACGACGACGTTCTTGGGATAGGCGCGTTCGAGTTTCTTTAGCTCCGGAAGGACGTGGATACAGTTGATGCAGCAGTAGGTCCAAAAATCGAGGACGACGAACTTGCCCTTGAGGTCTTTAATGTCGATGGGGCCGGCGGTGTTGATCCAACCGACGCCGCCGTCGAGCGATGGGGACTTGATGCGATTGGGAAATGGGAAATCGGCGTCTTCGGCGGGCGCGTCTTCTACTGGTGCGTCTTCTGCTGCTGCATCTTCGGGCGGAGGTTCATTCGATTCGCGCTGTGGCGCGGACTCGTCGGACGTTGCGTCCTCGGTCGGTTCGTCGTTGGTTGGCTTCGCGTCGTCCGGTTCTGGGTCTGTCGCTGAATTCGTCTCTGGGGCGGTTTTGTCATCTTTGTCATTGTCGGTCGTGGGCGCGACTTTGGCGGCGGCGATTACCGTCGGGTTTTCGCCGGCGGCCCGGTCGCCGGGCGAACAGCCAAACAACGCCGTAAACGCCAGCGCGGCGGCCAGCACGGCAGTCGCGGACAACGATAACCGCGGTAAACTAGAACGGACCATCGAGACACACCCCCCATACGAATTGCAAATCGTGACCGAGTTCCATTATCCTATCCGATGGCACGGCATCGGAAAACTTTGATGGTCGAATTTACCCTGTCGTTGGGACTCGACAGCCGCCAGTGCACGCCGGAGTTGGTGCGGGCT
>JAJDEG010000545.1 GCA_029259895.1 Planctomycetota bacterium
TTGCATATGATTCAACGCCGCAGTTTTTCTTACTCTTTGAATCGATATCCCACGCCGCGCACCGTCTGCACGTATTCAGCATGCACGCCCATTTTCTTCCGTAGCCCGGCGACCTGCACATCCACCGACCGTTCCGTCACCGGATAATCTTCACCTTTGATCGCATCGACGATCTGTGTGCGTGTAAAGGCCCATCCCGGCTTGCACGCCAACAGTAGAAGCAGAGCGAACTCCGTGTACGTCAATTCAACCGGCGTACCTTCGAGCAATACTTCGTGCCGGAAAGAGTCGATGACAAGGTCGTGAATCTGCACGACTTTGGCCTCGTCGGAGCCTGTCAACTTGCACCGTAGCACCGCTTTCACGCGCGAAATCAATACACGAGGGCTGAATGGCTTGGTCATGTAGTCGTCTGCGCCCAGTTCCAACCCCGCGACGATGTCGGAGTCCTCAGCTTTCGCCGTGAGCATCAGGATCGGGACGCATTTCGTCTTCGGATCGTCTTTCAACCGCCGGCATACTTCCAACCCGTCGACGTTTGGCAATAGCAGGTCAAGCACGATCAGGTCGGGTGGGTCACGTCGCGCCTGCTCGATCGCGTCCTCACCTGTTGAGATGCACGTCACCTTATAGCCCTCTCGCGAAAGGTTGTAGCGCACCAACTCCAATACGTCTTCTTCGTCGTCGACGACGAGAATATGCGTCTTCGCCATAAGCATGATTCCCTCATCAAACCTTGGAGACTGCCGAAGAATAACCGGACGAGCTTGCGTGATTCCTCGGCATTTCCAGATTGCCCCCAGCCGTTCTTTGTTAGTCGCTTAATCGTCGACTCGCGATCGCGATGTGTCGAGCCAACTGCAACTTTGTGAGCCAACGGTCGCGATTTGAATAGATGTTCGGCGACGTGTACGCCACGATGGGCGTAATTTGCCGGCGACGATCTGCGCCACCACAAAATGCTATGTCGCGAGGGTTTGAACCGTTTCCCATGACCACTTCTAGCCAACAAGCACCGAGTAAACCTATTCTTGGGCATAAGCAAGATCGAGGGCGTTATCCGGAGGCCGGTCCCACCGACTGCATCAACGCAACTGGCTCGCGCTTCACGGGCGTGGAACTACGGCGTAAACGACGGCGTAGGCGGCGATTTAGACGGCGACGGCGACGATGCATGGCCAATACTCCCCAAGGACGAAAGAACGAAACCACTGGTCAGCATACCGCGTCCGCGAACGGGGGATTGTCAGAATTCCGTGTGGTTCGTAAGAAGATTTGCCGCGACAGCACTAACGCGGTTGTCGGAGCCACGTGTTCGCTCAGGATTGCGGCTCAGCGGACCGGCAACGCGAGAGAATGATTCGATGCGGTCGAATTGTCGACTGTTCCAAGCCGAGAAAACTTTGACGCCGCGACGGCCATCGTGCTACCCGTCAGTCGCGCGAAACCGGGTTCGATTCAAACCGGTACGAAGGCGCGCAAATCGCTTCAAACTCGCCGGCACCAATATCGGCACTCCGCAAATCGGCAGCCGGCAAGTTCAGTCAGACCAACATCATCGGAGCCCCGATGCTCGAAACGAGTTGCTTTCCCTCTCGAACCCAACGTTGGACTTTTCGACAGCCAGAGGGAACCCAACCCCTTATAACCCAGGACCGTGGAGAGACAGAGACAAGTGAGACCTTGGGCGAGATCAGAGCGGTTCCGTGGCCGCCCACCCGAGGACACCTGTCGCGCGCGAGTCTCGGTTTGCGAGACAAGTGGACGCCCCGCCTGTTCGCAACTCGTTGCCATTACTGGCGATAGAACGAAAAAAGCCAAGGCGTTTCGGCCTTGGCCTTTCTCTATAACCCGTGGGTCCGGTTTGCTCGAAATCCGACGGGCAAGTGGCGGGAAGCGGATTCGGACCGGTGAATGCGGGGTTATGGGGCCGCCGTCCCGGCGGCGGAGAAAGCCGTGACATCTGGAAGCTCAGCCCACTCTGCGTCAAACGCTGGTCCACCCGAATTTCACGGGCCGACGTCCGCCATCGCTGCCGCGCTTCCCGCGACGTGCCGGTCTGCAACCGGATGTGGTACGTGCCGTGGCTGCATTGGACCGTGGCCGGCTGGATCGTTGGCGAACCGGCGACGCATGCGGCGTGCAATCGGCGGTTGGCGAGGTTTCCGGGGCGGTATGGGGCGGTAGTGGTGGGTTTCGCGCCTCGCGTGTCTTAACCGCCAATTCGCGGTGGTTGTCTCCTTGTACCGCCTGTTGCGACGCTGCCACATTCTCGACATCAAAGGCAAGAGCGATCGCCTGCAAGACGCCATTCGCTGTCGCATCGGCTCAGGCGACATTCGCACTGCGAAACGAATCGAAGGAGGCCATTTTGCGAGCCAGCGCCAACATCTTTGCCTGCCCCGTGCCGCCAAATCTCGCCGCAGTCAAAACGCAGTTCCAGCGCGAGGCAATCCGCCTGAATTCCGAGGAGCGAAACGTGTATGTGTCGACGCTGCGCTGGCGGTTGGTTGGTGATCTAACTCGTCTGGCCCAGAAGTGCAGGAAACCGGGTCGTGCGAGGATCCAGGCAGTAGCCGACGCCGCGAATGGTTTTGACGAGATTCGCCGAGCGTTCGAGCTTCTTCCGTATTGCCCGGATATGCACGTCAATCGTCCGTTGCTGAACCGTCGCGTCGTGCGACCCACACGCTTCGAATAGTTGCGCCCGCGAAAAAACCTGGCCGGCTTCGCTAGCAAGTGTCCATAGAATGCGAAACTCGGTGGTGGTCAGGCCGATTTCTTCACCGTCCACCGTGGCCGAATACCGCCGCCGGTCGATCGACAGCCCGTCGTGGGCGATGAAGTCACGGCCGGAGCGCACGGCCTCGGCCGTTTGCAGCCACCCGCGCACGGCCACGGCGACTTCCTCGCCAGCCCGGCGTTCGCGTTCCGGCGGTGATCCGTTAGCCGGAATCTCTTTGTCCTCCGTCGCGGAGATCATCACAAGCGAGGCGACATGCTGTGAACCGACGTTGCCACGGAGATGGCGGCAGATTCGCAACAGATCCCCGTCTGAAAGTCCATCGGTTGTCACCACCACGTCGGGCATAAGCCGGCGAACGTCGCCGAGCGCATCGTCGGCATGCGACGGACAATGCACGTCGATGCCGTCGCCGCGGAGCGCTTCGGCCGCCGCGACCAACAATGCCGTTTCCGGCCCGAGCATTACGACACATGGGCGATGCATGGCTCTTCTCGATGTCGCAAGAATTCCCCGCGGGCCATGTAATACACGTCCTCGGCGATACTCACCGCATGATCGGCGATCCGCTCCAACTGCCGCGAGACGTTCATCATATGGAGCAAGCGCGACGTGTCGTGGGGATGCTCGCGGATGCGAGTTTCCAATTGCCGGCAAGCCTGGCGATGGATGCGGTCGACTTCATCGTCGGACCGCCTCACCTGTTCGGCCAGGTCGGGATCGATGGCGACGAGCGCTTTGAGCGCGAGGTTGAGCATGTCTCGCACGCGGCGGGTCTCGCCCAACAGATCGAACGGTGGGCCATCGAATGCCTCTTCGGCGGCAAGGTCGATCGCCTGCTCCGCCAGATTGACGGCAAGATCGCCAATTCGCTCCAAGTCCTTGTTGATCGTCACGACGGCTACGACGAATCGCAGATCGGACGCCACGGGCTGATAGAGGGCCAACGCATGGAGGCATTCCTCCTCGACGTCGACTTCGAGGACGTCGATTTCGGATTCCTTGGCGATCACTCGCGCGGCGAGCCGCGTGTCGCGATGCTCGATCGCCGTGATGGCGTCCTCGACGACGCGCCCCACGCGATCACCGAGATCGAGGATCATCGACTTGATTTTGTCAATCTGGTGGTCGTAGTGACGTGTCATGGGAGCAGGGGGGCAGTTGTTAGTGATTAGTTGTTAGTGTCTAGTGGCCACATGGTGCGGCGAGGTGAAAGAGGTCGGTGTCGTTCATGGCAGCATCCCGTCCGCTATCCACTGACCATTGCTCATCATCCATCTCCAAGCATATAGGCATCGAGCGTTTCGGTGTCGGGGGCTTTGATCGTCATGCCCATCGGGCCGGCGCTGGGACGCGTTACGTGATTGGCCGGTTCGCCTTTGGCGAGAAACTCGGCGAGTTCCTTAGTGCCGCCGCGGAACACCCAAATGCGATCGTTCTTCACGACCGTGCGAAAGCCGTCCCGAGCGGCCATGTAAGCGCCGATCGTTTCGTTGTCGGGCGACTTGATCGTTACGCCGTTTGGTCCCGCGCCGGGGCGAACGACGTGCTTGGCCAATTCGCCGGACTTGTGGTAGTCGGCCAGATCGGGGCTGCCCGCGCGAAACACCCACAAGCGACCATCTTCGACAAACGTGACAAAATGCGGCTTGGCATACGTGTACGCGTCAAGCGTTTCGGCATCCGGTCCCTTGAGCGTCATTCCCATCGGGCCGACGCCGACTTGCGTTACGCACTTGGCCAACTCGCCCGACTTGGCGTACTCGACCAATTCGGCCGCGCCGTTGCGAAACACCCACAGGCGGCCGTCGTCGACCTTCGTGACGAAACCGGCGCGAACGATGAGGTAATCGCGGATCGTTTCTGCGTCGGGTGCGCGAACAGACATGCCCATCGGACCGACGCCGACTTGCGTAACGCACTTTGCCAACTCGCCGCTCTTGGTGAACTCGGCGAGGTCGGCCGAGCCGGTGCGAAACACCCACAACCGGCCATCGTCCACTCGCGCGACGAAGCCGCACTTGGCCAGCGGACAGCGTTCGAGCGACGAGTCGATGTACGTTCCGTCGGGCAAGTAATACGACCAATACCAGTCGTCGTTGGCGGCGTCGTAGCCTTTCGACGGGCGATATCGAACGGTGACGCCGGTGAGTTTCGGTTTGTCGTTTTCGTCACTGTAGTGCTCGGTGACGACGATGGAGCCGAGCGCGATCGACTTTTCGTCGGACACGGCCGTCTTATTGGCGAACGACTTGTCGCCGTCAACCGCCGGCGGGCCGATTTCTACGATTGTCGACGTTGCCGTCCAGGCGGTGTAGGGCGAAGTCGACTTCGTGACGAACTGCCACAGCGCCTTGGCGTAGTCGGCGTTGACGTTAGCCTCTTCCGCACGCCCACGGTTGTGGTAGGTCAATATCGTGGCGAGCGCCGCCAACGTTGCAAATGCAATGCGTTTCATCGTTCGTCTCCCTGGTGATGTCGATAATCTTAGAGTTGACCGATTGATTGTGACTTCGATCGATCCGCGTGGTCGCTTCGTTGCGTGGTCGCCTAGCCGAATCTACCCGTTACATAGTCTTCCGTTTCCGGCAGGTGTGGATTCGTGAACATGTCGACGGTCGGCCCGTATTCCAGCAGCCGGCCGAGGTACATGAAGGCGGTGTTGTCGCTGATCCGGGCGGCTTGTTGCATGTTGTGCGTCACGATCAACACGGAATACTCGCCCTTGAGTTCCGTGATCAGGTCTTCGATCTTGCCCGTCGCGATCGGGTCGAGGGCCGAACACGGTTCGTCGAGCAGCAGCACTTCCGGTTCGCTGGCGATCGCCCTGGCGATGCACAGCCGTTGCTGCTGTCCGCCGGAAAGGCTCAGCGCGCTTTCGTGCAGCCGGTCCTTGGCTTCCTCCCACAGCGCCGCGCCGCGCAGGCTATGCTCGCACACTTCGTCAAGCAGCCGCCGGTCGCGAACGCCGTCGATCCGCAGCGGATAAACGACGTTCTCGTAGATGCTCATCGGAAACGGATTCGGCTTTTGAAACACCATGCCCATCCGTTTGCGCAGCTCGATCACGTCGACGCCGGCGCTGTAGATCGAATCGCCGGACAGCCGCATGTCGCCGCCGATGCGGACCGTGTCGATCAGATCGTTCATGCGATTGACGCACCGCAGCAACGTCGACTTGCCGCATCCCGACGGACCGATCATCGCCGTCACCTTGCCTTCGGGGATGCTCATGCCGATGTCGAACAGTGCCTGCTTCGCGGCGTACCACAGGTTGAACTTTTCGACTTCCAGCACGGCGGCATGCTGGCCGATCGCCGCGTGCGTTTCCGTGCCAACGTGTTCGCCGCGGGCGATCGCTTCGAGCAGCCCGCCGTCGCGCTGCGGCACGACCGGCTGGTCGCTGGCGGCCGAGGCGGCGGCGTCGCCCACGAGCGGCGTGCGTGTGATTCTCGAATGCGGCGGCGTCATCTGTCTAATGCCCGGTTTGTCCGTAGTCGTGGTGGTTTCCTTCACGGTCATCATGTCTTCCTCGGTTGCGGCTTGGCTGGTGCGCGATAGGCCGTAGAAAATAGGTCAAAACTGTCCAACGACGAAGCGGCGGCGCAGTCGCGCACGCAGCAAAACAGCGAACGCGTTGAGCGTCGCCACGATGCCGATTAGCAGTAGTGTCGTCGTATACACGAGCGGAATGGCCGCTTCGCTGTTCGGGCTTTGGAAGCCGACGTCGTATATGTGGAACCCGAGGTGCAGAAAACTGCGATCGGGATGAACGAACGGAAACGTCGTGTCGAGAGGCAAGTCGGGCGCGACCTTGACCGCGCCAACCAACATCAGCGGCGCGACTTCGCCGGCCCCGCGGGCCATGGCCAGAATCATTCCGGTCATGATGCCTGGCATGGCGCGAGGCAACACGATGCGGCGAATCGTCTGCCACTTGCTCGCCCCGCAGGCATACGAGCCTTCGCGCATCGAATTGGGGACGGCCGAAAGTGCCTCTTCCGTCGCCACGATCACGACGGGCAGCGTCAGCAACGCCAACGTCAGCGACGCCCACACCAGCGCGCCCTTGCCGAACGTCGGATTGCCGTCGGCCGTGCGGGCTTCGTAGAAACCGTTGAAATGCGGCAAGTGCATAACGACTAGCACAAGCAATGCAACCGCAGCAATCCACAACGCGATGGCGCCCCACGACGCAACTTTCCGCAGCGGTGTCATCTCCGCCTTGCGAACCGACAGGTTGTAAACGCCCAACAAGAACGCGCCGGTGCCGCAAGCCGCGAGAAAGCCGACCGCGACGAACCAAGTGCCGCTCGGCCACGGGTCGATGCCGACATGTTTCGGTCCGCCGTCGATGAAGCCGCCGATGATGTAGCAGAAGAATCCCAGGCCGAATACGCCGAACACGATGCTCGGTACACCGGCCAGGTTGTTGATCGCGATGCGAATCGCGCTCACCACCGGTCCGGCCTTGGCGTACTCCTTGAGGTACAGCGCCGCCAGCACGCCAAACGGCACGACGGCCAGCGACATGATCAGCGTCATCACGACCGTGCCCCAAATCGCCGGGAACACGCCCCCCTCGGTGTTCGCTTCGCGTGGCATGTCAAATAGGAACTCACGCCAACGCGCGAAGTAAACGCCAAGCTGCTGGCTCCACGTGAGTTGGTTCGCCGGATAGGCCAACACGACCGTCGAGAGCGGAATCGTTTGTTCTTGGCCCGACGCCGTGGTGACGACGACGGCGTAGCGGTTGTTTTCGTCCTCAAGCTCCTTTATTTCCGTGGCAAATTCCGTCCGTTCCTCGGTGAGTTCCGCCGTCAAAACGGTCAGGTGCGCGTTCGCCTCGGCATATTCTGCCGATTCGGCGCCATGATGTAGCCGCGCCTCGGTCAGTGCCAGCCGCGCGTCCTCTTCGCGGGCGTTGAGCCGGCCCAGGTCGTGTTCGCGAATCGCGTTGGCTCGTTCAAATCGCTCCTGGATCTCCGGCAGATGCTCGCTGAACTGCGCCCACACATCCTCGGGCGCTTCGGCGGTCGGCTGTCCGTCGACGAGCAGCGTCTTGGGCGTGCCGTAAAACCGCCCCCAAGCGCGGCGTTCAAAGATGATCGCCCAGTCGGGCAGCGACTCGTCGGCGATCTCGTAATCGCTGACCCAGTTGAAGTGCTCGTTGGTCAGCTCGTAGTTGCCGGTTCGCAGCAACCGCCGTCGTGCTTCACCGTCTTCGCCGACTGCGGCCTGCGCTTGTTCGCGATGTTCCTCGGGCAAACTTTCGAAGGCGCTCGCGGCAGGCACGTAACTCTCGCTGCGGGTCACTTCGCCGAGCAGCTTGCGGCCGTCGACCGTCGTGATCTCGACCAGTCGGTCCGGCCAGAACGTGCCCATCGCGTTGAAAACGACCAGCGCGAGTAGGGCGAGGATCATCGCAACCGACAGCACAAGCGCTCCGCCCGTGAGCCAAATCATCGGCTCGCCCTGAGCCAGCAATGTCAACGCGCCGGACTTAGGACGCGCACGACGGCGCATCGCCCGGTTCGGCTTCGGCTTTTCGATCGGTGCGAGTGTGGTCGACGACATGATGACAATGCGTTTGGCTTGAATATCGCTAGAGTTGGTACGCCCTGCGGCGGAATCGCTGCCGCACGATTTCCGCGACCGTGTTGACCGCGAACGTCATTACGAACAGCGTCAGCGCCGCGAGGAATAGCGTGCGATAGTGCGTGCTGTCGCGGGCCGCCTCGGGCATTTCGGTCGCGATGTTGGCCGCCAGCGTGCGGAAGCCGTTGAAAATGTTCCATTCGAGAATCGGCGTGTTGCCGGCGGCCATCAGCACGATCATCGTCTCGCCGACCGCCCGTCCGAGGCCGATCATCAGCGCCGAGAACAGCCCGCTCATGGCGGTGGGAATCACGATCCGCATCGCGGTTTGCCAAGGCGTGGCGCCCGCACCGAGCGATGCCGAACGCAAGTGCTCCGGCACGGTCGACAGAGCGTCTTCGGCGATCGTGTAGATGATCGGAATGATCGCGAAGCCCATGATGAAGCCAACGACGAGCGAGTTGCGCTGGACGTAGGTGTCGACGATACTGCCGCGCGGGTCGCCGAAGCCCACGGTAAATAGCACGGATGCGAAATAGGCCAGCACGAACGTCGCGCCGACGCCGAGCAAGTATTTGCCTAAATTGACCGCCGCGAACCGCCGGCGCGTTGCTTCACCGAAGCGGACGCGCAGCCGCGGGTTGACCAGCGAGGCGATCGAAAACGCTACGGCCAACGCGGACGTGGGCAGCAACAGGAAGAACCATGCGCCGGCGCCGCCCTGCGATTGGCCGGCGATCCACGTAAAGGGATTGCCGTCGAACGGTGGAGCGGTCGTCTGACCGTCGAGCCATTTCATGATGTCGCCGGCGAACAGCAAGTTCTCGGCCAGCGGACCGGCAAGCCAGCCGACCCCAACGCCAAGCACGCCGCACAACAAAATCGCCGGCAGCCGCAACCACGCATACAGAATCGCCGTCCGCTGCGAGAGCAATTGCCAGAGGAAAGCTCCGAACAGGATCATTACCGGCACGGCGACGAACGTGGCGACCACTTCGTTGACGCATTTCTCGACGAATTGAGCGATCACCAGGCCAGCGAGAAAGCCAAGCACGACGCTCGGCAAGCTCGCCATCAGTTCGATCGTCGGTTTGATCTTGGCTTTCGCCCGCGGACTGAGGAACTCGCTGGTGTAGATCGCCGCCAGCAGGGCTAGCGGCGCTCCGAAGAGCATGGAATACATCGTGGCCTTGAGCGTGCCGAACATCAGCGGGTACAGGCCCAGCTTCGGTTCCAAGTCGCTCGAACCGCCGCCGGCTTGCCAGACATGCTCGGGTTCGTTGTAACCCTCGTACCAGACGGGCAGGAACAACGCGGCGAGCGTCACTTCCGGATGCTTGGCGTCGAAACCGCAAGACCAGAGTCCTCGCTCGGTCGTCGCGAACAGTGCGTCGTCCTTGGGAGCGATGGCCACGGCGGCGATCCGTTCGTCGGCGTCGACGGGCAGGTCGACCAACTGTTGCCCGGTCGTCACATGGAACAACTGCACGCGGCCGTCGGCGAAACCGGCCAGGCACATTCGCGTGCGCGTCGACATATCGAGCGACGTGACCGCCGTGTCGGCCGTCGACGGAAGCTCGTGAGCGCGAACGAGCACCTGGCCGTCGACCGTTCGGGCGTCTTCGGGTCGTGTGGGGAACCACGCCGACAGTCGCCCCTTTGAATCGCCGGCCATCACCGTGACGCGGCCCAGCAGCAATTCGCAGGCCGTGAGCGTGGCATCGCGGTCGGCGATGAGGTCGACTTCCTCGGCCAGCGTCGCCTCGTCCGTGCCGCGACAGTCGTAGCGGGCCGCGTGGCCGTCCTTCCATGCGAGAATGACGCCGTCGCCCAGGCCGGTAAGCAGCAGTTTGAGCGGAGCGGCGGAGCGCGGTTGGAACGGCAATTCGCGTCGCTTGCTCGGTCGCAGGCGGACGGTGCCGTCGATCGCGGTGATGCGTCGAATGGACGTATGGACGAGCTTGTTTTCCGCCGTCAGCGCGGACAATACCGTGCGACGTTCGTCGGCGTAGTGGTCGACCAGCATGACCGGCGACGTGCCGAGGCGGATCGGCTCATCGAACTCAACGGCGATCTTCTGGTGACGAAATCCGCCCTGCTCCATCCGCTGGGCAATGCCGCCGGCAAACGGCATCACGCCGCCGGCAGGCAGGTCTTCGAGCAGCTTGCGAATGTCCTCGCGATGCTCGTTCACATCGAGCAATTCCGCCGAAAAATCGACCTTGCCGAGCCGCACTGTACCGTCGGAGAAGCCGACCGCTACGCTCGGGCCGTCGACGGCAAACGACGCGGCGGTCATCCGTGCGTCGGAGAACAACGGTTTGCGCTGCAGGATTTCGCCGGTGTCGGCGCGGAACACGATTAGCGAACCGGCCGAATTGATTGCCCAACCGAGCGTGCGATACTCGTCGATCACCACGCGAAGCAGTTTGTCTTCGCCCCAGGCAAGCTCGGTCGTTTGTTCGCCTTCGACGGTCGGCGATGCGAACATCGGCACTACGACCCACGCTAAAAATACGAACACGAGCGAGATCGCAGCGATCGTGCCGATGCCGCCGACCGTGATCAAGCTCCGCGACACGACATCGGCCAAGCGCACCGTCCAACGCGTGTGCTTGGCCCTGCGGACGCCGGTAAATGATTTCTGATCGGACATCGAACTACGCTGAATGTCGTGGAGCAACTAAGACTTGATGCGGGGTGGCGCTGGTGGCTTGACCGCCGGTGAGAACGGCTAACCGGTGTTGGTCCAACGATTCTCACGGGCGGGCAAGCCACCCGCGCTACCCGACGACGTATTCCTAATCGAGTCGGCCGGCGCGCCGGGCGTTCGACGCGCTCCGGCGCGCGGCCGCTCGAGGATTGACGACTTCACATTTCGCGATCGCTTACTCGATGCCGGCGTCCTTGAGCACCTTCTCGGCGATCTTGGCCGTCACCGGGAAGTAACCGTCCTTGATGACGATCTCTTGCCCTTGCTTGCTGAACACGAACTTGATGAACTCGCGCCGCATCGGATCGAGCTTCGCATTCGGCTTGACGTTGGCGTACATGAGCAGGAATCGCGACAGCGGGTACTCGCCCGTGTAGGCGTATTCCGGCGTGGCGGGCACCGGCTCTTCGCCCTCGACGGCGGCTAACGGAACGGCGTTCACATCGGCGGTCTTGTAGCCAATGCCGCTGTAGCCCATCGCGAACTTGTCGCTGGCCACGCCTTGCACGACGGCCGAGCTACCGGGCTGTTCCTTGACCGAGTCCTTGTAGTCGCCCTTGCCGAGCACGTGCTCCTTGAAGAAGCCATAGGTACCCGAAGCCGAATTGCGTCCGTACAGGCTGATCGGCTTCGACGCCCACTCGCCGGTCAGGCCGACCTGCCCCCAACTGGTGACGTCCGACTTGGCGCCCAGTTTGCGCGTCTTCGAGAAGATCGCGTCGACTTGCGACAGCGAAAGCCCCTTGATCGGGTTGTCCTTGTGTACGTACACGGCGAGCATGTCGATACTCGTGCTCAGCGGCGTCGGCTTGTAGCCGAACTTTTTCTCGAAGGCGTCAATCTCTTCGGCCTTCATCGGACGACTCATCGGACCGAACGTGGCGGTGCCTGCGATCAGCGCCGGCGGCGCGGTGCTGGAGCCCTTACCTTCGATTTCGATGCGGACGTTCGGATAGAACTTGATGAACTCTTCGCCCCACAGGGTCATCAGGTTGTTCATCGTGTCCGAGCCGACGCTCTTGATGTTGCCCGACACGCCTTGCACGGGCGTGTAGCTCGGCAGAGCTTCGTCGACTTTCACTTGCGCCACGGCGGGCGCGGCAACCAGGGCCGCAATGGCAACGGCCAACAGCCAGGATCGTTTGGACATGTCTCGTCCCTCCCCTAAGTAGAAATGAATCATGTGTGACTTCATGTCAATTAAAGCCGCGGGTCGTGAATCATTGATGAGACGAATGCGAGATTAAAATGAGTTCGGATTCGTGGTTTCGTAACGAAGTGATTAGCGTCGTGTTAGCGATGGCGTTTTGGCCGTACGAGATGCCGCTGCCAGGGCATTCGGATGCCAGCTGATCAGGTTTTGCACGATGCCAATGGCAAACGTACAGGGCAGAGGAATTCTAGCCGGCGTCGGAGTGCGTCCCCTGATGTTCATAGAAATGCCCCGTCGGCTGCTCTGAACTGCCTTCAGGATTCCGACGTCGCTTGCGAACGATCAGTCGACTACGCACGCTAACAGCCGTCGGTCGGCGGACTCAGCTACAGCGACCGGAATGCCGTCGCCGCATACGCCGCCGCGAAATGAGCGGTTGTCTGGTAGCCCCGACTACGTCGTGGTCGTGTTCCTCGCGGCCTCTTCGCACGAACCAACGGGTATAGGCCATGCTTGCCGTGAACTGGTCGCCGGTGCCCACGACGCTTGTGTAATCCCCGCCAAAGCGACACTGCGTCCGGACTGGGCAACCTTTGCTTGTCGCGTAGAGAATTCGTTTCCAGCAATCTATTACAACGAGAGAAGCCTTAACTCCTTTCGCCACAAGGGTTTTCCGAAAATCCTAACGAAGTCCGCACGGCCCTAACTCCGATCAACCGGAGTAGATGGGCCGGGTGCCCCGCTGCCGGTTCGCAAGCATCGCTCTCGTAAACGGGCATGTGTTGCCGACGGAAGGGTTGCTTCAGACTCACGTAATCAATGGATTGGTCGCACGCGCGTTCTTCGCTCGTGCAATTACTAGGTTTCATGGAAGGAGCCATCTCATGCGACAGCGTTGTTGGTGGCGAACATTGGCCTTTTCGGCCTCGTTCGCTTTGACGGGCAGCATCACCGCTGCCCAAGCTCAAGTGCCTTACGGCGAAGCGTACGCCGAACCGGCACCCGTCTCGGCGGAAGAAAACTCTGCCGAGTTTCGCGCGATCCTCGCTCGGCTCGACGCGCAGGAACGCGAGTTGAACTCGCTGCGCTCGCTCGTGAACCAGGGCACGCCGGCCCGCGAAGCTTCGCTCGCCGCCGACGGCGTGGTGGCCGATAACGCCGAAGGCGCATGCAAAAAGGTCGACATCACGACGAAGCCGGAATTCTCGGTGTTCGGCCGGTTGTACTTCGACCACATCATGTTCGAGGACCATCCGGGGCTGGTCGGCATCATCGACCGCCAGAACGAGACGGGCTTCAACACGGCTCGGCTCGGCGCTAAGGGCACGGTCTACGAAAACGTGATCGGCCAGGTCGAGGTCGAATTCGAAGGCACGGAAGTCGACTTCAAGGACGTGTATATCGAGGCCTTAAATGCTCCGATAGTTGGCAGCGTCAAGGCCGGTCATTTCAAGGAGCCGTTTTCGCTCGAAGAACTGACCAGCAGCCGGTTCATCACGTTCATGAATCGCTCGTCCATCAACGGCATCGTGCCAGGCCGCAACTTCGGCGTGATGGCGGCCAACGACATCCGCGAAAACGACAACTGGTCGTGGTTCGCCGGTGCGTTCCGCAGCGAAAGCGATGACAGCCCGACGGGCCGAGCGAGTCAAATCGGCGACGAGGGCGACTGGTGCTTCACGGGCCGCGTCGCGGGTTTGTTGTACTACGACGAACCGTCGGATGGCCGCTATTTGGTCCACGTAGGTGGTGCCTTCAGCCATCGTCAGGACTCGTCCGTCGTGTCGCTCTCGCAGCGCAACGAGTTGGGATCACAAGGCGGATATCTGAATAGCACGTTCACCGGCGACCGCGACTGGAATCTGTACGGTGCGGAAGCCGCAATTGTGTGGGGGCCCGGTTCGCTCCAGGCCGAATACATCGACGCCGACACCGGCAATGGCATCGTCAACGGCGGCTACGTCGAAGCGACCTACTTCCTAACCGGCGAAAACCGCGCTTACAAGAAGTCGTCAAAAGCATTCGATCGCGTCAAGCCGCTGGAAGATTTCTTTCGCGTCAGCACGGCCAATGGCGTCTGCATGGGCCGTGGTGCCTGGCAACTCAAGACTCGCTACTCGTGGATCGACAACAATGCCGGCGCGGCCGGTAATCGCGGTTTCTACGACGGTCTTTCAGCCGGTGCCAACTGGTACTGGAATCCCTACACACGCATGATGTTCGACTGGGTTCACGAAGACGTCGACTTGCTGGCGGGTGGTGGCGGCACCAATGACAACTTCGGCGTGCGGTGGCAGTTCGACTTCTAGTCGTCCGCCCCTTGCGTCCAGAACAAAAGTCCCGCATCGGTATTGATCCTTTTGACATAAACGTATCGAACTTTGACCCAGCCGCGCGACGCCCCGAAACTTCGGTGGTTCGCCGCGCGGAAAAATGGAGGAATTCTAATCATGCGACCGTTTGGATTGTTCCTGTCCGTCGCGCTGCTCGGCTTGCTCGTGCAAGCCGCGCAGGCGGGCGATTGCGGCTGTGCGGCCTCGGCCGGCAATTGCTGCGACCCGTGCGGCGACTGCTGCAACGGCTGCGACCCATGCACCGGCAAGCGGTGCGAATTGAAAATCGGCACGAAGATCATCAAGGTCACGTGCTACGGCTGTGAATGCACGCAGAAGTGCTTGCCGGCCGGACCGAGCCGCAAGGGCTGCACGCACTGCGAAGAGTTGTGCGGCAACTGCGGATCGTGCGGCTGCGATCGCTCGTGCGATCACAAGCCGGCCTGCAAAGTGCGTTGGACCGACTGGTGCCCGAACCCGTGCGCCAAATCGTACCGCGTCAAGAAACTGGTGAAGTACGTGGCCGAAAAGGAAGTTCCGGACTACAAGTGGGTGGTGGTCGATTGCTGCGCCGAAGGTGCCGCTCCGGCCAGCGCCGGCGAAGGCCACGATGCGCCCCCGATGCCTCCGGTTCCGACTCCGGTCAACACGACCCAGCGTCGTAAGATCACGCGGCCCGCGCCGGCCAACGCCCGCGTTGGCGACGTGTATCCCTTGACCGAAGCTGAGATCAAGCAGATCGAGAGCAAGATTCAGCAGGCGAGCCACGTCGCTCCGGCCGCGCGGGTTGCCGCGAAGCCGATTGCGACGCCGGTGAAGGTCACCCCGTCGACCGTCGTTCGCACATCGGCTGTGGCCCCGGTGCAGACGCAAGTGAAGAGCGAAGTGCCGTGGTCGCTGTTCTCGAACTAGGCTCTAGTCCATATCATCCCCAGTTCGACATGAGCAGCGGCCCCGAAGTAGATTGTCCGTCACGCCACGTTCCCCGTTCGGCGCGTTTCTTGTCCAGAACCGCGCCGAACGGACCGTGGAGACGCAGGGTTGGACGGGTGGCGAAAACTCGGCGCGTTTCACACACGATCCGCGGCCCGCTCCACGAACGACAAGCGGTGCAAGTGTCACGGCGGCCCCTGGCGGCGCGCAAAGCAACACCCAGGGGCTGTTTCATTGCGCCCTCCTTTAATCCGTCCGCTGGATGGGGCTGGGATTGCGGACGTCACAGCATCGCCCCATACTTTCTTGCGGATCGAGCCACGCCAGCGTTGTGAAACAACGGTGTGTGGCGGAAAGGAGCCTGATTTTCCGCCTGGAGACCGCCTGGAGAATCGAGAAGCCATAGGAAGTTCGCGTTGCTCCAAAAAAAGGGATTTGGCCTAAGCGGCGTTCGGCGGCGGGCATGCCTACCGTTCGTTTGAGAATTAGTTCGGTGCAAAGCAGTGCAAATCGCTGCAAACTCGCCGGCACCAATATCGGCACCCCGCCGATTTCGCCACGCCGCAACTCCAAACGCGCCCGTCGGTTACGCCATTCGCGCAACCGACTCGAAATCAGGTGACGGGATAGCTTCGGAGTGATCCGCCCAATTCAGTACGCCCAGTTCTCGTGTCGGACCGGTAATCGGTTGAGAACCTGCCGGCGGTGCCGCCAATCGGGCATGAATTGGTTCATTAGCGTCTGAAACCGCTCGTTGTGAGTCGGCTCCAGAATGTGGATCATTTCATGGACCACGATGTATTCGAGGCACTCGCGCGGTTTCTTTGCCAAGTCGGTGTTTAGCCGGATCGTTCGCGCCGCGGAATTGCAGCTTCCCCAGCGCGTCTTCATGCGGCGCACGTAGAACCGCTCGACCGCCACGCCGATCCGCGGCTCCCATTTGGCAATCAACTCGGCGGCCGCGACCTTGACCTGGTCGCGATACCATTCCTCGACGATAGCCTGCCGTTTGGCGTCGTCGGTGCTCGGCCTCGATTTGAGAACCATTCGGGAGTGGTTCAACTGAACCGAGGGCGGCTCATCGGCCTCGAACACGGACAGCAAATACCGCTTTCCCCAAACATAATGACTCTCGCGTTCGAGGTATTCGCGTGGCGTCTCGCGTTCCTGTTCCAGCAGATTGTCTTGCTGGTCCTTGATCCAGCCGAGTTTGGATATCGCGAACAGGCGGATCGCGTCCATGTTCATCCGCTCCGGTGCGGCGATGCGGACGCGGCCGGTGGGCGGATGCACGCTGAGATGGACATTCTTGATGTCCTTGAGCACGACGTCCACGGCGATCTCGCCAAGTTTGAGTTGGACGGCCATCAATACTCCCTTTGTGCCGAAATCACCGTGAACAAATCCTCGACGCGACCGATATCCTGCAACACACCGTACAGGGCGGCTTTTATCACTTCCTCCTTTGCCTGTACGCCGCGCCAATCGTCTGGCCGAACCCGTTTGACGGTCTCGTCGATCCTCAATGCCAACTCGACGAGTGAATCACCGCCGTCCGCGGCGTTGCCGTCGACTGCTTCGGCCAGCTTGTTGTAGATCGCCCGTTTGCCGGGCGAGTTCAACTTCGCCGGCGTATCGCCCGCCATGCCGGCGTCAACCTTCTTGATAATATCCGCGACGCGGCGAAGGTATTCTTCGTAGGCAATCGCCTTGGCTTTGCGATCGGCGATCACCTCGTCGAGCAACGTCGACATTTTCTCGTAGAACGCCGGGTCCGCGACGCGCTCCTTGACAATCTTGCTGCGAACGTTGTTTTCGATGGTTTCGGCGATGGCGTCCTTGTTCCCCTGGAGGCCGCCGAGTTTGGACGTGATCGCTTCGGCGATGCCAGTCTTTACGATCAAGTCCAGCAGGCCAATATCGTCGAACGGCGAAATTTTGCGTGGCTCGTCGGCCTGGATGTACGTGTCGATCAGGTGCCGCATGTCGGCTTCGTAGGCCTTGAGATCGAGCGCCTCGCCGGCGGCGTTGCGGATCGTGTCGCGGAGCTTGACGTGGTGGTCAAGTTGCCGCCTGATGCGGGCGATATCGTCGTCACTGTAATCGGCTTCGCTCAGTTCGTCGGCGATGTTGGCGTAGGCTCGCACGAAGGCGACCGTCCCTTTGTAGAGCGCCGCCCGCTGCGGTTCACGTTCCTGCAAGTCAGTCGCGACCTCCGTGTTGCCGCAGAAATAGTGGATGTGTTCCAGTTCGCCCTTCGGCGGCTCGACCGGTTCGCACAGCAACGCGAGCGTTTCGACCGCGTTATCCAGCCGCTGCTTGCCTTTCTTCAGGCGATCCTGCACGAGCACTTCGGGACTCGCTCCGTCCGACGATTCGTCCAGCTCCGACGTATAGACGGCGATCGCGTTTTCGACCTTCTTGAACAAGTCCTTGTAGTCGACGATATATCCGAAATCCTTGTCGTCGCCGTCGAGCCGGTTGGTGCGGCAGATCGCCTGAAACAGGCCGTGATCCTGCATCGACTTGTCGATGTACAGGTACGTGCATGGGGGCGCGTCGAACCCGGTGAGCAGCTTGTCCACGACCACGAGTAGCTGCATGCTGGCCGGCTCCTTCGTGAACAAGCCCTTGGCCCGTTCTTCGTAAGTCTCGGTTTTCGTCATGCCCGGCTTGGCGGTGACGTCCTTGAGCAGTTCCGTGTAGATGTTGTAGATGACCTGTCTATCGGTTTCGGTGTTCGCGCCGGTTTCTTCGAGCGTCACATCCTTGGCCAGCGGATCGTAGGACGTAATGACGGCGCACTTGCCCTTGAACGGTGTCTTTTGCAGCAACTCGAAATACTTGCAGGCCTCGTAGATGCTCGACGCCACGAGCATCGCATTGCCGCGGTTGTTCGAGAGCCGCGGCTTGACGCTGAAATCGAAAATGATGTCGGCGACGACGCGTTCCATCCGCGAGCGTGAACTGAGCACGTGCTGGAGCGTGCCCCATTTCTTCTTCAGTTCGTCCTTCTGCCAGTCGTTCAATCCCCTGGTCTTGGCGTCGAACCATTGATCGATCTTGTCCTGCGAACTGAGCCGTTGGTCGATGTCGCGGGCCTCGTAAATCAGGTCGAGGATTACTTCGTCTTCGACCGCTTCGCTGAACTTGTACGTGTGGATGTAGCCACCAAAGACTTCGTAGCTGGTCTTCTTGTCCTTCTTCAATAGCGGCGTGCCGGTGAAGCCGATGAAGATCGCGTTGGGCATGATCGCCTTCATCAACCGGTGCAAGCGGCCGCTCTGCGTGCGGTGACATTCGTCGACGAATACGAACACCTCGCCGACGGTCGGGCTTGGCTTCTCCTCCAATTCCTTGATGTAGGCGTCGAACGCCTTGGCCGACTTGATGCCCTTGGAGTCGCGCAGGCCGAACTTATGCACCAGCGAGCAAAGCAGCCGCGGCGTGGCTTCGGCAAGCTGGCTCATCAGTTCGCGGCCGCTGCTGCTGCGTTGGATCGTCTCGCCGGAATCGGAAAACACACGCTCGATCTGTTTGTCCAATTCGTCGCGGTCGGTGACAATCGCCACGCGGGCGTTGGGATTATTCTCCAGAATCCACTTGGCCAGCAGCACCATCACGATGCTCTTGCCGCTGCCCTGCGTGTGCCAGATGATGCCGCCGCGTTTCCCGTGGACGTGCTCCTGGGCCGCCTTGATGCCGAAGTATTGATGCACGCGGGGCAGCTTCTTCACGCCGCCGTCGAATAACACGAAGTCGTGCATCAACTCGATCAGCCGGTGCTTCTCGCACATCTTGAGCAGGTACTTGTCGAGCTTGAACCGCGTGTTGTCCTGCTCGTCTTCCTTCCACGTGAGAAAGTATTTCTCTTCCGTGCCGATCGTGCCGTACCGCAGGCCTTCGGAATCGTTGCCGGCGAAGACGAATTGGATCGTGCTGTAGAACCAGGCGTTGAATGCCGGCTGCTGGTTGGAAAGGCTTTGCCGAATGCCGTCGCCGATGCTGACGCGGCTGTTCTTGAGTTCGATGACGCCGATGGCGATGCCGTTGACGTACAGCACCAGGTCGGGCCGCCGACCACTTCCGGCAGTGGCGTGTCCGCCGCGGAGCGTGACTTCTTCGGCGACGGCGAAGTCGTTGCGTTCGGGATGCTGCCAGTCGATCAGATGAACCGTCTCGGTGGGCCGTCCGGCTTCGACCTTGACGGGCACGCCGTAGCGCAGCAGGTGGTAGACGGCGCGGTTGTTGCCGTACAGCCCGCGGTTGCTATTGTTGGCTTCGGTCGTCAGCTTGTAGATCGCCGCGTTGATTTGAGCCGGCGCGTAGCCGCCCTGGTCGCGGAGGTAGGCGGTCAGCAGCCGCTCTTCGACGTTGCTGTTGACGGCGCGATCGGACCGGTCGCCGAGGAAGCGATAACGCAGCTCGTCGCGGAACAGGGCAATCACCCGCCGCTGCGTTTCGCGTTCCGGTTTGCCGATATCGCTCATACGAGTCGAATCCTGCCGGTGAGCAGTTCCTGCATCATGCCTTGTTTAATCTGGCGAGCCTTAGCCAGCTTGGCTTCGAGCGAAATGACTTCAGCGTCGATGTCGTCGAGCACTTCCGCGATGCCGTTCTGTTCAGGAATGGTCGGAATTAATACTGGAAGTCCTTTGAGAATCGCCGTATTGAGGCACGCCATCGTCTGGCCCACCGCGACATTGCGCACAGAACATTTGAAGGCCTCTCCGTGGAATTGATAACTAAGGAACGGAGCAAATGCTTGTTTCCTGTCTGCGCGAACCCTTAGCAAGCGACCTGAGAACAACCAGCCTTCTTCCGTCGGGCGGATTAACGCATTTCGATCCACGGATCCTACTCGACTGAATACAATGTCACCGACATCGAGTGAGTAGGCGCGCAGACGCTGTTTATCAGCGCGGGTAACGCGCGGCAGGTTTGAATGCTCGACACCGAACTCGCCAACGTGCTCGACGGTGATGATTGGCGTCCCATCCTCGACGTAGTCGCGTTCGTGAAGTGTCGAGCCGAATGGGCCGGTTTTCACTTCGGCAATCTCCCCTAGCGTTTTCGCGTGCCACTCGCCGCGGAAGCCCGGAAGTCGCGTTCTGCCGGTGAGCAATTGCTGCATGGCGGCTTGTTTGAGGTGGCGTTTCTTGGCGACCAATTGCTCGAGCGATTCGATCCACGCATCCGCATCCCCCAACGCCTCCGCAATCGCTTCTTGCTCGGCTTTGGTAGGCGGCAATGGAACTGGCAAGTGCTTCAAAATGCCGGCATTGACGTTCTTCTGGCCACCGCCAGTTTGATTCCGATCGAAGAACGATTGGCCGGCTTCGGAATTGATGAAGCAGCAGAGGTACTCTGAGTCGACAGCGTTTCGTCGTGGACGAGTAATCAGCGTTGTGAAACTCTGCGCGCCCTCGTACTTCACTGGAACAATGCTTGTCGTGCCCGGATATCCGGTTCTCGCGGTCAGCAAATCACCCGCCCTCAAGCGTTTGTTCCGAAACGTCTCCTCGTAATCCTCGTCGATGTAAAGCACGTCCGAATCATCAAGGTATCCGGGTTTGATGTTCTGGTTTCGGAACATGACAACGCCACGGTTTCGATAAGCGTGTGTGGCGGCACTCGCAATGCCGACCATGATCTTGTCGGCCAACGTGTGAATTGGTTTCACGTCCCAATCTTCCGGGATCAAGCCGACCTCAGTCCGCCTAAAGCCAGCCGGAATGGCGTCTCCAATCGGTTTCAAGTGCCCGCCTCCATGAGCACCGACTCCTCAACGGGAAATCCTATGCGCTGCAAATGACGGTTGACCTTCGCCTCAAGTTCTTCGACGTGCCTCGATAGTTGTGGCATTGGTGTTTCGTAACGCTCGGCAAGTTCCTTTATCCGTTGCGTGAGTGACTGGCTAATGCGTTCCAACTCGCCATGCACGGCGGTATCGATTGCGGATAACCACTTGTCGTCGACGATCAAGGCTTTGACATTGTTCTCGGTCAGTTCGGGATACTTGGCGTAAGCCGCCGCGTCGAGTTCGGGCTCGGCGTCCTTGATCTGCTTCTTGAGCTTGGCCTCTTTATCCGAGAGCTTCAGCCATTGCTTCAAGACCTTGGCTTCGTCGGCGGACTCGCCGTCGCCGGCGATTTCTTTCAGCCGCGCGGTGACGGTCTGCTTGTTGATCCTGTCCAGTTCCGAGAGCAACCCTTCGTCGCCGCCGTGTTCTTCTTCCAACTCCGTCTGCTGAGCCGAGACGTTTTCCAACTCGGCCCGCAACCGGTCGATCGCCGCCTGTTCGTCGGCAAAGTAGCGGGCGACGATGAGCGGCTTGGGGACGAGATCGCAGGCCCAGCCTTTGTCTTTTTCCTTGCCCTTCTTGTCCTTGACGAGGATGCGATAGGCCTCGGCCTTCCAGCCTTCGGCGGCGATCTGGTACACGTCGTCCTGCATTTCGTCCGCCCAGTAGTCCATCAAATGCTGGTAGACGTCGTAGGGATCGATCAGCGGCCGGTCCGTGTAATGGGCGAGCAGGTTTTCGGATAGCTCGGCGATGACCTGCTTCGGCTTCGCGCCGGGAGCGAGCTTTCGCAGTTTCGCCGCGGCACGTTTGCGCCAGTGATCGAAGTGCCCATTCATCTGGTCGATGAACGCGGCGAACTCGGCATGTTCGTAGATCGTCGTTTTGATGTCGGCCTTGTCGACGGCGAGATCGACGTAGCCGGGGCGGTTGGCGGCGAACAGCGTCTTGCGCAGACCGGGGCAGACGGCCCAGTAGGCGGCGAGCGAATCGACGTCGGCGACCGGAATGCCGCCCTGGAGGTGGCCGGCGATATCTTGAATGTCTTCGGCTTGGCGGCCGTCGATGTAGCGCGGCAGGTTCAGGTTGAACTCGTTCCTTTCGATTTCCTCGAAGCCGACCATCTTCGCGTAGCCCGGCAGCTCTTGCTGGCGAATGAAGACGTCGACGATCTTGTGGATGTCCTGCGAGCGAAGGCGGTTCTTGGGGCCTTCCTTCATGTAGCCGTCGCTGGCGTCGACCATGAACACGCCGCGGCGGGCGGCCGCGCCCCGTTTGTCGATCACGACGATGCAGGCCGGGATGCCCGTGCCGTAGAACAGATTGGCGGGCAGCCCGATGATGCCCTTGATGTATCCCTTGCGAATCAGGTTGCGGCGGATTTCGGCCTCGGCATTGCCGCGGAACAGCACGCCGTGCGGCAGAATGCAGGCGCCGGTGCCGGTGCTGCGGAGAGAGCGGACGATGTGCAGCAGGTAGGCGTAGTCACCCTGCTTGGCCGGCGGGACGCCGAACGAGGTGAAACGTTCGTGCGGATCATTGAGCGGATCGAGGCCGGTCGTCCAGCGTTTGTCGGAAAACGGTGGATTGGCGACGACGTAGTCGAAGGTCTTGAGCGCGTCGCCGTCTTTGCATTTGGGATCGGCCAGCGTGTTGCCCTGGTGGATAATCGCGGTCGGGTTGTTGTGCAGGATCATGTTCATGCGGGCCAGGCCGCTGGTCGTGCCGTCTTTTTCCTGTCCGTAGAGCGAAACTTCCGTGTTGGCTTCGTCGCTGACTTTCAGCAGCAGCGAGCCGGAACCGCACGTTGGGTCGTAGACGGTGGTGTCGCTGCTGGTCTTGGCGTCGCGGATGCCGAGGATCTGGGCCATGATGCGGCTGACCTCGGCGGGCGTGTAGAACTGGCCCTTGCTCTTGCCGCTCTCGGTGGCGAAGTGCCGCGTCAGGTATTCGTAAGCGTCGCCGAGAATGTCGTCGCCGTCGGCGCGGTTTTTCGAGAAGTCGAGCGAGCGGCTCTCGAAGATGGCGACGAGGTTGGTCAGCCGCTCGACTTTTTCCTTGCCGTCGCCGAGCTTGACCGCGTCGTTGAAGTCGGGAAAGTCGGACTGAGAAAGCTGCTGATTGGCGGCCGCGAGCGGAGCGATGACCTTCTTGTTGATCTGGTCGCCGATGTCCGGCTTGCCCTTGAGGGCGATCATCGCCTTGAAGCTGGCGCCGGTGGGGATTTTGATCGGCGAGAATGGCTGGCCGTCGAACTTGTCGCTGATGTACTTGATGAACAACAGCGAGAGGACGTAGTCCTTATACTGGCTGGCGTCCATGCCGCCGCGAAGCGCGTCGCAACTGGACCAGAGCGAGGAATAGAGTTCGGACTTTTTTAGGGCCATGAGTGCGTTAACTGCCTCGTATGCGACAGGATCGTGTTCGATTCTTCCGGTCGGCGATTCCGAGGCGTGCGTCGACACCTCGCTCTACCTCTCGCGGCTTGTTAGCATTTCTCAACAAGTCTAGCAAAGCCTGAGAGTATGCGACAGCATCGAGTCGTCCGGCAATGAATACCTCGTTTCACGTCGGCGAATCAGACTTTGTTGTGGAACCACAAGCCGACGTAAACAGATGATCGCGTTTGAGAAAGTCAGGTCGCGAACGGG
>JAJDEG010000546.1 GCA_029259895.1 Planctomycetota bacterium
GGGCTGCTCGAGCATCGCTCGCGGTTTGATGTGGTGAGCATCGTTTGGCCGGCGGACGCGAGCGAGCCTGCGATCCAGCATGTTGTGAATGCGTTCGAGGCGGTGGGTCCGCCGGGGCAGATGTATCGGTGAGGGGCAGGCGTGAGGCTGTAGGCGAGAGGCTTGAGGCCAGAGGAAGAGCATAACGATGAGCGATGGCGATCGAAAACTGTTATTGGCGGATTATGCTTGCCTGACGAGTGGCGCGGCGGTGGCTGCGCTGGTTGGGCGGACGCAGATTTTGGTGCGCGGGAAGGATCGTGTGACGTTCTTGCATGGGATGTGTACGAACGATGTGAAGAATCTCGCGGTGGGTCAGGGACGCGAGGCGTTCTTTACGAATGTGCAGGGGAAAACGATCGGTCATGCGTTTCTATTCGTCGGCGAAGAGGCGACCGCGATCGATGCGACGGCAGGGCAGGCGGCTGTGCTGAATCCGGCGCTCGATCGGTACATCATTCGCGAAGACGTGGAACTGGTCGATCGCACCGACGCGATGGTCGACCTGCTCGTCGCAGGGCCGGATGCGGCGCGAGTGCTCGGTGGGCTGATCGGCGTGGACGTTCCGCGAGAACGGCTCGATCACGCGGCGGCGACGATCGCCGGCAAGAGCGTGTCGCTGCGTCGCGTCGATTACGTTGGCGGCGAGTGCTTCTTCGTTTCTTGCGAGGCGGAAAGTGTCGCCGACATTCGTGCGGCAATCGAAGCCGCCGGCGCGAAATCTATCAGTGCGGAAGCAGTGGAAGCGGCCCGCATCGAACAAGGCACGCCGCTGTTCGGCCACGACATCACGCCGACGAATCTGCCGCAAGAGGTCGCCCGCGATGCGGCCGCGATCAATTTCAACAAGGGCTGTTACCTGGGGCAAGAGACGATCGCCAGAATTGACGCCCTGGGGCACGTGAATCGGTATCTGGTCGGCGTGCGGTTCGAAGGCGACAGCCTGCCGGAAGTGGGAACGAAGTTGACGGTCGGCGACAAGGAAGTCGGCGAAGTGACGTCCGCTACGTATTCGCCGCGGCTGAAGGCTCCGTTGGCTTTGGCGTACGTCCGGCGCGGGCATCACGAGCCGGGGACGAAGCTGACGGCCGCCATCGGCGCGGCACATGTCGTCGGGCTTCCGGCCGAGAGCAATTGACGCAATCCCGACCATCAAGAAGCGTAGCCGAATGCCTGAATGAACGGTTCGAGTTTATCGAGTACCGGCTGCAGGTGCTGTTCGTAATTTCGCCATCGTCCAATCGCCGACGTATAGATCGGTTTCGTGACCGCTTCGTAAGTGGGCGAGAGGACTTGCTTCTTGGCCGCGCGTTGCTGGTAGGCGAGTACGGCGTCGTCCCACGGCAGGTCGAGAAGTTCGAGCGTGCGGCGGGCCGTTGCCGGAAGGTCGGCGACGGTGTCTTCATAGCGGACTTCGATCCAGGGCGCGCGGATCATGTCGCGGAACTTGAGCCAAGCCGCCATGTCGAGGGCGTAGCGATCGGCCGTGCGCTCGATGGTGAGAAAACAGACGCTGACCGGGTTGAGCGGCAGGTAGCGGAGGAAGCAGCTTACGAACACATCGCGCGGGTCGCGTAGCGCGACGATGATCATTAGCTCTGGCAGCAAGCGAAGCATCGCCGGAATGAGCAGGTTCATGGCCGGGTTCTTGTCGAGGTGAACGCGGTCGCCGATCGGCTGGCGGAGCATGGCCTGCATCATGCGGATGTATGCCGCGCGCTGCGTTTGCAATCGTTCTCGTGGCGTGGCGTCGAGCATTTCTTGCACCGGCGTGTCGGGCGAGATGCCGTGGCCGAGCGCGGGAAATATCTCTCGCGAGAAGACGTCGCGCTCCTCGCTGCTGACTAGATCAGGGTGGCCGTCGAGTACTTGTTCGAGCAGCGTCGTGCCGGAGCGCGGAAAGCCGGTGAGCAGGGCGAGACGCCGCGGTGGCGTGGCAGGTGGATTGGCGGTCAAACGCTGAAAGAACGTGGCGTCGATTGTGTCGACCATGCGGCGAAAGCGCCCGAGAACGGCGTCGGCGGCTTCGCGTTCGGCGCGGTCTCGCTGAAGCAGGATCAACTTGGATTCGAGCATCGAGGACCAGGCGTCGTCGTACTGCCCGCGTTGGTCGTGGATCGCGGCGAGGTCGGCCCATGCTTCGGCGACGACGTTGAAGTTCTGCGGCTGCGTGGCGATCAGGTCGCGGAGAATAGTCTCGGCGTTGGCGTCGTCGCTGCGGCGGCGTGCGATCTTCGCCGCCAATAACTGGCACACGCCGAGACGCGGTTCGATGGCCAATGCCCGATCGACGAGTTCCGCGGCTTCGTCGAGGCGGTGTTGGCGTTCGTAGAGCGTGGCGAGTTCGACGAGCGATTGGGGTGTTGCGGCGAGTTGGCAGGCCCGCTCGAAACAGGCCGCGGCCTCATCGCCGAGCGAGATCATGCGGTACGTCTCGCCGGCCCAGACGTGCGCCGCGGCTCGATTGGGAGCGAGGTGGAGGAGGCGTTTCGTGAGTTCCTCGCAGCGGGCGTAGTTGTAGCGGAAACCGTGCGCACGAGCGGCATCGACCAACGCCCGCACGTTGGCCGGATGGCGGCGGACGGCTTCGTCGAATTGGGCGAGGGCCTCGTTGTATTGTTGAGACGCCCACGCTCGCCGGGCCGCCTGGAGCGTCGGCGTATCTTCGGAAGTCGTCGCAACGTGGCGTGGGCGCGATTTCGTCATTGGGCGGTCAATTCGGAATCGGTCTTCGGCGGCGGCAGATTCATTATGCATGCGACCGGCCGCAACGGCACTCCCTGAAGCCATAATGGCCGACGGATCGGATGCCGCACGACGCTGTGTCGCGTTTGCGTTTGCCAGAGGCGCCGCGATAGGATGTGCAACGTTGCAAAGCAACTTATTTTGGCGCTGCGGCAACACATGGCGTCGAATCGGCATTGTCGAATTCGCTTTTCCGGAGAATCCGAATGAACGACCCGACGTCGGCCGTCGATCCTGGTCTCGTACTCGATCTGCTCGAAGCGTTTCGCCGCTCGAAGACGATGTTCGCGGCGGTCGAGCTGGGTGTCTTCGATGCGCTCGAAGCCGGGCCGAAGTCGCTCGGTGAATTGGCCGGCGCGATCGGGGCGAGCACGGACGGCTTGGAGCGGCTCGTCGATGCGTGCGTCGGACTGCGACTGCTCGATTGGGCCGACGGTCGATACGCCAACGCACCGGCGGCGGCCACATACTTGACCAAGAGCAGCCCGCGGCGGCTGACCGGCTATATCCGCTACTCCAACGACGCAATGTGGAAGCTGTGGGCGAATCTAGAAGACGCGGTCCGCGAAGGAACGCATCGCTGGAAGCAAACCTACGGCTGGGACGGGCCGATCTTCTCGCACTTCTTCCGCACCGAAGAGGCGAAACGCGAGTTCCTCATGGGCATGCATGGCTTCGGGCTAATTAGCTCGCCGCACGTCGTCGCGGCGTTCGATCTAGGGCGATTCGAGCGACTGGTCGACCTGGGCGGAGCGACCGGGCATTTGGTGATCGCGGCATGCGAGCGATACCAGGATTTACGCGGCGTAATCTTCGATCTACCCGACGCATTGCCGCTGGCCAGCGAGATCGTCGCCGCGTCGTCGGTCGCCGATCGGATCGAAATTGTCGGTGGCGATTTCTTCGTCGATTCCTTGCCGGAGGGTGATCTGTATTCGCTGGGACGCATCTTGCACGATTGGACCGAGGAGAAGTGTGTGGCCCTGCTGGGACGTATCTATGAGCGCTTGCCCGCGGGCGGCGCGGTATTGATCGCGGAGAAGTTATTGCTCGACGACAAGAGCGGGCCGCGTTGGGCCCAGATGCAGAGCTTGAACATGCTCACCTGTACCGAGGGAAAGGAGCGAACACTGTCGGAGTATGTGGGGTTGCTGCGCGGCGTGGGATTCAAAGACGTGGAGGGCCGGCGTACCGATGCGCCGCTCGACGCGGTGTTGGCGCGGAAGTAATCGACTTATAGGTTCGAGAATGGATATCCACGGTCAGGATTGTGGCTTTCGGTGGAACTTTTCTTGGCCGCTCGACGTCGAACGCCGAGGCGAGACCTATTTGTTGCGTTTTTCCGCGTAACGTAACCTTTTCGTATCGGCCGGGGGCGGTTGCGGTTGCCACGACGTGGCCGCGGGGCGTAGAACAGCGAAGGTTTTGGGCCGCTAAGCAACATAGCTGGGGATGCGGTATCTATGCCGCACTCGCCGCCGAGGATTTGGCAGTCTGCCATGCGACGGCGAGCCTTGCTGGAGGAATAGTTTCCTGGAGGGAATTCGATGAAGCCCGTGATCGTTCTGCTTGCCGCGATCATCTTGTTCGCGTCCACGTCCGCGTATGCTCTTTGGTCCGTAAGCGACACGGGAACCTGGCCCGATGCCTGGCCCAAGGAACTCGAACCGCTACGCAAGCAAGCACGCTCCTACACCGGCAGCGCCATCAATCGGACGTTTCACGAGATCCGCTTCACGAAACGCGAGGAGTTTGAATCGGCCTGGCCACATTTGTTGAAGGTTAAGAGCAAGGGCGCTCCAATCATTCTCGTGCGCGGCCCTGTGGAATACCTCGGCTCGCTCGACAAGGGCGTTCGGGTTTGGACCGCGCTGCCGACCAGCAAACCGATGCCCGTCGGACCGATCCCCGGGGATGGCAACCCGCGTTCAAAATGGCTCTACACGACGTTCATCGAATTGGGCGTCGACGCCGACGTCGTCGACCTGAATCGCATTGAGTTACCGGCCGACGCGCCGATCGTTGACGAGCGGTTTGTCGATAGGCAGGACGAAAAGCAGGACGATAAGACGAAGTAACGCGAAACTACGAATCACTCGCCCGTCGCGCTGCGGGCAATTCCGCATTCGAGGAGTTTGAACATGTCCGCTCGTTCCTTTCCGCAGTTTGGCAAATTCGCCGTGGTCGCGCTGGCCGTTGTGGCGGCGACGCACTTCGC
>JAJDEG010000547.1 GCA_029259895.1 Planctomycetota bacterium
ATGTCGACGCCCTACATGCGGCCATCGTGACGTACCTTGGCCGACTTTCTCAACAGCAGCTTAGCGATGCGCAATCCGAGCAACTCCACGACTATCTGGCGGCGGCCAATAACATCGAAAGCATCGGAGACATGGTCGAAACCAATTTGGTCCATGCCGGCACGGAAAGGCTCAAACACCGCATCAGTTTCAGCGCCTCGACGCGCGAGTTGCTCGTCGCGTTGCACGGTCGTGTGTGCGCCGCAGTGGAAAAGTCGATCGAGACGCTCGTCGATTCGGACGAATCGCTGGCTGACGAAGTGCTGCGGGCCAAGGACGAGATCAGTCGACTGGCCGACAACGCCGAGAATCACCTCGCCCGGCGGCTTACGGCCCATGAGCCAAATCGGCTCGCCGCATTCCGTGTTGAGTCAGAGATCATCGAGTACCTCAAGCGCGTGTACTACTTTGCAAAACGCATCGCCAAGGACGTGGCGGAAAAGGGCACGTCGAGTGCGCCCAGCGAGCCCAACGACGCCGCCGAACTAGTCGCGACGCCGTAGAACGCAACCCATCGTCGGCGTGCCGCCGGCGAGAAGAAACAAAGACGCGAAACCGCGGGGAACCAACGATGCCCGAGAAACCGGACAAGAAGAAAACGACGCCACTCCAAAGAAGACGCCGCACGCGATCGGCTCCGTCCGACAACGGCAAGTCAAGCGGCACACCGGCGCCGGCGAAACAACCGAAGAAGCCGAAGAAGCTCGCACGCCAACAGTACGATAAGGCAATCGCAGCAGCGCAAGTCGAACTCGTCAAGCTGCAAGAGTGGGTAAAGCATCGCGGTTTGAAAGTGGTCGTGATCTTCGAAGGCCGCGACGCCTCGGGCAAAGGGGGCGTGATCAGGAGAATCACGTACCGCCTCAACCCGCGCGTCTGTCGCGTCGTCGCGTTGCCTATCCCAAACGATCGTGAAAAAACGCAGTGGTACTTCCAGCGCTACGTTCCCCATCTACCGGCTGCCGGTGAAATCGTACTTTTCGACCGCAGTTGGTACAACCGAGCGGGCGTCGAGCGGGTGATGGGTTACTGTACGGACGAGGAATACGAGGAGTTCCTCCGTTCGTGTCCGGAGTTCGAACGGATGTTGATTCGATCCGGGATCATCGTCGTCAAGTATTGGTTCTCGATCGGCCAAAAGGAACAAGATCGCCGCTTTCAGTCTCGCATCAAGGATCCGCGAAAACGTTGGAAACTGTCGGTTACCGACGTCGCGTCGCGCGAGCGATGGTCGGAATACTCCAGGGCTAAGGACGAAATGTTCGCCTATACGGACATCAAGCAGGCGCCCTGGTACGTCGTGGAAGCCGACGACAAGAAACGCGCGCGACTGAATTGCATCCATCATTTCTTGAGTCAGATCCCATACCGGGCGCTGCGTTCGGAGTCGGTCGAACTCGCGCCGCTCGACGAACGCGCGGCGTACATGCGTCCGCCCATGTCGGACCAGAACTTCGTGCCGGAGAAGTTTTGAATCGAATGAGAAGTGAAGTGCGTCAACGCGCACGTCGCGGCCCGCGTTTCTCGATCTTGCCGTCCGAATGAAGGGAAGCGACTTTTTTTGCAATTTCCAACGTCGTCAGGAATTTTCAGGAGACTGCATGATGGAAAAGAGCCTGCAAGCACGTAAGGTGGAGGAAGTCATGAGCCGAGACGTGGCATCCGTTCACTTTCAGGAAACCGTCCATCAAGCACTGATCTTGATGGTTGAAAATCGACTTTCGGCGTTGCCCGTCGTAGATGGGCGAGACCGCTGCTTAGGCATCGTGTCGGTCACCGACGTCGTCGCCCTTGCTCGCGAAGTCGACGACGATTTGAGCAACTTGGAACGTGTGAGCGATGTATCGAGTCGGTGGTTGGTCGGCGAACTGACACAACACGGCATGGATCACCGCAAAGTCGAGGAGCTGATGAGCCGTGGCGTTCAGTCGGTCGGCCCCGGCGCAACGGTTGCCGACGCGGCCCGCGTCATGCTTGGCCACCACGTCCATCGCCTGCCCGTTATCGATGAGCAACAGCGGTTGCTCGGCATCGTTTCGACGATGGACATCCTGGCCGCGATGATCGACGACGAGGCGACGTAGCAGCGCACCGCTGAGTTACTATTCCAAAAAACGACGGCAGCGGACGAGACCGCGAGAAACCAACGCGTCGGACATTTTCGGAACAGGTCACGAACCGCGGGCCAAACAGGTTGAAATTCGACGCACGTGCCAATTGCGGCGGATTGATGTTCGCGCAATTCGTGTGCCGACAACGACGGCAAGCCGTCTCGCCGCAGACGAACGAGACGAATCGCAGTACCCCGCATCGACACGGCGTACAGCGAGGCGGCGAACGTACATGAAATCACCTTGCTTCTTGATTCAATCTTCCATTATTGTGGCGTGTTCGGGAAGTCCGTTTCAGGTTCATCGCCAGTTTCGGGGTGCCGGCCGACCTAGATCGCCAGAAAAAATGCGACCACCCGACGAACCGTCGTAGCCACAGCCGGTGCCGAATGTGCCCCCTTTTTTGCTTAGCCGTTGACCGTGGAAGATTGTCGCGGTCCCCAACCACCTAGCGTGCGGTTTCGGCTCAAACGCGGATCTAAGTCGCGTATCGGCTGTGTCGCGGCGTGGAATTCCTTCAGAAATCTTCGACAGTACGTGCCAACCCTAAGACGTTGAGTAAACTTAATGCGAGCGATTGAGATCTTGCTGCTCTCGCGTGACGACGTCGTCGCGCTTGCGTTGACGCCGAACGAAGTTGTGTCGGTGGTCACGGAGGCCCTTTGTGAGCATGCCGCGGGCACCTTTGAAATGCATCCCAAAATTGGCGTGCATCCCACAGGCACCGATCCCGCGAACTTCATCCACGCCATGCCGGCCTATTTGCACACCCTTGGCGCCTGCGGGCTCAAATGGGTCGCTGGTTTCGCGAAGAACTACCAGCACGACCTGCCGAACGTGACCGGATTGCAGGTGTACAACGACACGGAAACGGGCGTTCCGCTGGCCATCATGGATTGCAGCTACCTGACCGGACTGCGAACTGCCGCCGTCAGCGCTATCGTAGCCAAGCGGTGCGCCCCCCGCGACGCGCATACCTTAGCACTGGTAGGCTGCGGTTTCGAGGGAACAATGCACCTGCGGTTTCTTGCCAACGAGATTCCCACGCTTCGACATGTGCGGCTTCGCGACGTCCGCCATCAGGCCATGGCGGAACTCAAAGAATGCGCCGCATCATACTTCGATGGCGAGATCGTACTCTGTCCGGACAATGAAAGCTGTATCGACGGGGCCGACGTTATCGCGACATGCACCAATGGGGACGAGCAAATCATTCGATCCGAATGGTTCAAAATGGGAGCATTTGCCGTGGGAATCGAGGGCGGCTGTGCGTACACTGCCGAGGCACTGCACCAAGCAGAAAAGTTTGTCGTTGATGACATCGCTTTGGCCGAGTACTTTGAGCACATCGGCCGCAACCGCAAGACGGAAGACGGGCGGCCAGATCCCGAATTTCCCGGCGGGTTGCCCAAGGTCTACGCCACTATCGGCGAGCTCGTTGCCGGCAAGAAACAGGGACGCGATTCGGACCAGGAAAGGATCGTTGCGATTCCGATTGGCATGGCCATTTGCGATGTGGCGCTCGCTCATCTCGTTTACCACACCGCGTTGGAACGAGGAGTGGGGCACCGTTTTCGACTGGCTTAAGCCGGTGCCTAGCGCACTGACCGCGGCTAGGTCGTGCCGAAATAATCACGTTGTTGACGGCGGTGATATCGGGCAGGGCGGGAGTACTGTCGCGGCGGACTGGAATGGAAGCGCACATGCGTACAGATGCGTGAGCAGTCAAGATAGAGGCGTCAGCGCCGATCTTGACCAGCCTCGCCGGGAAGCACGTTCTTGCGGACTTCGCCCGCCATCTTGGCCGCGTCAGTTGGATGATCCACGGTCTTGCCGTCGCCGTACATGTCGGCGCAGAATGCGATGTAGCCGAGCTTAGCAAGTTGATCGGCTCGTCCGCGAGCGTAGTCGTTGAGGCCCCACCACTCATGCACAACGAGCACGCCCGGTCGCGGCCCGCTCTTTGCGTCGTCCCAGGCGAGATAACCGATGTATTCTTGGTCGCCGACTTTGTACATCATCTTTTTGGATCGCACTTCCGCGGTCGCCGCGGACCAAAGGCAAAGCACGAGGAGAATCGGCAGGATGTGTCGCATGGTGAGGCTCTTTCGGAAGCTGGAGGAGCAAATGCCGCCGGTACGGGAATGCCCGAATCGCACGGCCCCGCCGACATTCTAGGAGTCGCCACGCGGCGTCTCAATCATCCCTGGCTGCCAACTCGGACGGTGAAGCCGCGACGATATCGCGCACCGCGTTATCCACGTTCGTTTGCTCCATTGTCGTGCATTCCCGTCCGCTGGCGTCCACTGTGAAGACGGCGAACAGGAAAGCGTCGCCACAGAAATCTTCGAAGCATCGCAAGCGGAAGATATCACCGTCGCCTCCGATGCGGCTGTACGCTCGTTTTGACCGATTTGATGCATGCAACCGATGCCGTGGATCGGGTGAACGACATTGCCGTATTCGCAAACGCGAGTGGGGCATTTTTTGCGCCGAGCGGACGCCTAGCGTCGCCGCCGCACCCTCACGGCGACGAGCGAAAAGGATGAATGGCACGTCGACTGGGACACTCAACATGCACGCCGTACCCACGCCCGAAGACGAAATGCGCACCGCCCTGGAAGCGTTCGAGAACGCGCTAGCGACGCCGCTCATATCGGGCGAACACGTCGCATGGGTGGACGGCGCAAAAATGTCGTGGCAGGAAGCCGCCACGCAGGTTCAGCGGCAGATCGAGCGAATCCATCCCGCGCAATACACAAAAATGCTCGAAGCGGATAGCGAACTTGCCGCGCGGATCGAAAAACTGCGCCAAGAAGATGCCACCATCGGCCGGCAGCTAAAACGCATCGCGGCCGCGGTCGAGCGACTGCATCGCAAGGCCGCCGCCGAGTACGACGAGGCGCGCACCGACGACGATCGCCGCAGGCTCGTCAACGCCGGTATCTCGTTCGCCGTAAGAATGCGAAAGCAAGAAGTCGCCGTGAAGACTTGGTTCGTGGAAGCGTTCAATCGGGAATGTTGACGGCGGTGAGATCGGCTGCAGGACGCGGCTCGGCGGCTTACTGAAGCACTATTATCGCAATGCAGCATGACGTGGAATCTGGTCAGAAAACGCTCCCCTGACCGCCTGGACACACGGAAACGCATCCCCGATACCTATATTCCATTTCAGCGTGAGTCATTTTTTTCTGCAGACGCCGCCCCAAGGGACAATTTATATTTGTCGCGCCGAATTTCATCGCGGACGTAGGTCGACTTCAACATTGTGATCCTGTCGGTCGTCGACCAGGGTGATGAAACCGTCGGATACCTCGGCCCCATCCAGGACCAGACGGCCAACTGCAGCTCCGGCGGCGTGGTTATGGATGGTGATGTGGTAGAAGGTTTCGCGATAACGGTAGTGGAGCTTGAAGGTGGTCCAACTCACTGGCAGGCATGGCGTGAAGCGCAGCTTGTCGACTTCCAGGTGCAGGCCCAAGAGCGACTCCACGATCAATCGGTACATCCAGCCGGCCGATCCCGTGTACCAGGTCCAGCCGCCGCGGCCCGTATGCGGCTCGACTCCGTAGATGTCGGCAGCCACCACGTATGGTTCGACGCGGTAGGTGGATATCTCGGCCGGCGCGGCGCCATGCGAAATCGGATTGATCAATGCGAACAGCTCCCACGCCCGCTCGCTGTCTCCAATCGCGGCCATCGCCATTACGGTCCAAATGGCGCTGTGCGTGTACTGGCCGCCATTTTCGCGGACGCCGGGCACGTAGCCCTTGATGTAACCGGGGTCCAGGTCTGATTTGTCGAATGGCGGATCGAGCAGCAGGATCAAGCGGGCGTCACGGCGGACAAGTCGTTTATCGACGCTATCTAATGCCATGTTGGTCCGCTCGTGCGTGCCGGCGCCCGAGAGAATTGACCAGCTTTGCGAGATCGAATCGATCTGGCATTCTTCGTTCACGGCGGAGCCCAGCGGCCGGCCGTCGTCGAAGTACGCCCGGCGATACCATTGGCCGTCCCAGCCGTGTTTTTCAATATTGCCGCGTAACCGTCCAGCTTCGATCCGATACCGGTCCGCGAGCGAAGTGTCGCCGCGCCGCCGGGCCAGATCGGCGAATTGCGTGAGTACCTGAAACAAGAAAAACGCCAGCCACACACTCTCGCCACGGCCGTGCTGGCCGACAAGGTTCATGCCGTCGTTCCAATCGCCGCAGCCCATGAGCGGCAGCCCGTGTTCGCCAAAGCGCAATCCGTGATCGAGCGCGCGGAGGCCATGCTCGTATAATGTACCGATGTCGTCGGAAACGTGCGGTAGGTCGAAATGGGACTCTTCGTCGTCGCGCAAGGGGCGCGCCGTCAAGAACGGGATTCGCTCGTCGAGCACGCCCGTGTCCCCGGTGACGCCGACATAACGACAAATGGCCAGGGGGAGCCAGAGGAAATCGTCGGAGAAATGCGTCCGTACACCGCGTCCCTGCGGGGGATGCCACCAGTGCTGCACGTCGCCTTCGCGAAACTGGCGTGAGGCGGCGCGCAGCAGGTGTTCGCGCAGCAAATTCGGCTGGGAGTACACCAGGGCCATCGCGTCCTGGAGTTGATCGCGGAAGCCGAACGCACCGCCCGATTGATAAAATCCAGAGCGAGCCCACAGGCGACAGGCCAATGTTTGATAGACGAGCCAACCGTTGGCCAGGAAATTGACGGATGCGTCGGGCGTTTCCAAGTACACGACACCGAGCGTCCGACTCCAATAGTGCCACACGTCCTCAATCGCCCGGCGGGCACTTTCCACGCTGCCAAACCGTTGCGCCAGGGATCTGGCCTCCACCGCGCCGCGCCCGGCGCCGAGAGTGAAGGTGATCGTGCGCTCTTGCCCGTCGGCGATCGTCATCGGAGCTTGCAGGGCGACACACGGGTCATACCCTGCGCCGACGCGGCCCGAGAGCCGCACGCGCCGCATCGCCGCGGGGGATTTCAGTTGGCCATTACGACCGAGAAACTCGGCGCGGTCGCCGGTGAACGTGCGGTTCGTTTCGCTGCAAGTGACAAACGCGACGCGGTCCCCGAATTCCGGGCTATACACGTTGCGGGCGAGAATCGCGCCGCTCGCCGGATCGGACTCCGTCACCACGTGCGGCATCGACTTACTACGCGAGTCGCCGAGGACCAGTTCCCAATAGCCGGTGATCGACACCCGCCGTGTTCGCCCCGAGCGGTTGGCGATCTTGAGCTTGTAAAACTTCACTGGCGAGTCGGTCGCCACATAAACACTTAGCTCCGTCGTCAAACCTTCTTCCGTATAATCGAAAATGCTGTAACCGAATCCGTGCCGCACGACATAGGTATTTTCCCCGCGCGCAGGCAACGGCGAGGGAGACCAGAAGTGCCCCGACTCTTCATCTCGCAGATAAATGGCTTCGCCGCTGACGTCAGAGACGGGATCGTTATGCCAGGGGGTAAGCCGGAACTCACGGCTGTTTTCCGCCCACGTGTAAGCGCTACCCCCTTCCGACACGACGGTGCCGAATTGTGCGTTGGCGATCACGTTCACCCACGGCGCCGGGGTCGTCTCGCCGGCAACCAGGATCGTTACGTATTCGCGGCCGTCGTGGCTGAAACCGCCCAAGCCGTTGAAGTACGCGAGGTCGTGCCGCGGGGGCTCATAGAGGATCGGTGCCTCGGGCTGGCGGCGAGTAGGCTTGAGTCGTGGGATCGACACCTCCGCCCGTGCGCGCCGCTCGGCCTGTTCGGCAAGCGTTCCTCCGTCGTCCAGCAATACGACCCGCGCCACGGTCTGCAGGAGCGTCTGGTCTTCTTCGGACACCTGTTCGCCGCGGCGGATGAAGATGCCGCCCGGCCGGTCGACGAGCGACGCCTCGGGACTTGCGGCGACGAGATCGACGATCGCTTCCTGCAAGGTTTGCCGATATACCGAATCGTCGTCATTCCAGATCACGAGATCGACCGCCAGCCCCTTCAACCGCCAGTAGGCGTGCGCCTGGACGGCCTGGCGAACCAGCGCGATGCGCTCGTGATCGCGAATCCGCACCAGCAGAATCGGCACATCCCCCGAAATGCCGTAGCCCCACAGACGCGATTGGCCCCGTCGATTCTGGATGAGGATGCTCGCTTTGGCTCGCCGGAGCGCAGAGGCATAGATGATCGAGCCGGTCAGGCGGCCGTAGACCTGTGCATCGGCTTCGGAAGTGCTGAGTTGTTGAAGCAAAATATGGCCGTGCGTCCAGGCGAGATCGAACACGCGATCGGCCAGGTTGGGATCGCGATACTTCTCGGTCAGCGCTTCGACGCCGTCGCGCGACTCGGCGACCCCAGTGACGATGTCGATCCGCACCGACTCATTGGGCTGCAGCAGTACCGTCTGGCGGATGCACACGACCGGGTCGAGGACCGGTCCTTCGCTGTTGGAAAGGGGCATCGGCCGATCGAGCGCCTCAGGGGACGCGAGCGTCCGGTGTCTTCCCATGAACCGCATTCGATCGGTCTCATACGACGGCTCGCCAATCGTGGCACCCCGCACCGCCATCATGTGCGTCAGCCAAGGAGGCCGCTCTTCGGCTGAGCGCGGTCGGCGCGTCGCATAGATCGCCTGCCGGGAGCGGATCAACTCGGTCTGCACGAACAGATTGCTGAACGCCGGATGAGCCTCATCCTGCGCTTGCGTTGCCAACACGACCTCGGCATAGCTGGTGACCTCGAGAGTGCAAGGTGTTTCTGCGCGATTCGTCAGCGTAACGCGCCGCAACTCGATGTCATCTTCGGGCGATACGCTGATCTGCGTGTAGGTTTCGACCTCGTCATCAATACGGCGGAATTCAGCGCGCGATTGCGTGAAGATCGCTTCGTACGCCTTGGTGGGCTTCGTCGTCGGCTGCCAGGAGTTGGACCAGACAGCGCCGCTCTCCAAATTCCGCACATAGCAGAAGCTTCCATAGCTGTCGCGCGTCGCGTCCTCGCGCCAACGCGTCACGGCCAGATCACGCCACCGGCTGTATCCGCCGCCGGCGCTGGTCACGGCGACGTGGTAGCGGCCGTTGGAGAGCAAATGGGCCTCAATCGTCGCGCTATTGGGATCGGTGAACACGCGCATGCTGCCCGATTCCTCGCCTGAAGCCGCGCGCGTGGCGGTCGTTTCACTCGCGTGGGGATAGATCGGTGCCACGGCCGTGGGAACGCGCTCCTGCAGCAGCAGGGTTGCCGCCCGCAACATCGGATCGGCCAAAAAGCGGCGTTGCATGGGTTTGTCGCGCAGCGCGTACGCCAGCGACAACAGGATCATCCCTTCGTGATGCGCCATGAACTGCCGCACGGTAACGCGATCGGCGCCGGGCGGCATCCGTGAAGGGGTGTAATCGACCGCTTCGTAAAAGCCGTATTCGCCTTGCTGGCCCTCAGCCGCCAGGCGCTCAAGGTTACGGCAGGCCGCTTCCGGCGCCACCATCAGCGCCAGCGCGCTGGCGTAGGGGGCGATCACCAGGTCTTCCACCAGCCCTCGCTTCAGCCCCAGTCCAGGGACACCAAAGGCCCGATACTGATAGGTCTTGTGCTGATCGATGGCGTTGTAGCCAGATTCCGAGATGCCCCACGGCACGCCTCGTTGCCGGCCATATTCGATCTGCCGGCGGACGGCCGAGTGATAGGTGCGGTCGAGCAGCGTATTCTCATAGTTGGGCATCACCAGCAGCGGCATCAAGTACTCGAACATCGACCCGCTCCAACTCAACAGGGCCGGCGCGCTCCCCGCGCTGGTGAGCAGTCGGCCCAGTGCAAACCAATGCTGCTGGCCGAAATTCCCCTGGGCGATGACGATGAAGCTCGCTAACCGCGCTTCCGAGGCGAGCAGATCGTAGAAGCTCGCATCGAGCCGCCGCTCGCTGACGTTGTAGCCGATGGCGAATAACTCGCGTTCGGGGTTGTACAGAAAGCTGAAATCCATCTCCGCCAACTCGCGGCATTTCGCGGCCACTTCCGCGAAGATTTGGCTCCTCTCGGCGGCATGCTCCGCGGAGTTGGTCAGCGCGTCCTGCAACTGTTTGAGCCAATCCTTCGTCTCCGCGGTTGCTGCTGGCAGAGCCGCTTCGACGAGCGGCAGCACCGTGTCCTGCAATCTCACCAAATCGGGAAGCGTGGCGGCACGGTCGAGACGCTCGAGGGCCTCGCTCAGGTTGCCGAGCCGGTCGCGTTGTTCACCACAGCCGGAGTCCCACGTCAGAGCCGGAGCAGCAGGAACGGACAGCCACGCCGCCAGGTGTAGCAGGTCCGCGTGATGATCGCCGCAGGAACGCTCGTAGGCATTTGCCCACCAGGCGAGCATTGCATCACTCCCGGCAGCAGCGGTCAATTCGACGGCCGCGACGTTCACTTGCGAGAGCAAGGCGTGAGCGGCGGCCAGCGTGGTCGGAGCCCGGTCGAGATCTTCGATCTGTCGTTCCATCTTGCGCAGCACGTCGGCGCTGACCAGCGGAGCCTCCGTGCCGCGGGCCGCGTCCAGCAGGACTCTCAACGTATCGCTGAGGCCGCCGAACGATCGCGGCGGCAAAATGCGGGCCTCGCTCAGTTCGGCGAATCCACTGCCCAGCACCAGCAAACTTGCCGCCAGGTTGCCGCTATCGACCGTCGAAACATATTGCGGGTGCAATGGCGCCAGTGACCGCGTGTGATACCAATTGTAAAAATGTCCCCGATAGCGCTCCATGCGCGACAGCGTTTCCAAAGTGTGCTGCGTCCGTGCCAGCAGCCGCGCGGCCGAGCAGTAGCCGAAATCGTAAGCCGCCAGGTCGGCAAGCAGCGCCATGCCGATGTTGGTCGGGCTGGTGCGCGGCGCGACCTCCAAACCGGAATTCTGTTGGATGTTGTCCGGGGGCAGCCAATTGTCTTCCGCCGTGACGAAGTCCTCGAAAAACCGCCACGTCTTCCGCGACAGCTTTTCAAGAAAATGCCGCTGGCTTGCCGAGAACTCCATCGCCCGCCGCGGAGTCGGTTGACTCAGCCACCAGGCGACCAGGGGCGAGGCAATCCAGGCGGCGATCCAAAGTCCCGCATAGGCTAATACCGGGAGATCGTAAAACGCCAGCACCAGTAATGCCCCGGCGGCCAGCGCGGGCGCGAAAACCATCGAGCGGAAGGTTTCATCGAGGTTGCCGTCGGCGCCTCGTTCCGAATCGCTTGCGGTCTTCCATTCGAGCAGCCGCCGTTTCGTCCAAATCATGCGCACCAGTGTGCGCACGATGGCATCGGCGCTAATAAATGCCTCGTAAGGCAAGAAGACGCACACGAACATGCCGTGCGCTAGAGACCGCCGCAACGTTTGTAGGGTCGCTCGCAAATGTATTCCCAGCGGCAAGTCCACAGGCTTGCCGAGCAGATTCGCCGCGGCGGCCAAGAAGGGCGGCATCGCGACCACGCTCGCTAAAAACAGCAGCGAGGCGGCCGCCATAGTCGCTGACAACGCCCAAGAGATGACGAGCAGAAGCAGCATGGCCACGGGTACCAGGGAACGGCGCAGGTTGTCGAATATCTTCCATCGGGACAAGGCCGAGATTGGGTTCCGGACGCGCTGGCCTGATGGCCCGGGCACCCACGGCAAGACCCAGGGAGCGATCTGCCAGTCGCCGCGCATCCAGCGATGCCGGCGGGCGACGTCCCCTCCATATCCCGCAGGATGTTCTTCGTAAAGCACCACATCGCTGAGCAGTGTCGAACGTGCGTAGGCGCACTCAATCAAGTCATGGCTCAAGATTACATTGTCGGGAAAGTCGCTGCAGCAGCGCTGGAAGGCGTCGACTTCGTAGATGCCTTTGCCGATAAACGAGCCCTCGCCAAACAAATCCTGGTACACATCCGACACGACGCGCGTATACGGATCGACGCCCGGATCGCCCGCATACAATTTTACGAACCGCGAGCGCTGCGCGCTGGGCAAGCTGACGCCGACCCGCGGCTGCAGGATCGCATAGCCGTCAACGACGCGGCGGCATTGGTCATCAAAAACTGGTCGATTGAGCGGATGCGCGAGCGTGCCTACCATCAGCCGCGCCGTGTCGCGCGGTAACTGCGTGTCGGTATCGAGCGTTATGACGTAACGCACACCTTGCAGGATGTCCGTCTGACCGACGACGACCGCAAATCGGTCGTTCGCGCCGCGCAACAGAGCGTTCAGATCGGCTAGTTTGCCGCGCTTGCGCTCGTAGCCCATCCACACGCCTTCCCGATCGTTCCAACGGCGCGCGCGGTGAAAGAGATAAAAAATATCGCCGCGAATGTGGGCGTATTTCTCGTTCAGACGCTCGATGCCCTCCCGCGCCAGTCCCACCAATTCCGCGTCCGCCGGCAATGATTCGGCCGGGGCATCGGTAAAGTCCGTCAGCAAGGCAAAGTGCAGACTCGGATCGCGATTGGCGAGATACCGGACCTCCAACCCGTTGAGCAAATGCTCGATGCCAGCGGCGCACGTGAGCATGGTGGGCACCGCCACGAGCGTGCGATGCTCAGGCGGAACGCCCAGTTCAAAATCCATTCGCGGCAACGATTGCGGGCTGAGTAGGTGCGTCGCCAACCAGTTGACGAGCGCCAGCCCCAAGTGGGAAGCGCTGATCAGCGCTGGCACGGCCAACAGCCCCACGGCGAGCCAACCCGCATCGCTTCGCAGCGTCCACGAAATGAAAAGAAATGTCGCCGCAAGCGTCACGAGCGTCATTCCGGAAAGATAACACGTTAGCGGAAACGTCCGCCGCAGCTTATCGAATACGACCGACACGGAGAGCCGCATGTCGACCAAGCGCTCCAGCACGGGCCGACCACGATCGATCAGAAAATATCCCACGTGCGCCGCGCGGTTAGCAGGCGTTTCGCGTGCTTGATTTTCGGCCAATTGCACGGCCTTGCGAGCCACTTCGTACTCCGTGAGCCGGCTGCGGCGGGCGATGCCTTCGACCGCGTGCCGATACCGGTCGCGCGTCGCGAAATCCATCTGCGCATAAATACCCGCGGGATCGCCTGACAGGGTCTGCTCGACCAAACTGTGCTTGGCGATGAACTGGCGCCAATCGTGGGCGTTCAAAAACCGCAGACTGTTGATGCTATTGCCGATCGACACCTGGTCAGCGGCCTGTGCCTGGCCTTCGGTGCGCACTAACCGCTCGGTCGTCAATCCTTGATCGGCCAGGCGGTGCTCAAGCCAGCTATTGGCAAATGCGAAGTTTGGGTTCTGACCCTGTAAGTGGCGAGTCAGTTCTGCCAGGAACGCCCCCGACAGAGGCGGATTGGCGCGGGCCATATCCGCCAGCACTAGGATCAAGTCCGTGGGCTTTTGCTCAACGACGCTGACCATCCGCTCCGCCCAATCGCTGGCTAGGTCGCGGTCGCGGCGCGCGGAGGAAATCCGCACGGCAACGCGCCGCAGATTCTCGATCAGGGCCAGCCGCAGCATCAGCGGCAGCGCCCACAATTCACCCAGCTTGAGCGGCTCCACCGACTGGTACGAGGCAATGAAGCCATTGAGACTAGCGTCGTCGACGCGCCCATCCACGTGCGCAATCAATTCCAATGCGATGCCGTAGGCTCGTGGAAAGCTGGCGGCTGGACCGTTCGCCAGGCGCGGCAACTCGCGGCTATAAGATGGAGGCAGCAGACGCCGGATGGCTCGGATTTGTTCTTCGACCAGGTAGAAATTGTCGAGAAGCCATTCGGCGGCCGGCTCAATCCGGCGATTTTGCTCGGCCGCCGCCGTCACGATGTCGTAGGTCTCGAACAGCACGCGCTCGTTCTCGTCGAGCCGCGGCAACAGTTGATCGCGGGCCTGACCACCGGCCAGTTGGTGCAACGCCGCGATTTCCTTTGCGTGGCGCCCGAGATGATCGATGCTGAAGAGTTCCGCACGTAGCGGCAGTTCGTCCGTTTGGCTAGTCTGCGAAGATTCCCAATCCGCCGACCGTCGCCAGGACATCAGCCGCAATAACGTGCCTGAAATGTCTGGTACGCGCACTTAACGCTCCTGATGCTCCCGACCCGTCTGGCTAGCAAGAGCAAAAGACTTAAGTATAGCGCGAAGCGTGCGAACCGCGTAGCGATCTGGATGGTAAAGGCGGTATGCTCCCTCACCGGCTTTGCCCAAAAAATCGCCCGCTGCTCCGAAAGGCAGAGGCTACCGCGCGGTGCTATCGCAACCGATTGTGGCGAAAGCTGAATTATTGGGCAAAGCCTCCCTCGCCCCAAGACGGTGTATCAACGTTCGCCTTTCAAATCGGCGGACGGTCCCCTGCGGGCCGATTTGAGAAGCTCTCTGGCGTTTGCCTTTCTCTACAACGCGATGGGGATTCCGGTGGTGGCAGGAGTGCTGTACCCGTTCTTCGGATTGCTGCTCAGCCCCATCATCGCCGGCACCGCGATGAGCCTAAGTTCCGTCTCGGTCATCAGCAACGCCCTAAGGCTGCGGAGCGCGAAACTGTGACTCCGACGTCTACGGACTTCACCTCTCGGCTAACGATCAACGGCGGCTCGTCGAGCATCAAGTTCGCGCTCTACCAGGTTGGCGAATCGTTCTGCTCCGCCATTCTTGTGCTGCCAGACGACACGCGATAAAATTAGCCGTGGCGGGAATGGTGCAGAAATCCAATCCTGTAGCCTGCCAGACTAAGATTTTTGGTTTGTCGGATGACTAAATAAAGAGCAACTTGGCGGCGCCAGGTGGCTCTGTTGACGGCGGTGAAAGCCGTGAGATTTGGAAACTCGGCCCGCTGTGCGTCAAACGATGGTTCCCGCGAGTTTCACCTGTCGAAGTCCGGTTGCAGTGCCGCATTTCGCGCGAATTGCCCACCGGCAATCGGATCTGGTACGTGCCGCGCCTGCATGGGACGTTCGCGCGGTGGGTCGATGGCAATCCGGCGACGCATAGATGGGCCACGGCGTTGTTGGAACACGATCGGGTGGTGTTGGAGCGAACTGGTCATATTCCGGCCCGGCCGATCGGCCAGCGTGAATGTCGTTTCTGTCTCAACTATGTCGGGGCTCGCCGCGTACGCCGTTCGCTGCAATTACACGCTCCGCCAACGCTGCGCGCCCCGACGCGCGCGCTATTTGCGTAAGCGAATAATTGCACACGTCTGAATCGCAGCCGGTAACGCGCGGTACGTGTGGCCCAAGACTTGCTGCATTTCATCGCTGGATGGAGTAAGTAACGTGGCAGCGCGTAACAGCAGTGCAAGCGAATTGTCGGTGTACGTTGACCGCGTGTTGCCGTCGCCATAGATAATAGGAGACACGACGATGAGAACGCGCACATTCATGTGGAATGTACCGGTGTGCGAAACCTACGATGCTTTCGTTCGACAGATTCAGCAGCGTGTAGCAAGGCGTGTGATGTCGCGTACGCCGGGACCGAATGGGCAGCCCGTTCGCCGTGAGATTGCGCTCACTCAGGACAACGGAAGCTTGCATCAGACGTGGATCGACCTGCGAATGGAACGCGCGCCGGTTGGACTTGTTCGTGCCATCTTTCACGAACGTGATGGTCGCGTCGAACGGATTATGTTCACGGCGGTTCCGGTGGCCGTGTTGACGCCCGATAGGCCGCGTCGCCCGGACCCGCCGCCAGCACGGCGCGAGCCGGGGTCGACGCCCGCGCCATCGCCCGTGCCACCGCGACGGAGTTTGGGTACCGAGCAAGAGGACGAGATTGCCGGTGTGCCGAGCATCTGGCGCGGCGGACGCTACGGCCGCTATTTTTACGGCGTGCATACGACGCAGCACAACACAATCTGCTGGGGAGAGTACGACAACGACCACGACGTGTGCCGTGGCCACGAAACTCGCAATACGCGCGGGCTGTTCCTGCATTACGACCGCGGTCGTCGCGACTATTTGGCGACGACCCGCCACAATCGAATGCTGGTCGAAGTGAGCCGGTATCGCAACGGCGCGCGGCTTGGCGCATCGGACGCCGATCGAGTTTATCGTCAGGGCGTGCTCGACATGCGACGCGAAATGGGGCACACGGCTCCTTTGCCCTTCTGACTAGTGCATCACGCGAATGCCGACGTGAGGCCTTAACCACGCCCTCCGCGCCGCTAGAAAGTGATGTTTGAGCCGCGCGTCGCTCGCGGCGTTGAGTCGCCGCGAAAGGGCCAGCCGTTTGTGCCCCAGCCGCCGTTCGCGGACCAGCCAGTTGCAAAACGCCTTCATAGCGACGGTGCAGTCGTTGCGGCGGACGGCGTCGCAGGCCAGCCGCAACCGACGTCGATTCAAAACATCGGTACGGCACGTGCGTAGTCTGCCAAGTGCACGAGACGACCAGTGACGGTCTAAGTATCGCAACTCGACTCCACGCGGCAAGATGTCGGTAAACCATGATCTTTGGAGTCACCACGGAAAGGCACCGTTGTGCGCACACGCGCGGATGGAGCGCGGCATCGCGCACTTTGGCCGATTGGTGACTGCGGATCTTTTACGAGAATTGGCTGCATCAATCGCTAACGTGGCCTTATGAGTTTCCGTGATTAAGTGTCTTTGGTATTCGGGCTAGTAGCCTGGGGACAGAACCCGTGCTAGCGTCAAAACACCCGATAATCGAGCCGGATACTCGCGGTTCTGTTCGCGGGCTCTAAGGAGAACATCGATGAACGACGTCACGTTCGCAGACATCCATCAACTGGTCGCCAAGCCCAAGCACGGTGGTTGGTTCGCTTCCGTCCATCTCCCGACGCACGTACCGGGCGAGCAAAATCAACAAGCTCCCATGCGACTGAAGCGTCTGCTACGAGACCTCAAAGCAGCGCTGTTGCAGCGAGGCATGGATGAGGACGGCATAAAGGTATTCCTCGCCGCGGCAACGAGATTGGTCGATCAAAGTGACTTCTGGAAGGACGAGGGGCTCAGCGTAGCGGTTCTTGTGGACGCGGACGGCGTCAAAAGTTATCACCTCCGCGTTGGTTGCAACGAGTTGGCGCTGGTCGGAAGAGAGTTCAATGTCATTCCACTCATCGCGTCGATTAACAGCATGACGCCGTATTGGTTGCTGGCCGTCAGCCAGAACCGAGTTCGCCTGTTGCGCGGGCTATCGAACGAGATACAGGAAGTCGAAGTGTCAGAGATGCCACGGCACGGATTACGGGCGCTAGGCTACGACGAGCCTCAGGAACAATCGCAAACTCATTCCGCGTCGCCGCAGTTGCCGGGAAAGCAAAGCGTCGTTTTTCACGGGCAGGGCGGCGCGGCCGACGCGGCGAAAGCGGAGATCGTGGCCTTTTTTCGCCTCGTCAATCGCGCCGTGCATCGCGTCGTCGACGCCTCGCGGATGCCGTTGATCTTCGCCGGTGTGGATTACCTGTTTCCGTTGTACAGCGAAGCCAATACTTCGTCGCGGCTGTGGCAGCGGCACGTTTCCGGTAACCCCGACCGGCTGTCGTCGCAGGAACTCTGCCGGCGGGCGGGCGACTTGCTCGCCTCGTCGCTCGACGAGCGCTGGCAGACCGACATCGACAACTATTGGAAGAATGCTACGGCCGGCCGCGCGGAAAAGCATGTGGAAGAAATCGTGCGTTGCGCCCGCCGTGGTCTCGTCGAAACACTTTTCATAGATCCTAGCGTGCGCCAATGGGGGCTTTTCGATTCCGATACGGATCACGTGCGGATCGATGCAGAACGTCGGCCAGACAGTGAAGACTTGGTGAATGCCGCGGCGGCCGCAGTCGTACGGCATGGCGGAACCGTGGCCACGGTTGGCTCCGGATACGTTCCAGGCGGTGGGCTGATGGCGGCCACGCTCCGCTATGCGGCCGCAGCGCCTGCGGGCCGCGCATAGGCAATCGGGCGGTGGCGCGACGTATGCCCATACTCCAACAGGATAGCGCGTTCGTGCCGGCAACCCGGGGGAAGACGCAATGTCGGTCATGCGATTCGACGAAACGACCTCGGATTGGGTGGTATTCGCCCCGTCGCGGCGATTACGGCCGCACGCCGACGCATCGCTGCAAACTCAACCGAGCGAGCCAGCAAGTGCGGCGGGCTGCCCGTTTTGCCCCGGCAACGAAGCCTTCACGCCGCCCGAGATTTACGCCGTTCGCGATTCGGGCGCGTGGCGCGTTCGCGTCGTGCCTAACAGATTCCCGGCACTAACGATCGAGGACAATCCCCAACGCCGGCACGACGATCAAGCGTTTCAATTCATGGGCGGATGCGGCGCCCATGAAGTCATTATCGAGTCGCCGGATCATTCGTTGTTTCTCGGGCAGCAACCGACCGAGCAAGTCGTGCTTCTGCTGCGAACGCTCCAGCTACGCTATCGCAATCTCATGCGCGACGGCCGGTTTCAGACCGTGGTGATCTTCAAGAACCACGGTGCCGAGGCCGGAACCTCGCTGGCCCATCCGCACTGGCAATTGCTGGCTCCGCCGGTCGTCCCGCGTTTGCTGCGGATGAAACACTTCGAGGCCAGCGAATACTACGATCGAACCGGCCAGTGCCTGTACTGCGACATGCTGCACCGCGAGTTGGATGCGAACGTGCGCATCCTGACTCAGAACGAGCACTACGTGGCGTTTCTGCCGTTTGCCAGTCACACGCCCTTTGAAACCTGGATCGTGCCTCGGCAGCATCAGGCGTCGTTTCAGTTGGTTGCTATGGAACACTTTACCTGTCTCGCCGCCATTCTGAAGTCCGTGCTGCTCAAGTTGCACACGGCGTTGGGCAATCCGGCCTTCAATCTGACGATCGACGACGTGCCACGGGGCGACGAAGGCAAGGAATACTTTCTCTGGCACATGCGGATCTTGCCGAGGCTGACCACGCCCGCCGGATTCGAGCTGGGAAGCGGTATGTCGATCAATACCGTGCTTCCCGAGGACGCGGCGAGGTTCTTGTCCGAAGCGTCCAGCGTCGAAGAGGTTGGCTGAACGCATTTGTAACCCAAGAGGATAATCAAGATGAAAACCACGGACATCCTGAACATAGCGGGCGTCGCATACAAGCTTTACCCTCACGAAGAGACGTTCGACGCGCAGCATCTGGCCGCGGCGTTGCGCGTGCCGGGCCATAACGTGGCCAAGACCGTCTTGTTGCGGGCCGATAGCGGCTTCGCTCACGTCGTCGCCGTACTGCCAGCCACGCGAACGTTGGACCTGCGGCGCGTTTCGGAAGCCCTCGGCGGTGCCGACGTTCAATTGGCCACGGAAGTCGAAATCGCGGAACATTGCCCCGATTTCGAATTCGGGATTCTGCCGCCGTTTGGCGCGAAATTCGGCATGAAGACGGTCGTCGACGCATCGCTGGCCGAGCACGAGGACATCTTCTTCCAGGGAAACTCGCATACGGAGGCGATTCGCATGCGGTACAGCGATTTCGTGCAGATCGAGCATCCGCTGGTCGTCGACATCATCGCGGCTTCGCCGGATAAAGCGTAGCAAGAAGATCGTTCCGTTCGGTCGCCGCACCGTATCCGTTGATTCGCGAGCCCCGCACGTTCAAGCCCCCGTGACCGCCATGGAACTCTCGCTGTTTCTCGCCAAGCTGCTGGGCATCTACCTATTGATCGTGGCGACCGTATTCGCCGTGCGCCGTCGGGAAATGTCGCGGGTCGTCGACAACTTTTTCGCTAGTCGTTCGTTGGTGTTCTTGAGCGGGCTGCTCGCGCTCGCGACGGGAATCGCGATGGCCGTCGGCCATTGCGTGTGGGAGTGGAATTGGCGCGGGATGATTACGGTGTTCGGATATCTCTCCATCGCGAAGGGCGTCGTCCGCATCGGCTGGCCGGCCGTGCCGCAACGGGCGGTCGGTGTGCTCCTCAATGGCTCGGCGTTTTGGATCTGGATCGGCATGGCGTTGGTGCTGGGCGGTTACTTGACCTGGGCGGGCTTCACGCTTGAGCGATGAACCACACCGAACGACCGGCCTGCGAATCGACGCTCCTTACGTCGCAGCGCTAGCATGCATGCGCACGTACGTCGCCGCCGCCCATCGGCTATTTCGGCAGAGGACTGCGGACGACCGTTGCTGAAACGACATCACCCGTTTTCGAGCACCCACTGAACGGCCTGGCGGCTCAATTCGGCGGCGTTTTTCGCGCCGAGCTTGCGTTTGATGTTTTCTCGGTGCGTGTCGATCGTGTGCGTGCTCAGGTGAAGTTTTTCGGCAATCACGCCGCTGGTCAGTCCCTCGCCGATCATGCGGAGGATTTCCAACTCGCGGTCCGTGAGTTGCTCTACGGGCGACTTCGTTTTGTCCGCTCTGCCGAGCGCCTGGCTGACCAGCCGCTTGGCGATCTCCGGGCTTACGTACCGTTCTCCGGCAAGCACCGCGCGGATCGCATCGAGCAACTTGGCGTTCGATTCCTGTTTGTTCAGGTAGCCCAGCGCGCCGGCCCGCAAAGCGCGTTCGGCGTACAGCGACTCTTGGTAACCCGAAACTACCAGCATCTTGACGGCCGGGTGGCGCGACGTGACTTGCTTGATTACGTCGATACCGTGCCCACTCTTCAGAGAAATATCGACGATGACCAGGTCGGGGCCGGTTTCTTTCACGAGGGCGAGGGCTTCCTCCTCCGTCGCCGCCTCGCCCACCACTTGCAGGTCTTGCTGCGTCGAAACGCGCAGCGCCAACCCTTCGCGAACCAGCGGATGGTCGTCGACGATCAGAATCCTCGCGGGCGGTGGGCGATTCGCCACGATCGGCTACCTCGGCAGTGGAACGGTACATGTTATCGACACGCCGCCCTCGGGACGTCGCGCTATGCGGAGCGTGCCGCCGATCATCCCGGCGCGGTAATTCATGATTTCCAAGCCGAAACCGTGTTTTGTTCCCGAAAGATTCCGCCGGGCTACGGAGACAGGGTCCAATCCGACGCCATTATCGCTCACCTCAAGAACAATCTCGTCGTTGGCCTGCTTGAGAGAGATAACGACCTGGTCGGCCCGGCTATGCCGCAAGGCGTTATTCACGGCTTCCTGGGCAATGCGATACAGATGGGTGGCCGCGGTATTATTGAACACGGCGACGGCGGCGGGGCACTCGAAGCGGCAAGCGATCGTTTGCTGTGCGTCCGTCGCGGCGGCGAGTTCCTCGAGCGCGGACGTCAGCCCCTCGGCGGCGATCTGGACCGGCATGATGCCGTGGGAGAGTTGCTGAACGTGGCGATTCGTCGCGCCCAGCCCCGCCGACAGCCGGCCGGCCGTCAGACGCAGGCGCGACAACGCGGCCTCGTCAAGGAGCCAATGCCCGCTTGGATCGGTTGCTTTTCGCGGAGTATGATCGAGAAGTTCGACCAGCGTGCCGGCGAACAAGGCGAGGCCGGTCAGTTCCTGTCCGGTGCCGTCGTGCAGTTCCTGTCCGATACGGCGTTGTTCGGCAACGGAGGCTTCCAGCACCTGCGCTTCAAGTTTCTTGCGGCGTGAAATGTCGCGGATGATGCCGGTGAACAGGCTCAAATGATCGACCTGGCTAACCGCCAGGTCCGCCGGAAAGGTCGAGCCATCCTTGCGCAGCGCGGCCACTTCTCTGCCCGCGCCGATGATCCGGGCTTCGCCGGTCCGCAGATAGCGGGCGATGTAACCATCGTGTTCGTCGTGGTAGGGTCGCGGCATGAGCATGTTGACGTTTCGCCCGAGTAGCTCGTCCCGTGCGTAGCCGAACATGCGCTCCGTGGCCAGATTTACCGACATCACGATGCCGCGCTCGTCGATCGTGATGATCGCATCGGTCGCCGTGTTCAGAATGGCGCGCAACTGCTCTTCACTCTCGCGAAGCGCCTTCGCGGCGCGCTTACGCTCGGTGATGTCGCGATGGATTGAGACGAAGTTCGTGCGGTGGCCGGCAGTGTCCCAAAGCGGCGTGATGAACAGTTCGGCGTCGTACGGCGCGCCGTCCTTACGTTGATTGACCAATTCGGCAATGCACGAGCGGCCCCCGGTCAATTCCCGCTTGATGTAGTCCAGCGTTTCGCGGCTGGTGCCGGTCCCCTGGAGCATGCGCGGCGACTGGCCGATCAGTTCGTCGGCCGTATAGCCGGTGATGCGGCATAGGGCTTCATTGACGAACAGGATAATCGGCCCCGGCCAATCCAAATCGTCACCGGTGATCATTACGCCTTCGCCTAGATGCGAGATCGCTTTTGCCAGCAGCGTAATCTCGTGCGTGCGCTGGCTGACGCGCCGATCCAGTTCCGCGTTGAGTTGGTTGAGCGCCGCTTCCGCTTCTTTGCGCTCGGTGATATCGCGGAGCAAGCCATCGTAGCCGATCAAGCGGTCCCGGTCGTCGTGTTGGGGCGACACGGTGTTCAGCGCCCAGCGCATCGCCCCGTCCTTGCGGCAAATGCGGTGTTCGATCGGCGTTGCGTCCTCGCCCGACAGAATGCGCGTTGCTTGTTGCTCGACGACGGCGCGGTCTTCGGGCGGGACCATCGCGATCCACAGCAGCGGGTTGGCGGCGAACTCCCGCGGCGTATAGCCGGTCACCGCCTCGCAGTTCGCGCCGTGGGTCGTTTCCGCGGCCCGCCCATGTTCCACTCGCACGCGATAAATGTAATCGGTCACGGCTTCGGTCAATCGCCGGTACCGTTGTTCGCTTTCTTCAAGTTGCCGCCGCACGCGTCTGGCGTCGGTAATGTCGACGAGCGCCGTTCGGCAGCGGAGCTCGTGCTCGGCACCAAAGGCGATGCTCTCCAGCCGCACGACCACGGCGGCGCCGTCGGCCTTGTGCATCTCGACGTCGCACGTCTGTTTCGCCTCGCTGGAAAAGACCGCTTGAAGGTGCAGGTAACAGTCGTCCTGAGATCCGCGGGCCGCGAAGCTCGCGAGGTTCTTCGCCAGCAGCGATTGACGTTCGACGCCCAGCATCGTGGCGGCCGTCAGGTTGGCTTCGGCGATTTTGCCATCCTTATTCAGCGTCACGTACCCGACGGGAGCGAACTCGTACAGGTCGGCATAGCGATCGCGAGCGTGGGCAAGCTCCACCTGGGCCTGGCGAAGCTCTTCGTTCTGGATCTCCAACTCCATCTGGTAGACATTCAGTTCTTGGACGAGCGCCTGCACGTCCTGTGTCGGCAAAGTCGGACTATCCGCCGGCTTGGCGCGCAGCAACTGCTCGGCGCGGTGGCGAAGCGCGGTCGCTCGCTGGGTTCCATCGTCGTTTTGCTTCTCGCGCATGGGGGCTTTCTGTGCAACGCAAGTAACCGTCAATTCAGGAATCGACGCCTTCTCCGTTTTGTCGCGAGCGTCGATCTGCATGCGACAGCGCGCCGTCCGGTCTCACTCTCCGCATTATGTGCTCACCTTTACCTCTAAAGCCAGCAGGATTCGTTCGGGCGCGCCCGCCGTTTGCTGCAAGCGCCGCGCGTTGAGAAGCACGACGCGGCGGCCGAGTTTGGGAATCTCGGCCTCGACTTCATAATTCTCGAATTCCTCGTTCTTGGGCAGGATCTCTTCCAACAGTTCGCGGAGCCGCGGAACGTCCCACTGGCCGATGCCGAGTTCGTAGATCAATTCCCCTTCGGTCTGCTTCGCACTGGTCTGGAACGCGCGATAAAAGGAGCGATTCGCGGAAACGACGTGCAACTGGCCGTCAAGCACAAGCAGCGGCTCGCGGACGGTATCGACGATGCCCTGGAAGTAGGCGATCGCCCGCTCGCTGGCCTTGAGTCGTCCGATGTCGACGAACGTCAGCACGACGCCGTCGATGACGTTTTCGGCCGTCCGATAAGGCATGATCCGCATCAAGTAGCAGCCGCCGTCGTGGGTCTCGACTTCGTCCTCCTTGGATACGAGCGTCTTGAGCACCCCGGCGCAATTGGCCGCTAGATCGTCGACCTTGAGTTTCGAGGCCAATTCGGAGATCGGCCGGCCGACGTCCGTCGGACGAAGCATCACCAGCCGCTTCGCCCGGTCGGTGAACCGCTTGATGTTCAGGTCGGCATCCAGGAATACGGTGGCGATATCGGTGCTGTTGAGCAGGTTTTGCATGTCGTCGTTGGCTTGCGACAGATCGTCCAATTTTGACTGCAACTCGGCGTTGACCGTCGTCAATTCTTCGTTGAGCGATTGCATCTCTTCTTTCGACGTTTCCAACTCTTCGTTCGTGCTTTGCAGTTCCTCGTTGGTCGATTGCAATTCCTCGTTGGTAGACTTGAGTTCTTCGTTCGACGTTTCCAATTCCTCGAGCGTCGTCTGCTGGGATTCCTTGAGGTATCGAAGTTCCTTCTCCAATTGCCCGATACGACCTTCGTCCTCGTCGACGGGTTTGCGCGAACGTTCGCTGTCGGCAAGTTCCGCGGAAACCGGCGGCGCGGGGCGGAACGTCACCAGCAGCAATCCGCGAATCGATTCCGGCTCGGAGATTGGCGCCACCGTCAAGTTGACCCGCACGAATTCGCCGTTGGCTTTCACGCGGACGTCCTCGCGGGTGACTTCCGCTCCTATTCTGACGCACTCGCGCAGCGCGGCCGCCAAGTCGAATTGCAGACCCTCGCGGGCCATTTCCAAAACGTTATTCCTCGGCTGGCCCGCGGCAGGTTCGAGATACGCGCCGGTGCGTCCATGGATGTAGACGATATCGCCGCGGGGATTTACGACGACGCTGGCCGGTGCGAACCGGCCCAACAGCAACCGCTCGATCAGCGTAGAGACGTGGGCCTCCTTGATATACGGCGCGCCGGCCGTCGGAGCCGCGGCCCCTTCGTCGCCGGTAAGCGGTTGGGCGGGAATCTCCGGCAGCGCGCGAAGCGCCGAGACACTTTCCTTGCGGCGGAATACCTTCCATCGCTTGTCGAATGTCTCGAACAAGTCCGTAAACGTGCCGACCGTCTCCGACGGCCCGAGAAACAGCAGGCCGTCGGGCTTGAGCGCATAATGAAAGATCGGCAGCAGCCGCCGCTGCAAGTCGGAGTTCAGGTAGATCAGCAGGTTGCGGCAGCAGAGGACGTCGAGTTTCGTAAACGGCGGATCCCTAATCACGTTCTGCGGCGCGAAGACGACCATCTCGCGGATTTCCTTGCGGATGCGGTACGCGCCGTCATCGTGAGTGAAATAGCGTTCGAGGCGCGCGGGCGAGACGTCCACCGCGATGCCCTCGGGATATCGTCCGGCGCGAGCCGTTTCGATCGCGTCAGCGTCCAGATCCGTGCCGAACACCTGAACGTCGATGTGCCGATTCAGCGCGTCCATGCATTCCCGCAACACGATGGCCAGGCTGAACGCTTCTTCGCCGGTTGCGCAGCCGGGAACCCATGCCCGCACGGTGTAGTTATCGGGCCGCGACCGGAGCAGTTTTTTGAGGTGCGCGCCGAGCGCGCTCCATGCTTCCGCGTCGCGAAAAAAATTCGTGACGCTGATCAATAATTCCTTGAATAAGACGTCGATTTCGTGCGGATTCTCTTGCAGGTAGCGGACGTATTGGTTGGGATTATTGATTTGATGTACGTTCATCCGCCGTTCGATGCGGCGGTGGATGGTGTTGCTCTTGTATGCTGAGAAGTCGTGACCGGTGCGGCCGCGCAGCAGCACGAAGATCTTCTGCATCGGTTCTGCGGGCACGGACGGAACTTCGGAATCGGCCTTTGCGGTGGCCAAATACGGTCCCTTGGCATAGGCGATCAGTCGATTCGGCATCGCCGTCGGCGGCAGCACGTAGTCGGCCAGGCCGGTCGCAATGGCGCTGGACGGCATGCCGGCGTACTTCGCCGACTGGGGCTGTTGCACCATCGCCATCCCCGAATCGCCTTTGATGGCCTTCAATCCCAGCGTGCCATCGGTTCCGGTGCCTGACAGCACGATGCAGATCGCCCGTTCCTTCTGGTCTTCGGCCAGCGAACGAAAGAAATAATCGATGGGCAGCCGCGGCGCTGTTTTCGCGTCGGCCTCCATCCTGTGTAGCGTGCCGCCGAGAATCGCCAGGTGCCCGCCCGGCGGTCCGACATATACGTGGTTGGGCTGTAACTTCGTGCCGTCGGCTGCTTCGACGACGGGCATTTCCGTCTCTTTGCCCAAGAGTTCCGGCAGCAAACTGGTGTGTCCGGGATGCTGGTGCGTTACGACGACAAACGCCATCCCGGTTTCGGCCGGCATATGCTCGAACAGTTCTTCGAGCGCTTCCAGCCCCCCGGCGGACGCACCAATGCCAACGACGGGCATGCTGGGCTTGGCCGCAGCAATCGTAGACGCTTCGCCTGCTTCATGCTCGGCGCGCCGCCGCTTGGCGGTTGCGTTGCCGCTCGTCGTTTTCCGCTTGGTGGCTTTCTTTCTCGCCATGCGTGCAATCCCTGCGCGATCCTCCCGGCGACGGTGAGACTCCGCTCATTCTAGCACGCTGGGTTACATGCACACGAGGTGAGCGTCGCCGCTTCGGTCCGACATGGCGGAATCCGCCATGCCGGAATGGTTGATCTCTCGATTTCGGATGCACGGGCGGTACGCCAGAATCACTTATCCCGGCTCAGACGCGTGAGTTTACGCGACGGATAGCCTGATCGCCGGGGCTGCAGTGGATGTGGTCGAGCGAAAGCGCGAAGTTCGCCTGGAGCGATGACCGTCAAAAGGAATGAGGACGACATGCGAATTCTTATGGCCGATCCGAACGAGACGTTTTTGGAAGTCTTGCAGTCTTACTTGTGGAACCGTGGGCACGAAGCCGAGATCGCTATCGATGGGCTGGAATGTATCGCCATGTTGCGTGACTTCGTGCCCGATGTACTCGTCATGGAGCGCGACTTGCGCTGGGGCGGTTGCGATGGAGTGTTAACGCGGATGAGCGAAGAGCCGTCGCTGGCGAAGATTCCCACGATCCTGACGGCGGACAACGGCGCGCCGAACGCTTCTCGCGCCTTTGTCGTGCCTCAGCACGCCCCAATCGTGGGCTGGCTGTACAAGCCGTTTCGGCTCGTGGAATTGTTGGCCAGCGTCACTTTGGCCCAGCGATGGCCACGAACCGAAGGAAAACGGCTTTGCGGAACCGCGGAGGCCGTGCAGCGAAGCGGCCGTGAGCGAGAGCACCCCTTGGCCTTCGCAGCGCCAAACGGCGAACGATGCGGCGGCGACGGCTTTGGCTTCCGACCGGTCCGATTGACGACCTCTTCCAAGAACGTGAAAGGAGCGTCCTGTGGCATTGGCTGCCGAGAAAGAGATGACCCGTTTGCGTGAAATGTCGGGAAGTGTAGCGATCGCCGGAAACCTGGTTTGGCGGTTGTGTTGTGCCAGATAAGGGCAGTTGCGAGTCACTAAGGAGGAACCTGCCATGCGTTTAACGACAGCGTCCGTCCAAAACCGCCAGTCGATTGCCGAGACGTCCGGCGTTTCCTTTGCCGAACCCGAGCCTTGCGAGGCGCTCGACAAGTCAGCGATCGCCGACTTGAGCGCCGGGCTGATCGACGAGATGACGCGCGACGAACTCGTGCGGGTGATTATTTCCGCGGACGTGCCTGTCCTCCGTCACACCGACGTTCGCGAGCATCTCGCGTTCTTCGACCGAGAAACGCTCACCCGCTTGGCGCATCTCGCCCGGCAGTGTTGCCAAAACCAAGGACGTAGGTCCGTTGTGTAACGGATCGAATTCATTCGTTTTTTGTCGATCGAGTAAAGGAGTTTCCCATGACGACTGCACTTTCTACGCGCGTTTCCAAGGCCCTAAGCCCTCTGTTTCGACGCGATCCGTTCGCAAACTTTCAGCGCGAAATGGACGATTTGCTGAGGCGCGTCAAGACGGATTGGAACGGCGACTGGCCCGTCGAACCGTTCTCGCCGTCGGTCGACCTCTCCGAGACCGACGACGCCTTGCAGGTCCGCATGGACGTGCCGGGCATGAAGCCGGACGAAATTGACATCGAGGTCTCGGGAAACACGATTCGCATCAGCGGCGAGCATCAGGAAGAGAAGGAGGAAAAGGGGATAACGTTTTATCGCATGGAGCGTCGCAGCGGCTCCTTCACCCGTGCTTTGGCGTTACCCGCCGCCGTGAAGGAGGACGAGGTGAAGGCCGAATGCGAGGACGGCGTGCTGACGATCACGCTGCCCAAGACGGAAGCGGCCAAGACGCAGAAGATCAAGGTCGCCGCGAAGTAGCAACGTGGCGGTTGCGAAGCCTGCTCCGCCACTCGCCCGGCGGAGCAGGCATTATGTCGCACCGATGTCGCTGCACGGGCAACGTCTGACCAAATTACACAGGAGGCCCACGGCATGTTGGACCAAGACACACTGGAAGCCCGTGTCGAAAGCAGGGGAGCGCGGCGAGTCGACGCCGTGGCCGACGCTGCTCGGCAGCAACTGCGAGCCAGCACGTGTCCAAGCGTGCGCAATGTTCGGTGCGAACACCACGAAGGAGTGCTCGTGTTGCGCGGCCGCGTGTCGTCGTATTACCACAAACAAATGGCCCAAGAGGCCGTTCGCAGACTACGCGGCGTCGAGGAAATCTGCAATGTCGTAGAAGTCGTCCTGCCGGTCAGTTAGTCGGCGTGTTGCGAGCACATTCAGCTCATATCAATTCCAGTCGGTTGTCGGACACGTTTTCAGGAGGATCGTCATGTTGGTACTTTGCCGAAAACGCGGCGAACAGATCATCGTCGGTGGCGACATCGAAGTAACAATTGTCGAGATCAACGGCGATCGCGTGCGGCTCGGCGTGAACGCGCCGCTAAGCGTGCGCGTCGACCGCCGCGAAGTTCACGATCGACGCTTGAAGGAACGCAGCGCCGCATGCGAGGCGACGACGTCGTAAGGCAGGAAAGCAATTCTTTTGCGGGAGTTCAAGGAATGCCCCTCAATATGCTGATCGCGGACGCGGACGGTGAGTTATGCGAAGTGTTTGGTGGATTCTTCGCGCGGCGTGGCTACAACGTAGCCGCCGTCGAGGACGGCATGGCGTGCATCGCGGCGTTGCAGGCACCGGACGCACCGGATGTTCTCGTGTTGGATTGGCAATTGCCCTGGAGCGTCGATGACAAGGCGCTCGACTGGCACGGAAACCTTGAATGGCTGCGCAGGGAGAATCTCGCCGAAGTCGCCGTGGTTGTCACGACGACCAGCGAGCCGGCTGGCATGAGCCCGATCATGCCGACGCTTTCTCATGCGCCGTGGCTGCGGAAGCCATTTCGACTCGCGGAATTGCTGCAGGCCATTCAGGCCGCGACACGCCAGGAATCGGCGAGCCGCGGCCGCGCAGACAGCGATTCGGAGGCGGTTGGCGAGCATCACGTACGACGTCGTGGCGGTGTGCCCAAAGCGGAAGCCGTTCGTGGCGCGGCGCGCCCGCATCGGCAATGGTGCAAATAGTCCAGGGTCAATACATGTGTTCACTTCTTTCAAAAGGTAGCGTGCCTTGCATCCGAGAGAACAACTCCGCAGCAACGTTGCGACGGACAATCCCGACTTCCCGGTTGCCTCGACCGTAAGGCTGGGCGACAAACCAAAACCAGACGTTTCCGCCATGAGCAACTCCCTTCGGTCCCGATTTACGGCACAGGCGCGCGCGATCGTCGCGGACCTTTTTGTTCGCAACGCCGCTTTTTATTGGGCGGATTTTATTGTCTGTCTCGTGGTCGGGTATGGCTGTGCGTTGGTCTACTTGACGGCTCCGTTGCTGTCGGCACGGCAGATCGTGTGTTTCTTTGTTGCGGCTTGCGCCCTTTATCGGCTGGCATCCTTCATGCACGAAATCGTTCACTTTCGCAGGGGAGAGATGCGAGTGTTCAAAGTTGCCTGGAATCTATTGGCCGGCATCCCAATGCTCACGCCCTCCTTCTTCTACGAGAGCCACAACGATCACCATAGCGCTCGCCATTACGGAACCGGCGACGACGGGGAGTACTTGCCACTTGGAAGGGGACCGCTTCGCGGCATCGGTTTCTTCCTCGCGCAGATTTTCGTGCAACCGATCTTGGTGACGCTGCGATTCTTACTGGCTCCCGCGACGTTCGTGCATCCGAGACTGCGGCGGTGGGTTCTCGAACGTGCATCGTCGTTTGTAATTGACTTTCAACACCGACGAACGATTCCGGACAATGCGCCGCGGTGGTCATGGGCATTGATGGACATCGCGTGTTGCCTGCGGGCCATTGCCATCTTCCTGTTCATCTTCGCCGGAGTGACGCAATGGACGCGGATTCCGCAGCTCTATTTGCTCGCCGTTTTCACGGTAGGCTTGAACCACATGCGAACTTTGGCGGCGCATCGCTACCTTAGCAACGGCCAGCCGATGTCCCACGAGGAGCAACTGGTTGACTCGACGAACGTTACGGGCACTCCAGTCGTCAGCGAATTCTTGTTTCCGCTGGGAATGCGATACCACGGGCTTCATCACCTGTTCCCTGGGCTGCCTTATCACAATCTGGGCACGGCCCATCGTCGATTGATGGCGACGTTGCCCGACGAGTCGGCCTACCGAGACACCGTCTATCCTTCATGGTGGGCGGTGGTTCGCGAACTTCTCCAGAACGCGACGCAGGTCAAGACAAATGGAAAGCGCCACGCTGCCGCAACCGCCCCGGCGCGTTGATGGTCCCGATCGATTAATTCTCGATCGAGTCCACGGTCGTCGCTTACCGGACCGAGGTGCTTGAGTTTGTTCGGAGAGTCCAACGCCATACTCTTCAAGGAAACGGAACGAAGATCCGACGGTCCGGACAGAGGGCAAGGTTGCGGCGCTGGGATCCATGCGTGAGGCGAACGGTGGTGAGGTGCCCTCCGTCATTCACGGCACGCTCGCCCGAACGCCATTTCGCCACCGTCACTGCGCGATGCGATTGCGATTGATTGTCGTATTCCCTCGGGCTGCCGGGCGTGTCAATCGGGGAGTGAGACGGCAGCCGTTTGGACGAATTGCCTTGGCGACGGCGAGATCAACATTTCAGGCGGCGTAACAGGAAACGTCGCTTGGACGTTCGTGAAAGTGCCGTCATAATGGCGTACGAATTAACTCGATTCGTTTTTCGTCTCGGCCCCATCACGTTTCGCCGCAAGACCACGGCGGGTATTCACGAACGGCCACCGCGACGATCGGAAACGGGACGCCGGTTACGGCGGCCCCGCTGCGTTTGGCACTGGGGTTTCTCGGGTGCAAACTGGCGCAAACCGTGTGCCCGTTAGCGCGAATCGGATGGCACCGTTGCGGGCACGTCTTCGGGAAGGACGGCAGGACATTAAGCTGCTCGCAAGTTATCTTCATCCGTTCTAGATGGACTCTTTGCTTGTGTCGCCCACTCGCGACCGCGTGACCCGTCGCCAACGCGATTTACGACCTGTTGCCGCGCAGGGACGTCTCATCATTGGCCACGGCTGCGACGATCATCCGCAAACGATGGCTACCTTCGATGCCAAAACGTCTCGCGTATAGACGCCCTTGACGTTGCGCCCGCGTAGCGTTGTGCCTGCGGACGTTGCCGAGATTGTCGGCAAACATACTTTTGGCCGCGAGCGTCCTGTCGACTGCGGCGTTTCGTTGCACGACGGGGAGCGCCGCGATCGGCGGGGCGGAAGGCGACGGCGAGCCAGCTAACGCCGTTGCAGCACGGCCGAATTCCTGTGCCAAAATGGCGGTGTCACGGCGGCCGACCACACCGTCGCCGTCGAGGTCGGCCGACAGCCCTGCGCCGCCGCTGCCAAGTTGCATTTGCAGCAGCGCTACGTCGTGTAATCCGACGATACCGTCGCCGTTAAGGTCGCCGAGCAACAGCGATGTGGAAAGGAATTCGTGTTCCAACGTGCCGATTTCGTCGACCGGCGGCGAAATGTGGACGCCATCGGCGAAGGCGTTATGAGCGTTGGACGTGAACAGGATATTCGACCAATCGGCGTAGCCCACCAAGCCCTGGCCTGGAGAAGCGCCGACGGCGGCATCGGTCGCGTTGATCGCGCCGTCGCCATTGGCGTCGACGAAACCAGCGTTGAGGTCCGCCGCGACGCACGTGTCGTTCGACGCATTCCCGTCCCCATTGGCGTCGCCACGGCTGAAGTCAACGGCACCAACTTCGTCGGCAAGCTGTAGCGGCCAGGGACTCATCCGCACACGATGGTTATTCGTGTCGTGGGCGCCGCCGACGGCGAATTGCAGCCCCGCCGGCTCGTTGAGGCACGACTCATCGAGCGTGCCGGCCGCGGCGCGGGAATAATCGAGCGCCCAACCCACGTTGACGTTTGGCGATTGCCAGTGGTAGTTCATTACGCTGTGGTAGTTGGGCTTGAAGTTGATATCGTCGCCGCCGCCGTGCCGCAGATTCAGCGTGTGGCCCAACTCGTGCATGAACGTGCCGGCCTGTTGGTCGGCGGTGCCGCCGGGTGTGGGCCACGCGCCGAGCGTGACCATGAAATCGTTGCCGGGCAATTCGGCCAGCCCGGACGAGCCGCCCGCCTCGTAGTTGTCGGCGAACACGGCGTAGCGGAAGACGCGCAACAGTGCGGCGCGAATGTTGGTCCAATTGCTGCTAACGCGTTGACCGGCGGTGCCGAAGCGGCCCTGCTTCACGGCGTCGAATTGCGTCCAAGCGTTGGTTTCGATTTGCGGCCAGGTGGGATTCGGCGTCGCAAGCGTCCACGCGACGCGGGGAATGTTCGTTTCGTCGAGCGTCACGTGGAGGTTAATGCCGTTCTGGCCGTCGGGATTGTTTACCAGATTGTTCGGTACGGCGGCGAACGCCTGTACGACGCGATTAAGCGTCGCCAGCGACGGCGCGCGGCCCGTCATGGCGTCCACCTCGACGAACACATCCTTGTGCATTGGATCGGCGCCCATCGCCGGTAGATTCAGATCGACCGTTCCATCGCCGTTGATGTCCAAGCCCTGGGTCTCCCACAGATCGAGCAAACCGTCGCCGTCGCTGTCGGGCAAGCCGCCCGGAATCTTGCTAGGCAAGTCGACGAGACTGACCGCCAAGCCGGTCGGACTTCCTGCAATCGGCGTCGCAAACCGCACGGAACCCTCGGCCGTAAGCGCGACGAGTTCGCCGGTGGAATAGGGCGGCACGGTTGTGTCGCGGGTCACGTATAGCCCGCCGTCTCGGCCCGGTTGGACATCCCTGGGATTGGACACCGGCCGCGCGGCAAGTTGCGCTCCTTGCGCGCTGAACAAACGCACCACGTCGTCTTCGTCGGCGACCCAATAACCATTCGACGCCGCCGGGTTAAGAAGCAGTTGCCCTTGGTTGTTGTCCGACCAGACCAGCACGCCGCCCGTCGTCACCGTGGCATCGCCGGGAATCGTCGGGTTCACATCCCAATCGTCGAGCACCGCGCCGTTGCGCGCGACGCGCACGATATGCCCGCGATTGGGCTGAGCGACCAAAAAAGATCCGTCTTCGAGGACGTCGAAGCCAAAGGGATAGCGGGCCGAACGGGTGAACGGATCGTCGGGAAGCGCAAACTCGTTGGTGCGCGTCCCGCCCGGCGTGAACTCGAGAATCTTGCCGTCGCTGCCGGCGTTGCTTCCCACATCGAGCGCGACATAGATGAGGCCGCCTGGACCGATTTCGACGTCGCCGAGCGCGCCGGTCGAGAACAAAGGATCGGTGAAAGTGTCGACGAGCGCGCCGCCGGTGTTGTACGCGTAGATGGCGCCGCCGGCGGCCACGTAAATCCGCTCGGCCTGAATCGGGCCGTTGTAGGCAACGAGGTCGTATTGCGACAATGTGGCTTGCTCGAAGCCGCGGACGCGCAGCCGATAGACTTCGCCGGCGCGAACCTGCCATTCGAGCGATTCGCTATCGCCGACGGTGGACGCTACGGCCAGCAAGTTGTCGGCGGCGTCGTAGAGATAAAGGTCGGCGTCGCCATCGGTCGCATCGGCAAACAGGCTTGCGGTCAACTGGCCATCGCCGAGCGCCGTCCACTCGTACCAGTCCTCGTCTCCGGCGACATGAAGGCTGCGGCCGCGGACCGCGCCGTCCTCGAACGGCAACGGCGTGGGACTACCGCCACCGTCGTTCGGTTCGTCTTCGTCGATGGGAATCTCCGGTCCGTCGATCCACAGCGTGTAATCCGAACTCAAGGCATCCAAGTAGCCGTGGACGCGAACGAAGTAAGTTCCGCCGGCAACGACCGGGGCGGTGAGAAACTCGTCGTCGGTTGTCGACGTTGCCGCGGTAAGCTGTCCACCATCGGCGTCCAGAAGTTGCAGATCAAGGTCACCCAGGGCGTGCTCGAAATACAGGTAGACATTGACGTCACCCGTCGCCGCGGCGATCCAGGCGTAGTAGTCGTCGTCGCCCGGCGAATCGATCGTCAGGGCGTTCTCGATGCGGTCGCCCTCTCCCAAGAACGCGGCGGATTCAAGCGTGTCGTTGTCCTCGAATCGATCGACGGGAACGGCTGGGCCCGCAACGACCAGATCGTAGTCGAAGTGCACCGCGCCGGCAAATCCAACCGTGCGGATGTAGTAATTCTGGCCGCGGGCGACGTTGAGCGACACGTGTTCGTTGTCGTCGCTCGAAGTCGACGTGGCGAGCAACGACTGCTGCGCGTCGTAGACGTACAAATCGACATCCCCCACATCGTGCTCGAAAACCAGATCGACCGTGAGGACGCCGTTGTCGGCGGCGGTGTAGCGAAATACGTCGTCGTTGTTCGGGATATGGATCGTGAGGTTCTCCAGCACATGATCGCCGGTTCCCAACCGCCGCGAGAACTCGAAGTCGTCGTTCGGTTCGTAGAAATCGGCGGGAACGGCGGGGCCGTTGATCCCCAAGTCGTACAATGGGTTTACGGTGCCGGCGTAGCCGTACACACGAACGTAGTACGTCTCTCCCGCGGTCACCTGATACGAAATAAACTCGTTGTCGTTGCTGCTGGTCGAACTGGCGACCGGTAGCCGATCGCCGTCGTACAACACCACGTCGACGTCCCCGGCCGCGTGGGTGAATATGACCGTGACCTGCAATTCGCCGTCGTCGGGCGCGTACCAGCGGAAGTAATCGTCGTTGTTGGAGACGTGAATCGACAGTCCGTTTTCCACGCGGTCGCCCGTGCCCAATACGGCCGCCGTGGCGAAATCGTCGTTGTTCTCGAACCGATCGCCGGGCGGCTCCGGCAGATCGATGCGCAGGTCGTAGTCCGGGTTCACCGCGCCGTTGTAGCCGTATATCCGCAGATAGTACGTTTGGTTGGCCACGACGCTGGCGACGATCTGCTCGTTGTCCGTGCCGCTGGTCGATGACGTAATGAGATTGTGGAAATCCGTCCCGTCGTGCAGCGAGATGTCGACGTCGCCGAGGTCGTCGTCGAACAGCAGGTCGATCGTTGCCGTTCCTGTTGCCGGCGCAATAAATCGAAAATAATCGTCGTTGTTGCGATGGATTGTCAGGTCGTCGCGCGCGACATCACTGGCCCCCAAGTTGCGGGCGAACTCGAAGCTGTCGTTCGGTTCGAGCGCGTCGCGCGGAACGCCGGTGAAGTCGAGGTAGAACGACATCGTCGGCCCGACTGCGGAGATGTCCGTGATCACGATGTCGCTGGCCGTGCCGTCGTTCCAGGCGGAACTGGGCGACGTGACGGCGTTGAATTCGCTCGACGTGTTGTCCCAGAAACCGTCGTTCGCGGTGGGAGAGGCCGAGTGCTCGCGGGAAATGAACGCCGGCGCGTTGAAATCGTTGCCGCGAAACGCCGACAGCCGCGTCTCGTCGACGTGCCAGATGGCCAGTCCCTGATCGGGAACGCCGGCCGCGGTCTGGCCGATCGGCACGTAGTCGGAGTCTCCCAGCCCGGAAATATGGCTGATCGTATTGGTCGGCGAGTCGTACGATCCCGGCCGCCAGCGGTTCTCGATCAGGAAATACTCGTTCGCGTTGCGCTGGACGCGCAGCACTTTCCCGCCATGTTCCGACGCCGCCAACGTGTACCAGCCGGGCGTGCTGGCGGCGGTCGGGGTGAGCCACCCCAGCCGCGACTTGGTCCACGGGTCGTGATGGAAGCTGCCCGCCACGTTGAGCGTGGCGCCCATCGTCGCCCAGCGCGAGAAGCCCACCCCAACGCCGCCGACGTTCTCGTAGTTGTAGATGTCGAGCGCATCGCCGTGCAGCACGTGGCTGATTTCGTGGGCCAGCGTGATCCACGTGGCGAATTGCCCCGCCCCGGCTTCGGCGAAACTCTCGCGCAGCACGACACCGTCGTCCGTGTGGTAGTCTTCGTTGACGGAGGGATCGGCGTTGAAGTTCCGCACGTTGGCGCCGTCCCAGAGGTATCCGGCGAACGTGCCGCTGGTGGCCGCGCAGTTGGCGCTCGCCTGCGCGCTGGTCCAGAAGTCGTACAGCCCGCGACGGTGGGCGTAGTACTGTCGTTGGTAGGCCGCCGCGGCGCCCGATCCGTTGAGCGTGCCTTCGACGATGTCGAATACGCGGCCGCTCGCAGGATCGACGTCGCTGGTGCGCGCGAATGACCCAGTCGCGAAATCGGTTTCCGGTCGCAGCGTACATTTGTGATAGCTGGCGTCGACGTCGCCGCCAATGGAGATGATTACCAATTCGTTCGCGGTCACCTCGCCGTCATTGTTTGTGTCGTACACGGAAAAGTTGAACCACGGGTCGGCGTGGACGACTGCCAGCCGGCGTTTGGCCTCTGGGCTAAGCGTATGGGCGGGAAACGTCACCGGACCGACGATCCCGTCGTAAACGAGGTCGCCTCCCTGCGGATCGAGGATTTCGCCGAGCGTGGCCGGCACGAGCGTCAACTTGCCGTTCGAATTCTCCTTAAAGTAATCGACGAGGTTATGACGCGGTTCGGCCAATAGCGCGTCGACTGCGGATAGCGATGCAATCGCCGTCGTCGATGCGCGATGCGACACGGAGAAGCCGGCGGCGGTGATGTGCAAACCGGGCCCGTCGCCCGACGCAATCAAATCGAAACCGGGACCGAAAGAAGTGTGCGTTCCCGCAGCGGCAAAGAGTTCGACGGTCGCACCGCCCGTGTGATCGAAATATACGAGATCGAGCGTATGCGTTCCGGCGGTGAGCGAGCGCGTGCCGAACGTATCGCGCGCGGAGTGCAATGCGTCGTCCACGATCAGGTCGACACCATCGATGCGCAGTCGCGCGCCGTCGTCGCTGTTGACGCCGAACGTCCACGCTCCGGCCTGCGCGGCGGTGACGTTGAGCGTGGCCGTGGCGTGGATGACGAACTCGTCGCCTCCTCCGTGAGGAAACAGGGCGTCCGAAGGAAAACGTCCTTGGCTGCCGCCCGCGGTGTCCGAGAAGTTGATGGCCGACCTTGTCACCGGCGCCGCGACGCCGCCACTGCCGTCGAGAAGACCGCGATAAAAATACGGATCGTGGTCGGGGTGAAACGTGTTTTCGTATCCCGGTCCGTTGTTGACCAGAATTACCAGAATCGGCACGTTACCCACCGATGTGAGCAACCGTCGGTCCTCAAGAGGTTCGATGCGGAGGCGGCGGGCATTCGAACGGTGATCGCGTCGCGCCACTTTTCGCCGAGTGCTCATGGCAATGCTCCGGTGTGCAGAAGGAACGAGCCCACGTGCGCCGTGTCGTCCATCACAACGCCATTTACAATAACCAAACTCCGAACTTCCCTCAAATATGATGCCAATCGGCAAACGGAATCATCTCGCAGCACCGCTACGCTTTTTCGGCAAGGTTGAGTCGCGGCAAACGCGCGCGTCGCCATACTGCCGCGCGGTGCGTGCGATTTCGCGCTAGGGAATACTGCCGTGTCGCACTTGATCTGCATGGTCGGTCGATCACAATCTGCCGCGAGCTAACCGCCAACCTGCCCCACCGCCTCCACCAAGTCGCTCGTGCCCAGGTGCGCGTACCGACCTATCGTAGCGTGATCGTCGCATGCTTGGCCACAGGCGATCTTCGCGGACCCGCCGTCGCTCCGTTTCGCATTTCGCTAGATACGTTCGTAGACGCCCGCGAAGATCGTTGGTCAGCGGCAACACGCACTTGCTACTGTTCTTTGAATTGCGTGCGTCGACGGTCAGGGTCGTTCGGGAGCGGCGCGGCGTAATGCGGGCCGGCGCGCAGTCGCGGGCCTTCGCGGCGACGCGAACGGAGCGGTCCATCGGCGAGCGGCATCTCGTCGTGTCTCCCGTGCCCCCTGGCTCGCCAAATTCAAAGGTCGTACCACGAGCGGTGTTCTTACCTGGCTTTGGGGCGCGAGTTTTGCAGACTATATACATACCCTGCGATGTCGGAGTGCTGCAGACGCTGCTGACATGAAGGCGTCCGGAGGGGGAGAATTTGCATGTGGGAGTGAACGAGCGGGCATAGACACGACGATCGGCCGTGCGAACTTGCGCGATGACGTGCGTTTTCGCATAGCACGATGTGGTGGCGAGGAGTTCAATTACGGCGCACGCACACATCAGAGGGAAAGAACAATGTTGTCGCGCATTTTGGCATACATTTTCGTTTCTGTGGTCGTTCTGTTGACGGTCGCGGCGGGTGGCCGCGGCGAGGTGATCAATTACCGTTTTGGCGGCGTAACGGTCGACTGGCACGAGGTCAGCAACTGGGACGCCGGTCGAGTGCCCGGCGATGGCGATATCGCGGTGTTCGACGGCCGTTCGGATTGGACGCGCGTCATCAGCGGCAACACGGCGGGGATCGATGGGTTGACGGTCCGCAACGGGGCAGACGTTCACAACTGGGGCAACCTGATCCTCGTCGACGAAGCCTCTTCCGCTCTGACGTTGATCGACGGCGTGGCCGACGGAACGGTAAGGGCATCGGTCACCGTCCAGGCTACGTCGCAAGCGCGCGGATTCGATACCGATTTGCTGTCGATCGAAAACGGCGGCGAGCTCGCGCTGTTGGCCGGCGTGGCCGAAATCGACGTCGATGCCGACGTCGACGCGGCGAGCCGAATCTACGGTACAGGGATCGTCCGCTTCGGCAACAGCGGCACGCCGGCGGGCGTGCAGGTGCTCAACAACTCTGGCACGATCGAGGTCGGCCCGGAGGCGTTCGCACCCATTCGCGACTTGCGGCTCGAGGCCCGCGGAGGAGGATGGCTCGATTTGGACGGCGACAACGAGCAAGGTGAGTTGATCGTCGACGGCGACGGCGGCAGAATGCTGATCGTCGACGGACCGCTGGCCGATGCGTTTAGCGGCACGCTGCGGATCGGCGCGTCCGACACGGCGCAATTCAATGATCCGTGGTTCCTCACCAACGGAACGATAGAATTCGACTCGGAAGTCTTCGCCAGCGGCACGCTGACCGGCGCCGCGGTCTCCGCGACCAACGCGACGATCACGGCGGTTGACGCGGAGATTCTATGCGACTTCCTGCTCAACAGCGGTACGTTCGCCGTCGATTACCGACTTCGCCTCGACGGCGACGCCACGTTCGCCACGGCGGCCGACTTGCAACTCGACGGCGCTGGCGGAGGGTTTATCATCGCCGGCACGACGACCATCAACCAGTCGGTCGTCGATCTGGATGCAGACTTCGAACTGTTGCGAACGGATGGCGGCGGAGCGCGTGTAGGCGATGGTCCAGAACAAGCCCGGCAGCGACGCCGACGGCGTGCCGACGACGTCGTCGAACGCGCCGCTGCGGCTATCGAACGTCAGGACCGTAAACCGCTCGCCCAATACTGCTTCGTCGAAGCCGATCGCCGACGCATTCAACGCGCCGGCCAGGTCTGTCAGTCCATCGACGTGCAGCACGTCAAATTGTCCGGCGGCGATGCCTTCGATGTCGATTACCAATACGCCGGCGGCAGTCTGGCGGTAGTTGGACACTCGCGCTTCCCCAATCACTTTGCCGACGTGCAGCGTCCCTAGGTTATCGACCGCCAGATCAACGACGGCCGCGTCGTTGAGCGTGAGCGTGCTGCCCGCACGATTGCGAAGCACGCCCGAGCCGGTGAACACGGCACCCGATTCGACCACGCCGTCGGCATCGACATTCAACTGGCGGGCCGATGGGATGTCGGTGCGGCTCGACGCCCGAAACCGCGTTTCCACGTCGAACGTGGAGGTCGCGGCAACCGTGCTGTTTCCGTACAGTTCCAGCGTTCCGACGCCCGACATGTCGCCGCCCTCGAAGGTCGTATCGCCGTTGAGTTCCAACACGCCGGCGACGGCGACGCTGCCGGCCGCGCCGAACGTCGCGTCGTCGTATGTCTCCATTCGTCCACCGGCGGCAATCGCCACGCCGCCGCCCTGTTGCGTGAAGCGACCATTCTGTCGCAGCACGCCCGTCGGGCCGACGTAAAGGTATCCGGCGTCTTCCATCGTCGAGTCAGCATCGACGTCGGCCGGCCCGCCGCTGGCGTGCAACGACCCGGCCAGGACCATCGGCGAACCGGCGAGGCGAGGCGTCTGGCCGAGCGTATGCGTCAGGTTCATCTGGCCTTCCATCCGCCACGGCTCGCGAATGAACAGCGGACCGGGAGCATAGATGACGTACCCGGTATTGACGATTAGCTCCCCACCGTCGACGTCGACGACGTCGTCGAAGCCGTCGGTAGCTGGATTGCCGCTGTCGATAGTGCCTACGTTGAGCGCGAACCTCGTGCCCGCCGAGATCGTTGTCACCGCGCCGTCGGCAGCCGCGCCGTCCCAGTCGAACACGCCCAGCCGATCCTCGACCGTACCGCCGATCGTTGTATCGGAAATGACGAAAACCTCGCCGGCTTGGACGATCGTCCCTTGCCCGCCATACGTTCCGCCGTCGTAGTAGGTCGCCGCCCGAAGCTCCAACACATCGGTCGCATTCGGAACCGACACGACGGCGTCGGACAGGAAGCGGACTGTCGTCGTGTCGACGATGCCTTCTCCGTCAACGGCGACGGAACCGGCGATCCGCACGGCTTGGCCCTCCAGCCGGCCGCCGCCGGAGAATTCCAGATTCCCCGCCATGATCCAGTAGTCAGTCGCGACGGGCAATTGAATATCGAGCCGCCCGGAACCGTTGATTTCGATCGTGTCGTCGTTGAACTGGTTGGAGCCGCCGTCGTCGATGGCGTCGACCTCAAGCGTGAGCGGGCTGTTGATCACCAGCCGGTCCGCGCCGGTGCTGACGCCGTCGAGATCCACCACGTTGACGGTCATTGTCGTCGGTCCCGCGATCGTCGTCGTCGTGGCGTCGAGTTTGAGTTCCCCGGCGCCGGACCATTGGCCGCCGTCGATCACCGTATAGGGTCCATTCAACACCAACGTCCCGCTGAACACGCGAACGTCGGCGGCGCTGGTGAACTCGGTGCTCGCGCCGATGCGGGCGATTCCGCCCAGGCCGGCGCCCCCGACGAACAGCTCGTCTCCAAACGCCGCCGAACCGATCGTCAACGGCGTTCCGCGAATTTCGGCGATACCGGCCGCCGGGTCGGTGTCGAATCGGAGGCGGCCGTTCGACACCCATCCGCCGGGCACGTTCACTTCCAGCGTGGCGCCGCCCTGAATCGTGATTTGGCCGTCGAAATCGTTGTCGTCGTTGTCCAGCGAGTCGACGTTGAGAATCAGCTCGCCGCCGGCAAGGACATCCTGTCCGTATCCGCCTTGCCCGGCGACATCAACCTCGACGGCAAGGTCAATCGAAAGGACTCGGCCCTGATCGCCAAATACTTCGGTATGCAAACAGGCAGCACTTGGATCACCGGCGACTTCGATACCGACGGCGCGACGACGATGGCCGATCTGGCGTTGCTGCAATCGCACTTGGGTTTGGCGGTACCGTCACCGTCGTCTGCCGACGCAGTGCCCGAGCCGTCGAGTCTGTTCTTGGTCGTCTGTGCCATGATTGCCGCGGTAGCAGCTCGGACGCGTCGTGCATTCCACGTTCAACAACCAAAAACGTAACCGGTTGCGAGTTCGACTCCCTTACCGTCGGCTTCCGTAAGTCCTTGCCACAGCCTATCTAATATCAAGCGGGGTCGCCAGTTATGGTGCCCTCTTGGCTCTCGGTGGTGCGGTTTCTTGGGTGCAAATTGGGGCGTACTGTGCCGGCGGAGGGCGAGTTTGATGGCACCATCTTGGGCACCCTTGGTCGGCGTCTGCGCAACGTGTGGCTCTGTGCAACGCACTGAGCCAAGTCCGCACACCGCCTACGTTCAGTGTGTCCGTCGTCGCGCCACGCGGGACGATCCGCTAAACTCCAATCCACAATGCCGCTAAGCGGCCGGATCGTGCGACCTCGCACAGGTGTGCTCGCCGGTGTGCGCGACAGCTCGCACGCCATCGTGTCATGGATGGGTGCACGAAAACGGTCGCTCGCTGCGTGTCGTTTTTCCGCAGAACAACAGCACGTGTGTGTGGCAGGTACATGGCGGCATTGATGAGTCGATCGTCGTTATGCGTGGCCTTCATTCTTCGCGCGCCCGCCACGGAGATCACGTAGGCGTCGCTGTCGCGATCGATGCGCCCTCCTGTGGCACGCGATGTGCTGCATAGAAAGCCGCAACGCTCCGCTCTAAAGCAAGCACGACATGGACATCTGCGAACTTGGCGACGCAAAGGCGATCCGATGAATCTGACGCGAGATCTGAAAAATGAGCCCGTCCGTAAGCTCTCCTTGCGCGACGCCGTCGCCATTGGGTCGACCACGACGCTTGGCGAGGCCGTCGCAGCGATGCGTGGCGCGCATCTCGGTTGCGCGGTAATCGTCGATGATGCCCATCGGCCCACGGCAATGTTTACGGAACGCGGGTTGGCAGAATACTTATTCGAGTACTTTCCACAGCAGGTCGCCGTGCAACGGTTAGGCAACGCGCCGTGGATGCATGCACGAGAAGGAGCTTGAAAATGACGGATGATTCAGGCGGTTACGACAATGAATTCGTCGATCCGTTGAGTGATTATGATCCACGGACCTACGAGAGTGAGATCGCGCAATCCCTCGTCGAGGATCCGGTGAGTACGATTCCGTCGCGACCGTACGCGCATATCGATTCGGCGACTTCGGTCGCCAGCGCCGTTCAAGTGCTGCATGGGCTAAATGCGTCATGCCTGTTGGTCGTCGATGCGAATCGCCTCGTCGGAGTTTTTACGGAACGTGATGTTGTTGAGCGCGTAGCCAATGATTTTCCAGCAATCGCCGATCGCCCCGTTCGAGACGTGATGACCGCGGACCCGTTGGTTCTCGACGAGCGCGATCCCGCGGGCGCAGCGCTGGCGGCCATCGTAGCCGGTGGCTACCGGCACGTGCCGGTGCTGAACGCAGGCGGAGACGTGATGGGGGTGGTAAGCCCGCGCCGAGTATTCGCGTTTTTCGAGCGGCACTTCCAGCGAGGGCCCCGGTGAAGGGACGCGCGTCGCTTAATCTTGATGGCAGTTCCGCAGTCCGCTATCGCGGACAGTCTTGCGACGGCACCGGTAGTTCTGGGTTCGACTTCTCGCCGGGGAACGCCGGGCGTACGGCGTGCCGCCGCCGGTCAACCGGTTGACTCCAGAACTTCGTACAGCGGGCGGAACAAGAGACGAACCGCTCGTGCTCGATCACTCACCGGACGCCATCGACCAACAATGGGCTTGTGGACTGCGGGATCGTTTTGACGGCCGGCCGGTGGACGTTTGCTTCAATCAAGATTGAGGGGCGATTGACTATGCCTTGCTCACGAACAAGTTCTTGGCGTTATTCCCTCTGCCTCCGGCTCGACTCGCTCGATATCGGAAGTCGCGCCATACGAGCGGTGCCAAGTTTCTACCGGGGGGGCGTCGGCGCGGCCGTCAATCGCGTGTTCGGGCGGTAGCGCTCGGCCGCGACGCGACGCAAATCGCTCATCCGCAGGTGCGGCATTCGTGCGAATCCGCGCACCGTATGCGACGCTTCGGTCGGCGAATTAAAATGAGGTGCGAATCCAAAACTGTGGCTCGAATTCGATCGAGCGGGCGTCGCCGATACCGAATACCCATCGCCCTTACCGGCCAATAGGAATCCATCGATGACTACGCGAGCCATCGGCATCGACCTGGGCACGACCAACTCCATTGTCGCCTGCGTCAACGATCAGAGCCGTTCCGAAATCATCACCGACCAAGAGGGCAAAGTCGTCGTGCCGAGCGTGGTATTCTTCGATGCCGAACGGTCGGCGGTCGGGGAAGAGGCACGCTTGCGCGGCCGCACGATGCCGAATCGGCTGGCCGCCTGCGCCAAACGCGATCTGGGGCGCGACGCCTATTGCCAACGCATCGGCGGAATGCTCGTTCCGCCCGCGGTCATTCAGGCGTACATTCTCAACCACTTGCGGCGGCTGATCACCGACCGGATCGGGGCCGATTTCTCCGCGGCGATCGGCGTGCCCGCCGAATTCAACGACGCACAGCGGCGGGCGGTGGTCGAAGCGGGCAAGATTGCCGGCCTCAGGATGGTCGATTTGATCAACGAACCGGTGGCGGCCGCGCTGGCATATACGGAAGACACAGCGTTCATGCAGGCCGCCGGTTCTCAAGCCGGCCCGCACAACCTGCTGGTTTTCGACTTGGGCGGATACACGTTCGAGGCGACCGCGATTCGGATGGACCGCGGAAGTTTCGTCACACTCGCCACGTCGCGGGAAAACGCCCTCGGCGGCCACGACTGGGACATGCGTCTGGTCGAGCACGCCGCAAAGATCTTTCAAGAAGCCCACGGCGTCGACTTGCGCAGCGATCCGGTGGCCCTCGACCAATTGCTCGGTAAGTGTGCCAAGGCGAAGATCGCCCTGGGAAAACACCGCGGCGCGAAAATGTCGCTGACCCGTTTCGACCAGCGCGTGGACGTGACGATCACGCGCGACGAATTCGCGCGATTGACTAGCGACCTCGTCGACCGGACCGCGGCGATCGCGACGCAGACCCTGGAGCGGGCCGGGTTGCGTTGGGGCGACGTCGCCCGCGTGTTGCTCGTCGGCGGAGCCACGCGGATGCCGGTGATCCACGACATGATTCGGGCGCATTGCGGCCGGGAACCGGATATCAGCGTCAATCCGGAAGAGGCAGTCGCTCGCGGGGCCGCGTTGTACGCCGCACAGCGATTGGCGGCCGGGCGCGGGGCGGGAGCCGCGATGGAATTGCACCTAGTGAACATGAACACGCATAGCCTGGGCGTCATCGGCGAACATGGTTTGACCGGCGAGAAAAAGGTCTCGGTGTTGATACCGAAGGGAACGACGCTTCCGGCCAAGGCCTCGCGCGAGTTCGTCACGTTGGCTACGGGCCAGAAGTCGATCGGCGTGACGATCGTCGAGTGCGACGACGCGCGGCCGCAAGCGTGCGTGCCGATCGGCCGCGCCGTCATCGACGATCTGCCGGAGGGCTTGACCGACCGCTGGCCGGTCGAGGTCACCTGCGAGTATGCCGCCAACGGTCGGATCAAAATCGACGCCCACGTCCGCTACACCGATCGCACCGCCCACCTAGAAGTCGTGCGGCTGGGCGGATTGACGTCGACGCACGTCAAGTATTGGCGCGAGGTCGTGGCCGCCGGCCGCGGTCTGTCGGGAATTCGCGAGGTGTTGGCGAAAGAAGCCGGCGACGGCCGCACCGCGCCGATCGCATTGGCGAAGTCGCAGGCCGAAGCCGCCGAGGAGCCGGAGAACGTGATCCTGACGTTCTTGCGACGGTTGGCGCCGTTCGCGTTTCGCAAAGCAGCGACCGGCGACCGAGAATCCTCCGAACTGAAGGAGGACCAATCGGCGTCCTCCTAAGCGGCGTGTGGCTCGTGCGCAATTGGCCGCGCATATCTTGACGATCGAGCACACGTCATTCCCAATCGGCGTTTGGGACGCGGTCTGCTTGAAGTCGATACCGCTCGACTGTCAGGCGTCAGGCGACGATCGTCTGTCCGCAGTCCATCGAGGCCTCCCCACCGCCTCCACCAGATCGCCCATGCCCAGGTGCGTGTACCGCGATCCGTCGTCAGCGTGATCGTCGAATGCCGGGCCAGCGCCTGAGTGCCCTTCGGCGGAACGCTGGCCGCGACGAGGTGCGTGATGAAGCCGTGGCGGAGCGAATGGAAGTCGACGACTTGGCCAGCGGCGTCAATGTCGCGGACAGGTCGGTCCGACGTGATTCGCCGGCAGCTTGGAGTTGCAACCACAAAGTGCCCAATCGATCAGTGCAAATCGCGGCAGATTTACCAGCACCACGGGAAGCACTGCGACGTTTCGCCGTCGTCGCAACTTCAAACCGTTTCTGCCGATACGTCAAAACGGTCTCCGGCCTCCGAAGCCGACGGAAGAATTCGATTGAAACGGTGTTGTATTTGATTACCGCCTCTGGAATCGCGCAGCGTGACCGGGCGGGTCGAGAGGAAGCGTGGGCGGGAGCGGCGGTTTGTGCGGCGGGAGCGTGACCGGCCGACGGGAGAGCGAATGGCGAACGGGCGGGTGCGGTCCGTGGCGTCCGTTTATGGTGGAAGTGGAAGCGGCAGGCGCGAGCGGCGGACGGCGGAGAACCAGGCGAGAGCGTCGTGTCCGCGTTGTTTTAGCGTGACCGAGAGCGAGGTGAGAACGCCTTGGATCCACGCGCCGCGCCACATGCGGTTGCCGCCCCACACTTTGCGATTGACGACGGCGGGACGAATCGCCCGCATCGGCGCGTTCGTCGCCGTTGAGCCGATGGCCGCGCCACGCTCGGCGCACGGCGAACGCCTCGTCGCACAACGCCAACACGCGCCGCGGCAACAGCACGGCGCCGCGGACGGCGGCTTCCAACAATTCCCGACAACGCCGCTGCAAATGGCCGACGCACTGCTGATGAGCGGCCTGCGTGAACCGGTTGTAGACGCTCCAACCGTCGTGAATCATCGTGTGCGACCAGTCCGCGCCCAACAACCGCTCGGCGATGTCGCCGCTGCGGTCGCCGATTTCATAACACGTCGCGGTCTCGCCGACGAACACGTGCAGCCAGGCGTTCTTGCCACCAACGCGCCAGCCGGTCTCGTCGGGCACAACCCACCGCGAGCCGCGCACGGCCGCCCGCAGCTCGTCGTGCGCGTTCCGAGACCGCTCGGCCGTACGCCGCAAACTGCGCACGCCGGTGGCCCGCGCGATCGAGATGCCGAACAGGTCGCGAAAGAATCGTTGGCATTTGCCGTGCGGCAGGCCGCGGCCTTTGTTCAACGTGACCAGCGCGGCGTGCGCGTCGGGGCCGAGTTGGCTGGCCGCCGCGCCGAGGGCGTCGCTCGTTTGCAGCGCGTGGCGTCCTTGCACGCGGCGGCTGCAATCGCGACACTTGCCGACCCGAACGGTGAACTCGCGGTGGATCGGCCGTCGCGGAATCTCGGTTTGATACTGCGCGGCCGCGTGCGTCGCTTTGACGTGCTCTCCGCCGCTGTGTGGGCACGCCGTCGGCAACGGCGCGTCGTACCGCTCGTCGATCCGCGGCGGCGGAATCGCCGCGCGATGGGCGTGTCGTCCATGACGCCGGCCTCGCTTGCGGCCCGGCTTCTTCGGCTCGGCGGCCGGGCCGTCTGCCTGGCGAAATGGCGCCGCCTGATGTTTGCCGCTGCGCCGCGCCGCTTCCAACGCGGCCACCAGTTTGGTCACTTGCCTACGAAGCTTGGCCAACTCACGCCGCAAACACTCGTTCACCGCCCGCAGCGCGGATTTCTCGGCAGCCAGTTCCCGAAGTCTCGTATCCATAACACGGCAAAACATGCCGCGCAACCGCCCAGCAGAGCAAGATCAATTCTGACTGAAGGTGGTAAACAAATACCACTCACGGTCATTGGCGAAGCCGTATTTGAATTCTTCGCGCCGCCATCGCGGCGTCTTCGTCGCGGCGCACGAAATACAGTTCGGTGGTGCGAATATCCGCGTGCCCCGCGAATTGTCGGACCTCGTGCATTTGAGCGCCGTTGCGAATCGCGTCGTTGATGGCGGACTTGCGCAGAGAGTGAATGCCGATGCCGCGAGCACCGAGCCGCTCTGGATCGATGCCCGCGGCTCGACAGTAGCGCTTCACGAGCCGCCACGGCGTTTTGCGATCGAGGTGCCGGCGTTTGAAACCTGTACTGTCTCGCCGCATCGGTCGAAACAGCGGTCCCTCGATGTCCTCCTTGATGCCGGCAGCATCCATGTACACCAGTATCGGCCGCGCCGCATCGAGGAGGATCTTGCGCGCTTTCTTGTTGCGCTTCTCCGTGACGTTGAGGTAATATTCGACCCCGTCAAACTCCAGATGCCCAACGCATGCGCCGATGATCGCTGAGACCCGGCAACCCGTGATGAAAAACGTCTGCAACATGGCGAAGTCTCGAACTCCCTGAAGCGTATCAGTGGAAATTGCCTTCAGAAGTTCAACGGCCTGCTTGCTGGTCAGCGCCGGCGTCGTGTTCTTGGCGACCGGCGGCGCTTTGACAGCCGCGATTGCCTGAGCGGTTTCCCAGGAGATGAGCCCCTTGGAGGCGAATTGCTGATAAGCGCCGCGAAGGACCGATAGGCGGCGTGCGATCGTCGTCGGCCGCATTCCTGCTCTGAGCAGCGCCGCCTTGTAAAGCCTTACGTGGTCCGCGTTCACCGCCAGCGGCTCGACACCCAGTCCACGCAGGTGATGCACGAAGTGCGCCAGATCGCGACCGTACCCTTCGATCGAATGCTCCGACAAAAGCACGTCGCAGACCCAAGGTACGAGCGCACTGGCAGGACTGTGCCCCGACGAACTCGATCCTACGGCGGGAATGACACGCATGAGGAACGCCGCGATTCGTTCGTTGACCGAAAGATCTCCGTCTGCTTGGAGTGCTTGCCTGGGTGCCGACGATACGATTCGATCGACCGGCGACTCCACGGTGAGGTCGCCGGCGGGCTTCGTCACGTTGTTCTCCGGAGCTTTTCCGCCCAAGTCAATCGCGGGTTTCTCGCTCATCAAATACCTTGTGAAAGGTGAGGAACGTAAAGCACATTATGCTCCACGCTCACCTTACGACGCTCGCGAACCGTTTGTCGATGCCTTTTGTTCGATGCATGGCTAACGTGCCGAATGCATTGATGAAGTCGTCGATCAAGCGCCCTTGAAGGGCGTCTAATCGTCCACGCAGATTCGAGCACGATAGACGGGTTCTATCCAGCCGCCAGCGCAGCGTTCGCCGCCAAGAAACGGTCGTTCCGCACAGCGGAAGCGCACTTCGCAGTCTAACCGTCTAAGCGAAAACAAAGTGCTTGTACTCATGCCCTCTGCCCTGGTACGGTCGCAGGGAACGGACGACTTTGAAAAATCGATTCATGACTCGACAACAAATCACACGGCCGGCCGGAGCCATTACGATTTCGACGTACCAGCGCCTCGAAGAATACGTGGCGGCATTCGCCAACGGCCACATCAACCTGCTGATCCTCGTCGGCTCTGCTGGCCTGGCGAAAAGCCGCACCGTGCGTGGCGTGTTGCGCGACGACGCCTGTTGGCTCGAAGGGAACGCCACGGCGTTCGGCATGTACCTGGCGCTGTACCGCAATCGCGACCGGTTCGTCGTGATCGACGATGTCGACTCGCTTTACTCGGACAAGCACGGCATTCGACTGCTCAAATGCCTGTGCCAGACCGAAGACCAAAAAACCGTCGCTTGGCATTCGGCCGCCCGCAGCCTCGAAAAATCCGGCGTCCCCAGGGAGTTTGTCACGGCTAGCCGAGTGATCATCATCGCCAACGACTGGCGAACGCTCAATCGCAACGTGGCGGCGCTGCAGGACCGCGGACACGTCCTGGTGTTCCGGCCGACAGCGGAAGCAGTCCACGCCAAGGCCGGCGAATTCTTTCGCGACGCGGAGATCCTGCGTTGGTTCTCCACTAATCTGCATCGGATTCCCGAACCGTCGTTACGCCTCTATCTTCGCGCCGCCGAGTTGCGCCGCGCCGGCATGGACTGGACCAGCGTCGTGCCGCTCGCTCCCGAGAACCACCGCAAGCGGCTGGTCCTGGAACTGCGGGCCGACCGCTCGTTTGCCACCGAGGAAGCACGGGCCCGTGAGTTCGCCCGCCGCGGCGGCGGTTGCCGAGCGACCTATTTCAACTATCGGCGTCGCTTTCGCGAACAAACAACGCCCGCTCTCTGAAGTAGGTCGCCGAGAGTAGCGCCTTCGCGAAACGTGTGAGGTGTCACCTCTTATCGAGTGAGGCCAAACGCCGCGGCCGTACATCGTATTCTCGATGGCGCGCGTGATTTGGAGCATCCGACGGGTCAGCGGCGAACGGCCGGACGATCCGCCGCCGCATGCGAATCGCCGACAGCGGCACGGCTGAGAGCCCGGCGGTTTTTCGCCGCTTGTTCACGATGGCCAGCAATTTGAGCACCTGCTGGCGAACGGGAGCGTATGGCTCGAACGGCAGACTGTAGAGTTGCGCCGCCAGGTGCTCCGCGGAATCGCGCGTGGCCCGGTCGCAAAAATACGCCTTCAATTCCGTGAACGGGTCGCGGCCGATCCGGACGCGGACGCGATAGCGGCCATCGACCGGCACCGGCTGGTTGGGTACGATTCGGCGCAGGAATTGTCCGCGCTTCACACTGATCGAGTAACCGGCAAATTGAATCGGCACGCGCCGTGCATCCCGGACCGCAGCCGCTTCTTCGGCGAAGAACCGATGCTGCCCGTGGGTGGCCAATAGCAGGAAGAACCGATCGAAACGGAGATACTGGACGTTGGCCAGTCCGGCTTGTTTGCGCCGCGACCGCGATGCGCGCGAGACCGCGACGCCGTACTTGTGGATGAGTTTTTTGTCGATCGTCTGCGCGTCCTTCCCCGCCGGCAGCCAGCCGGCGGCGTAGAACCAGTATCCGTGAGGCAGATAGTTGCACGCCAGCTGCTGCACGAATCCTTCGACCGACGTTGCCTGGCATCGATAATTCATAGCCCTCAAGGCCGATATGGCCTCCTAGCGCGTCGATGTGACGTAACGCCGGCAAAGGGACGCCTCCACGGGAAAGTCGCGGACCTCGCGGCGATTTGGCGGTTTGGGACGGTGTGATCGCGGCTGGCCACATTCACCCAGGCGGCAAGAAAAATGAGGGCTATTAGGCGAGCCCTCGACGCCATGAAAAACCTTGGTTGGACGCCAATCTCGCGCCTCCTGCGCGCGATTACGCGGACCACCGAACCACCGCAAGAACCTCAAACCTTCGGGCGATCCTCGTCGCCGTTCGCGAAAATGCCCCACTGGCGGCGCCCCAACTGTATTCCCAGTTGCGCGCCGCCAATTCATAGGCGTTCCGCTAAAACTTCCACGGCTCCAGTCGACGCGTATTGGATACACGTCGCCTGTACACCGTCCATCGGCTGACACAGCAGGCCATCTCTCCCGAGACAGTCTGCTGCGACCGCGTTTACCTCC
>JAJDEG010000548.1 GCA_029259895.1 Planctomycetota bacterium
GGGCCGAACCTCCTGTTTATCATCGCGGACGACCCGTCGCCGATGGGGTCGCCATTTCATCACGTGAAGTAGAATGTCCATTCATCCTCAAATGAAACATTTCATCCGGATCATTGCCGCTCTGCTGATCGCGACGCCGACGGCACTGCGCGGCGAATCGTCCACTCCGAACATCATCATCATGATGGCCGACGACCTCGGCTACGGAGACGTCGGTTGCAACGGCGCCACCAAAATCGAGACGCCGAACATCGACCGGCTGGCGCGGGAGGGCATGAGGTTCACCGATGCCCATGCGCCGTCTTCCGTCTGCACGCCGACGCGCTACGGATTGCTTACGGGTCGCTACTGTTGGCGCACGCGGCTCCAAAAGGGAACGCTGGGCACGAGCCATCCGCTGTTGATTGAAAAGGACCGGATGACCGTCGCTTCGCTGCTCAAGGCGCACGGCTACCAGACCGCCGCCATCGGCAAGTGGCACCTCGGCTACGGCAGGGCCAGGTCGGTGGACTGGAACCAACCGCTCGCGCCCGGTCCGCTGGAAGTCGGATTCGCTTACCACTTCGGCGTGCCGCAAAACCACAACGACAGTTCGCGCGCCTTTGTCGAAAACCACGACATCGTCGGACGCAAACCCGGCGAGGCGTTTCGGATCGTTTCGGGCAAGGCTTTTCCCGAAGGGCTCGCCGAGCCGCGCGTCGACGATCAGGTGGACACCACGCTGACCGCCAAGGCGCTGGACTTCATCGAGAAGAATCGCGAACGGCCGTTTTTCCTCTACTTCACGCCCTGCGCACCGCACACCCACGTGACGCCGGCGGCAAAGTTTCGCGGCACGAGTCAGGCCGGGATTTACGGCGACTATATTCAGGAACTGGACGCGCATGTCGGGGACGTTCTCAAGCGTCTCGATGAGCTCAAGCTAAACGACAAGACGCTGGTCATCTTCACCAGCGACAACGGCGCTGGGTTGTCTGATTTCCGCGGTGGCGGCACGCCCGAGCTGAAACTCGCCAGCGAAGTCGGCGGCGTGCTCGACAAATTCCGGACCGCGAAGCGCGACGCCCGCGCGATGGGGCATCTGGCCAATGGCGACTGGCGCGGAGGCAAAGGCGATGCATACGAGGGTGGGCACCGCGAGCCATTTATCGCCCGCTGGCCCGGCCGCGTTCCGGCGGGAACCGAGTCCGCCGAGACCATCTGCCTTACCGACGTGCTCGCCACCACGGCCAGCATCCTCGGAGCGAAACTTCCCGACAACGCGGGCGAAGACTCCTACAACATCCTGCCCGCCCTGACCGGCAAATCGCTCGACGCACCGATCCGCCCGGCCACCGTGCTGCACGGTGGAAGAGGGATTTTTGCGATCCGCTGCGGTTCGTGGAAACTCGTGAAGAGCGATGGCTCGCCGAGAAAGGGAGCCGCCCAATCCGCGCCGCACGACGAACTCTACAACCTCGCCACAGACCCGTGGGAAACGAAGGATCTCGCCGCCGAACAACCCGAACGGGTGAAGACGATGAACGAACTGCTGGAGAAATACATTACGCAAGGCCGCTCCACGCCCGGCGCTCCGCAGAAGAACAATGTCGAAGTTCGCCGCTATCCCTCGTCCGTTACAGCGAAGGACTAGGACACGGCAAAATGACATCCAGCCGAATGGTTCCCACCGCTCCCTTGCTGGTGTCGGTGGCTGCGCAAGGATGATCTCATGAAACACACCGTCGCACTTCTCGCCGCCTTCCTCCCTTTCCAGATCGCGCCACTGCTCGCGGCGGAGCCGCCCGCCAAGGCATTCGCGCATCCCGGTCTGCTGCACAGCCGCGAGGAGTTGGACTTTATCAAACAGAAACTCGCCGACGACGAGGAGCCGTGGAAGACTGCGTGGAACGAATTGCAGTCATCTCGATCGGCTTCGCTCACCTACACGCCGAAACCGCGGGCCAGCGTCGTACGCGGAGCGAACAACAACCCGAACCGCGGCAGTTCGGAAATGACCCGCGACTCAGAAGCGGCATACACGCACGCTCTGGCGTGGAGCCTGACCGGAAAGAAGGCGCACGCGAAGAAGGCGATAGAAATCCTTAATGCGTGGTCGTCGACGCTGGAATCCGTTTCCGGCCACGACACGAAGCTGCTGATTGGCATGATGGGCGTGAAGTTTTGCAACGCGGCCGAACTACTGCGCCACAGCGACGCCGGCTGGCTGAGCGCCGATCAACAGCGATTCGAGCGGATGCTGCGGGAGATATTCTATCCCGCGATTCGCGACTTTTACCCCACGGCCAATGGCAACTGGGACGCCTCGATGATTCAAACGATGCTGGCGATGGGCATTTTTCTCGACGACCGCGCCATGTTCGATCGGGCGGTGAACTATTACCTCAATGGCGAAGGCAACGGTGCCATCCGGAATTATTTCAACGAGTTTGGCCAGTGCCAGGAAAGTGGGCGAGATCAGGGGCACACTCAGATGGGGCTCGGGTATCTCGGTGTGGCGTGTGAAATGGCCTGGAAGCAAGGAGTCGATCTGTATGGCGCAGCAGACAACCGGCTCGCCCTCGGCTTCGAATACACTGCCAAATACAATCTCGGCGAAGACGTTCCCTACGAACCGTATAGAAGCGTGGAGGGGCGCTATCATTATCGCACCATCTCGCCCAAGTCCCGCGGTCGGTTCTCGCCGATCTACGAACGAATCGTCCATCATTACCATAACCGGATGGGGCTTGAGATGCCGTATTGCCGGAAGGTGGCGGAAAAGCAGCGGCCGGAACGAGCGTCCGGCGCACATGTTCCGTGGGGCACGCTGATGTCTTACGGATTGCCGCGCGAATTGAACCCAATGGAAACCAAACCATGAGGCGAGAACCAACTCTCATGGCGCACGCCGGAGTGGCGCGTGCGACTGCGAGCAATACGAAACGCATCGCAACATCGCAACATCGCTCCATAGCCTGATCGCCGCAACGTCGCATGCAATCACCGCACCGAAACCGAACGGCATCTTTGTTTTCGCCGATGACTGACA
>JAJDEG010000549.1 GCA_029259895.1 Planctomycetota bacterium
TGTCGGGTACATAGAAATCCAATTGCGAAACAGCCGCCCCCGCCCACACACAGGACAACGCAGCCGCACGGCACGCCACACCGCCACCGAAAAAGGCCTCGTCGTCACATCGTCGTTCGCCATCGGTGTCCGTACTGAATAGTGAATTGCGTCGAATCGGGGACGTCGGTGCCTGGGGACATCGGTGCCTGACGAACACTGCCAACCAACCTTCGATCCGCTCCGCCAGTCCACACCATGCACCAATCCGCCCAATCATTCCACCGCGACACCCATCGAACAAGGCCCATCGAACTAGTCTCGACGCAACCGAGACGGCCGCGCCCTTCCCAACGCAAATGTGTCCGGCACTCGCCTCACTTCCGGAAAAAAAGTCTTCTTCGGTTACTCCGACGCAGGCATTTGCGGTGATCCACGGATGATCTGACGCGGGAAAAGCGCCGCCAGGAGTGCCTCCAGGCACCCCCAATCGCCCCGTATCTCAGATTGGCGAATCCATTCCGCCGGGCAATAATGACCATTGTGAAGACTTACGACGAACGAACGTTCGACCAAACCGCCGAACCCGTCGCCAAACCAGCGAAACCGGCCGCAGCCGGCGGTTCGCTCTCGCTCGGCGAGCGCGTCCAGTCGCTCCGCCTGCCCGATCGGTCCACCGGCCGCTCCGGCTCAGCTAAGCTCGCCTGGTTCCTATCGCTCGTGTTCGCCGGCACAACCGCTTGGCTCGCCTTCCAGCTCTACGGCAACCCCGCCGACAAGACCGACGAAGACGCCACGCAAACGGCCGACGCAAACACCACTCCGCCCGCCGCCCGATCCCCGGCCGCCCAGCGTCGAGCCGCCCTCGAAAGCGAACTCGCCCTCGAGTCCAAGGGCTACATCATCCCCACCCACCAAATCCTCGTCAGCCCCAAGGTCAGTGGCGTCGTCGTCGAGTTGAACATCGAGGAAGGCCAGCGCGTCGCCGAGGGAGACATCCTCGCCCGCATCGAGGATACCGACTACCAAGCCGACCACGACCGGGCCAGCGCCACGCTCCGCCTCGCGAACGAGCGTCTCGCCGAACTGGAAACCGGCACCCGCCCCGATGAAATCGCCCAAGCCCGCGCCGAACTCGCCGAAGCGACCGTGCAGGCCGAAAAATTTGCCACCGACTTGCTACGCGCCACCGATCTTTTCCGACGCCGCATCATCAGCGACGAGGAGTTTCAAGAAATCCAAAGCAAACACGACGTCCAACTCCGGCGCAGCGAGAAGCTCAAGTTCGCCCTCAAGCTTCTCGACGACGGCCCACGCCAAGAACGCATCCGCGCCGCACAAGCCGAAGTCAGCCAGGCCCAAGCCGACGTCACAAAGACCGAGTGGCGACTCGACAACTGCACTATCCGCGCGCCGATTAGCGGCACCATCCTCAGCAAAGACGCCGAGGAAGGTAACCTCGTCAACCCAATCGCCTTCAGCGGCTCGCGCAGCCTCTGCGAAATGGCTGACCTCTCCAGCCTCGAAGTCGACCTCAGCATCGTCGAACGCGACATCTCCAAAGTCTTCAAAGGCCAAAAGTGCCTCATCAAGGCCGAAGCCTACCCCGAGCGCGAGTACCACGGCGTCGTCTCCCGCCTCATGCCGATCGCCGACCGCGCCAAAGGCTCGGTCTCCGTCCGCGTGCTCCTCTCCGTCCCCGCCGACGAAGAAGGCGTCTATCTCAAGCCGGAAATGAGCGCCCGTGTGAGCTTCCTGAAAGATAAAGTCGCCGCGGCGTCTTCCGTGCCAAAGGCAGACTAGGCCGCGTCCCGATAACGTCGAGTATGCTGAAGGCTGCTGGAACCGTTCTCCATTCCGTCCCAAATTCCCGCCGCGCGCTCGCAACTCGCCGCCATGCCTACGATTTCCGACTGGCGCGACCTCGTCGAAAGCCCCGCCGCCGTTCATCAGGTCACGACCAAAGCCGCCGGACCGGCCGGCGCGCTCCCGCTCTCGGACGACATGCTCCGCTCGCTCCCCAGCGGCGATCTGTTTGGCCTCTCGCAGAACGCCGGCATGGGCTGGAACGTGGCCGAGATGCTCGGCCCGCAGTATCTCATCGTGAGCACGCAGGGCGGCGTCCGCGCGGAGGACGGCCGGCCCATCGCGCTCGGCTTCCACACCGGGCATTGGGAAGTCGGCCTGCTCGTCCGCGCCGCCGCCGAGGAAATCAAACGCGCCGGCGGAGTTCCCTTCGCCGCCTATTGCAGCGACCCTTGCGACGGCCGCACGCAAGGCACCGACGGCATGTTCGATTCGCTCGCCTATCGCAACGACGCCGCCACGGTCCTCCGCCGCCTCATTCGCTCGCTCCCCACGCGCCGCGGCGTCGTCGGCGTCGCCACCTGCGACAAAGGACTGCCCGCCATGATGATGGCGCTCGCCGCCATGCACGATCTGCCCTGCGTCCTCATTCCCGGCGGCGTCACGCTCCCACCCATCGACGGCGAAGACGCCGGCAAGATCCAATCGATCGGCGCGCGCTACGCCCACGGACTGATCGATCTCGAAGAAGCCGCGTCGCTCGGCTGCCGCGCGTGCGCCTCGCCCGGCGGCGGCTGCCAGTTCCTCGGCACGGCCGCCACGTCGCAGGTGGTCGGCGAAGCGCTCGGCCTCGCGTTGCCCCATTCCGCGCTCGCGCCCAGCGGTCAACCGGTCTGGCTCGACATGGCCCGCCGCAGCGCGATGGCCGTTTCCCATCTCGCCCACCGCGGCATCAATACCAAAGACATCCTCACCGACGCCGCGCTCCGCAACGCCATGACGCTCCACGCCGCGTTCGGTGGTTCGACGAACTTGTTGCTCCACATCCCCGCCATCGCCCACGCCGCCGGCCTCCGCCGCCCAACCGTCGACGACTGGATCGACATCAACCGCCGCGTCCACCGCTTCGTCGACGTTTTGCCAAACGGTCCCCGCAATCACGTCACGGTCCAAGCGTTCCTCGCCGGCGGCGTCCCCGAAGCAATGCTCCATCTCGCCCGCGGCGGACTGCTCGCCCTCGACGCCCTCACGGTCACCGGCGAGCCACTCGGCCGCGTGCTCGAGTGGTGGGAAACGTCGCCGCGCCGCGCCGCACTACGCCAACTCCTCCGCGACCGCGACGGCATCGACCCCGACGACGTCATCATGTCGCCCGAAGTCGCCGCCGCGCGCGGACTCACCAGCACGGTCTGTTTCCCCCGCGGCAATCTCGCCCCCCAAGGCTCCGTCATCAAGGCCACCGCCATCGACGAATCCGTCATCGACGCCGACGGCGTCTACCGCAAATCCGGCCCAGCGCGAGTCTTCGTCCGCGAACGCGACGCGATCGCCGCCATCAAAGGTCAATCGACTGACGGAAAATCGCCGCCCGTTCGTCCCGGCGACGTGATTATTCTCGCCGGTCGCGGCCCTCTCGGCTCCGGCATGGAAGAAACCTATCAAGTCACCTCCGCCCTCAAGTACATTCCCTGGGGCAAGCACGTCGCCGTCGTCACCGATGCCCGCTTCTCTGGCGTCAGCACCGGCGCATGCATCGGCCACGTCGGACCCGAAGCGCTCGCCGGCGGCCCCATCGGCAAGCTCGTCGACGGCGACCAAATCCGCATCGAGATCGACCGCCGCGCCCTCTCCGGCAGCGTCGATCTCGTCGGCGACGCCACCGGCCCGCTCACGAGCGAACAGGCCGAGCGAACACTCGCCGAGCGACCATCGCGCGGCGACCTCGCTCCCGACCCAGGCCTCCCCGCCGACACCCGACTCTGGGCGGCCCTCCAACAAGCCAGCGGCGGAACCTGGGGCGGCTGCGTCTACGACGTCGACGAAATCGTCAAACGCCTAAGCGAGCGAACGTAATCGCGACGTCGCCGCCAAATCGGAACTCGTGTCGCGCCGCTACTTCACCGTAAACAACAACCACAACGCCAACGCCGCCAGCGGTGCCGGCGCGCAATTAACCAGCATGTCCCCCAACGAAAGCCGTCCGCCCATCACGTCCGCCAGATAACCGCCCAGCAGCACGTTGCGCCGCGGTCGCGCCAGATTGTAAACGACGGGCAACTCGTTAGCGGCACCGTCGTCCGCCCCAGCTTTTGCGTCGCGACTCCCCTTCTTTCTGCGCCGTGCCGCTCTCCGCATTGCGCGCTTGTCGCGCCCCGGTGCTGGCCCGAAAGAATTCGCCGCATAATCGAATCCGAGTACCTCGAACCGATAGTTCGTCGCCGCCATCGGCACCTCGTAGCCCGTTCGCGTCGGATCGTCCGCCACATCGATCGCGCCCGCCACGTGCTGTTCGGCCCACGTCGCCGTCGCCACTTCGCCGCGCCGCAGCAGCCGCACTACGCGAAAGTTGTTCCAAAACATCCCGAACAGCCCCAGCGCCAGCAACGCCAACACGCCCAGCGGAATCGCCCCGTGCCACCACAGGAATTCTGACTCGCGCGCATCGGCGATGCGGCCCTTGCCAGGCTCGTCGCTCGGGAACGTCACGTCGACGTCGTCGCCCTTCTCGTGCTTCCGACCCCGCGTCACGCTCGCGATCGCGTACCGCGACCCATCCACCTCATAGGCCACGTCGTATTCGTACAGCGAAACGTATAGTTCGCGCGAATCGAGTTCGCGCACGTCCGTCACTTTGCCGACCGCCGTCCCGTCGCGCTCCTCCGGCCAAATCAGTTGACCGAATTGATTCGGCCCGTCGAGAATCGTAAACACGAACGTAAACCCAACCACGAACAACCACGCCATCTGCGAACCCAACGGCCCAGACAACACCACCGCGCGTTGGAGCAACGAAATCTTCCGCGGCGGCGGCGACGGTCGCTCGCCCCAGCCTCGCTCGGCCAGCTTCGCCACGTTGGGCGTCGGCTTTCCCCTTCCGCCCACGACTAACGTCAAGAGCGCCAACGTAAACCCGCACCCCATACACAAGAACGGAAACGACAGCAGCCACAGATTCCGAGTTTTCGTCGCCGCATGGTCGCGATCGAACACCGAGTTGGTCGGATCGTTCGGATCGACGTAACAAGTCGCTCGCGAACCGGCCGGGTATTGCTCGAATATCCGTTTCTCCCAAACGTCGTCGTCCCCCATCGAACCGACCAGCAAGTCGAGCCGATCGCCGCGATAGGTTTGTCCGTCGAACTCGTATCGATAAACGAGACCAAGTGTCGGCCGGTTCTCGCCGTCGTCGTTCCCCTCGTGTCGCACGAACTCGCTATTCTCGATGACGCACGGCGTCTCCACCCAATCCCGCGCCGCCTCGGACTCACGCACCGCATAGTGCCGAACCGTAAACATGCCAATGCCCACGGCCAGCGTCACGACCGCAAACAGGCCGAACGCCCATACCGGAGTCAAATT
>JAJDEG010000550.1 GCA_029259895.1 Planctomycetota bacterium
ACTTGCCGATGCAGAACCGGCCGAAGAGGCGGTCGAGGATGTCGTCGGTGTAGACGACGCCGACGATCTTGCCTAGCTCGAAAAGGGCGAGGCGGAGTTCGGCGGCAATGAGTTCGTCGCCGGCACGGGCGGCGGCGAGTTGGCGGGCTTGCTCGATGGCGTCGATGGCAAGGCGCAGGCTCTCCTGGCAGCGGACGGCCGTGCTCGCGACGACGGAAGATTCGGCGTTGGTCGCGGCGGCGACGGCCGTGGCGATGGCGGCGCGCAAGTCTTCAAGGCCTTCGCCGGTTTGGCTGCTTGTCAAAACTAGGGATTCGGGAGCCTTTGCGGACGTATCGAGGTCGGCGATGTGCTTTCGCCGCTGCGTCGTTAGGACGTCGATCTTTGTGGCGACGATCACGCGGGGTTTCGTGGGCGGCGGCACGCGAATCGCTTCTTCCGATTGCGTGGCGTCAAAGCACCAGATTTCGACGTCGGCCTCCGCGAGGCGGGCGCGGGAATGGGATTGAGCGGCGGAAGCGATCGTCGGTTTTTCGGCACTCGCGGATGCTTCGACTTGCGTGAATTGTCCTGGAATCGCGAGTTCCGAATCCCGCACTCCGGAGTCTTTATCCAGGCCGGCCGTGTCGATGAGTTCGCAGGCGATGCCGCCGAATTCGACGCGGGCCGCGAGGGCATCGCGCGTGGTGCCGGCGACTTCGGAGACGATCGCCACGCCGCCGGCTAGCGCGTTGAACAGGCTGCTCTTGCCAGCGTTGGGTGGGCCGACGAGGACGACGCGCGGAAGGTCGCCGCGGTGCGCGCGTGTGCCTAGTTGCTCCGCGACATCGGCCGCTTCGTTCTTGGCAGCGGCGAGCCTGGCTTGGACCTCGGCGGGCGAGACGAACTCGATGTCTTCGTCGACGAAGTCGAGGCCAGCTTCGAGGTCGGCGAGTAGGTCGACGAGTGCGTCGCGGATTTTTCCCAGCGGTTGGCTGAGTCCGCCAGCGAGTTGAGCCAGGGCGATGTCGAGAGCGCGGCGGTCGTGGGCGTCGATGACGCCGAGGACGGCTTCGGCTTGGGCGAGGTCGAGGCGGCCGGAGAGAAACGCGCGGAGCGTGAACTCGCCGGGAGCGGCAAGACGCGCTCCGGCGGCGCAAAGTGATCGCAGGGCGACGTCGAGCAGCGGCGGCGAGCCGAGAGTGTGGACTTCGACGACGATCTGCCGCGTGTAGCTGCGTTCGGTCGGCCAGACGAAGAGGTCGCAGGGCAGCGTCGTGCCGTCGCCGAGATTGAGGCCGGCGGCGATGACGGTGGGGACGCGGAGACGTTCGAGTCCTTGCCGGGCAGCTTCGTCGGCCAGGCAGCGAATTAGGACATCGATCGCGTTGGGGCCGCTGAGGCGAATCGCGCCGCGCAGCGCGCCGCCGGGAGCGGTGGCGATGGCGACGATGGTGTCTTCGAGGTTGAGCGTCATCAGGCGATCCGGTTTCGGCTGCCTACAACGGTACCGCAAGTTTGCTCGCCGCGTTAGCTCTGTCGGCGAAGACCTGGGCCGTCGTCCTTGCCCTCGAAAAGCTCGAGCACTTTGGCGACGAATGTCGATGCGGCCTGGCCGTCGGCAGATGGGCCGACGTGGCGGACGAGAAAGGCGCGGCGGTCCGCCTCGCGTTTCGCATCGCCGGATCCGTCGAGAAGGGTATCGATGGCATCGCGCAGTTCGCGCGGGCTGGCGGCGCCGAGCGAACCTCCTTCGGCGACGTAGGGATAGCGATCGGCCTCGCCGGAGAAATTGACGCAGATCGTCGGGCGGCCGAGGAGGATCGCTTCGAGTACGGCGGTGGACGAGCCGCTGACGAGAATGTCGCTGGCCGCGAGCAGTTCGTCGAACCGGTCGGAGTAAAATCGGACGCCGTCGATGCCGGCCTCTTCGGCCAGGTGGCGGTAGGCGTCGATCGAGGTCTCGTGGGGATGCGTTTTGACGCAAACGACGCAATCGCGGCGCTGTCCGGCGGCCGCGAAGAGCGCTCGCGCGGCGATTTTGAACCAAGGATAGATTTGAGTGGCGAAGAGAATGATGCGCTTGTCGCTGGGCAATTGCAGCGCGGCGCGGGCGTTCGATTGGTCGGCGTACTCGGTCGCCAGCGCATCGAGACGCGGCGCCCCCGTGACGGCGATTCGGCCGACGGGAAACGCGCTGTGTTCGCTGAGTTGTTCCTTGGTGTATTCGCCGTAGGCAGCAAACCAATCGGGGACGGGCACCGCGTCGATCTGGCCTTGGGGTACGGCGTAGATCAAGTGCATCGGAAAGATCGTGCCGTGCTGAGTACCGATGGTGACGATGCCTAGATTGCGGGCCGCGGCGATGACGGGCATGCCCAGAGCGTACATTTCTCCGTAGACCAACACGGCGCGGACATTGCCGACGGAGCGGAGCGAGGCTTCATGGGAGGCGACGTTGTGCGCCCATTGGTGCGTGCGGGCGATCGTGTCGCGGAGCAGCGGCGCGTAAAGCGGGGCAACGTCGCAGCCGGCGAATCGGAACGAGTCGCGGAAGTCGCGCTGGCGTTCGAGACGGCAGAAGTTGATTAGCGTGCGAAGAAACGGCCGGGCGGCGCGGAGCCACGTCCACCAGCCGACGGTTCGGTTGGGGAGCGGAGCGAGGCCGTCGAGGCGGCGAAGTTCCGGCCAGGCGCGATGACAGTGCAGGCGGTCGGGGCCGAGGCCGTCGAGGCGATCGCCGGTGGTGTGCAGCAGGTAACGAAAGCGGAGGTCGGGAGCGCTACGCTGGAGTTCGGCGGCGACCTCCGACCAGAAGGCGATGTGGGCCGCATCGCCGTCGCGGCGAAACTCGCGGGGAAACAGGGCCGTGGCGACGATGGCGGGCTGCTGGCGGCTTGCGCTCGATTCGGCTTTACAGCGCACGCGGTAGCGGCAGACGATTGATCTGAGCGCGTCGACCCACGGCGAAACGAGGTATCTGGCGACGGCGGCGCAGACATAACCGAGTTGGCGTGGCCAGGCGTTTGCCGCGGGCGTGGCATAACCGGGCGGAACTTCAAACGAAATCCCGTCGCTGCGGCAGCGCTTGGAGACGATTTCCGCAACGTCGGCGGTGTCGCTGAGGAAGACGACGTCGGTGGTTTGGCTGCGCTGGATGGCGGCATTGAACGCCCAGATGTCGCGAATTTTTGGGAAGACGCCGCGGTCGGGATGGCGAGCCAGGCCGGGACCGGTCCACCAAAGGGAATAGCCGTCGCTGCGCCGGAAGGCGGCGTCGAACGGCTTGCCGCCGGTCGTGGCGAAGGATTGTCGCGGCCAGGCTTCGACGAATTCGAGGAACTCGCGGCGGAGGCGATTGAGGTCTTCGAGGTCCGGACGCGTCCATCGTTGCCAGCCGTCGCCGAGCGGCCACTGCTCCGCGTCGTCGGCGAGATAAACGGCGACGAACTTACGGCCGGGGAAACGTTCGGCCGCCCATGCCAGCGCGTCGGCAGTCGGCGCGGTCGTCGCGACCACCAGGACGGGAGAATCTGTCGGGGACATTGCGGGCTGGCGTTTTGGGGCGCGGCGCTGGGCCAACAACACGGGGCCGACGGCATCGAGGTCCACCCACTATCTTAGCTTCTCGTATTCCGACCGTCGCGTTCGTTTAGTAGCGCGCCATGGCGGGGGGCGTGGCGGCGGTGCGTGTGGAAGGGTTGGCGGCGGGCGCGAAGATGTTGGCGCCTTGCAACGAATGGAGCGAGGCGATGCGCTGCTCGACTTCGGGTTGGGCGCGGTCCAGGTCGAGCGAGCGGGCATAGTTCGTCAGCGCCTGCGACGGGTCGCCGATGTGCTCTTGGAGCTGGGCGAGAGCGGCGAACGCGCGGGCGTTGCGGGGATCGAGTTCGATGGCTTCGCGGAGGCGGGCCTGGGCCGAGGCGTAGTCGTTGTATTCCTGGTAGAGGCTGGCGAGTTCGACGCGGGCCTCGGCGGGGTTTGCGCTGCGGGTTGCCCAATTGCCGATGAGGGCGAAGGCATCTTTGCTGCGACCTTGCTCGCTCATCAACGTGGCCAAGCCGCGATAGGCCTCGCGGTGCTCGGCGTCGCGGTCGATCGAGAGGCGATAAAGTTGTTCCGCCTGAGCAGCGTCGTTTGGCGTGCCGCGGAGCTTCCAGAGGCGATGATGCGTCGAGGCGAGATTGTAGTAGCCGTCGGCAAAGGCGGGATCGTCGGCGATCGACTGCTGAAAGCGGCGAGCGGCACCGTCGTAGTTGCCTTGCTCGAAAAGCTGCACGCCGGTGGAGTTGTTTTGATACGACGAAAGGCCGCAGCCGCCGCAAGCCAGCATCGCCAACAACGCGGAGATGGTAAGGCACGGCAACCGACCCGCGCGGCGGTGATGGCGGCGGTAATTCTTGCGTTTCGACAACGGAAGTCCTCGACCGGGCGATTTCGACAGGCTATTCTCGAACACTACGATGGAAGAACGGACAATCCAGACGACTCGACCGCGCTGGCCTCGACGGCGCCGGCCTCGACTGTGCCGATGGACGCGACACAACGCGGAAACCTCGTCGCTCAGGGCGGCGGAAGGGTAGCGATCGACCGTGCGGCACACAAGAGAATCTGGGTAAAATAGCGAGTGCCGGGGCAAACGCGGCTCTGGCCGATAGCATTGCTCACCGGAATGCCGTCGATTGCGAACTGTGCAGGATGGTTGCATGAATCGCCCGTCAACGCGGGCAAGTCCCAGGAGACCTCAATGAATAAGACACGATTTCAAATCGCAGCACGTCGAGTTTCAAGGACCATTGCTTGGGCGCTGGTCGTCGTAGCGCTGTCGCAAGCGGCGGGTCGCGAGGCCTGGGCCGACGAGGAAAAGCCGGCGGCCGTGCGTTTCGACCCCGTACTCAAGGACATCGAAGGATGGAAAGTTCACGTCGATCCGGCGCTGGTCGATGGCGAGCATCGCGAGGAAGGGGCGAAGGCACTCACGATGCTGGCGAATCATTTGCAGCGGATCAAGATTCTCGTGCCGCGCGGGCCGCTGGAAAAATTGCAGACAATCGAGATTTGGATCGAGCACCGCCATCCGAAGCTCGGCGCGATGCAGTATCACCCGAGCGAAGGCTGGCTCCGCGATCACGGCCACGACGTGCGGCTGACGCGGAAGGTGCATATCACGCGGGCCAGCGAACTGCTGTCGCGAGGGCAATTGCTCAAACATCCGGCCGTAATCCTGCACGAACTGGCCCACGGTTATCACGACCAGGTATTGAGCTTCGACAATAAGGATATCATCGCGGCGTTCGAGAAGGCGAAGGAAGCGGGGACGTACGAAAGCGTGCTGCTGTACACGGGCGAGAACGTGCGCCACTACGGCCTCTCGAATCACAAGGAGTACTTTGCCGAAGGGACCGAGGCGTATTTCTATCGCAACGATTTCTATCCGTTCGTGCGGGCGGAACTGAAGCGGCACGACGCGGAATTGCACGACGTGCTGGAGAAGGTGTGGGCCGGCGAATGAGCAGTTGTTTCGCGTGCTCGGCGGCCTCTCACTTCGTTTGTCGTTCGTTGACTTTTCTGTTCTAGCGCAACTTGCTACCTATGGCTCATAAGATTCAGCCGGCCGCCGCGTCCGATTTCCTCGCCATCGCCGCGCTCGACCGGATCGCGTGGCGGCATACGGGCGAGCCGTTCATTGCCGACGGCGAGCACGTGTGGCGAGTGTGGTGCGAGTATGCCGTGGTGCTGGTGGCGCGGCAGGATGGCGAGCCGACCGACGATACGGGCGACATGGTGGGCACGACCGTGATGTTTCCGACCGTCGACGGCGAATGGTTCTTGCACAAGATCATGGTGCATCCCGAGCGGCGGGGCGGCGGCGTGGGGAGCGGACTGATGCGGGCGGCACTCGCGCGGGCCGACGCGCCGGTGCTGCTGACCGTCGATCCGGCGAACGTGGCGGCCGTACAGCTTTACGAAGGTTATGGGTTTGCGGTGCGGCAGCACGTGGAAGGTTATTATCGGCCGCACGAGCATCGGAATGTGATGGTGTACGTGCCGAAGTGATTTCAGCACGGCTTGCCGTTCGACGCGCGGCGTTTCGCTCAGCCGTGGGCGCACCTCGATAGGAATGTCGGTTATGCGATTCCTCGAACCTTGGAACATCGTGTATCTGGTTGGCTACGTCGTCTATTTTGGCACCCGCGCCGTATACGGCCGACGAACCAAGGCGGAAAAGAAGTCCTTGCGCCGCGTCGACGCGTTGGAGAAGGTCCTGTTGTCGGCGATGGTGCCGGCGATTATCGTGCTGCCGTTTCTTTATCTCTTCACGCCGCTGTTGTCATTTGCCGATTATCGCCTTCCGCCGGTCGTGCCGTGGATTGGCGTGGCGACTATGGCGGCATCGCTGTGGCTGTTCTGGCGATCGCACGCGGATCTGGGGCAGAATTGGTCGGTCAGTTTGGAAATGCGCGAGAATCACACGTTGGTCGAGTACGGCGTTTATCGCTACGTGCGACACCCGATGTATGCGTCGATTTGGTTGTGGGCGCTGGCGCAGGGGATGCTGCTTGAGAACTGGTTGGCTGGCTGGTCGGTGGTGCCGGCGTTTGCGGCGATGTATTTTCTGCGCACGCCGCGCGAGGAGCGGATGATGTGCGAAGCGTTCGGCGACGAGTATCGGCGATACATGCGGCGCACCGGGCGATTATTTCCGCGATTGTGGGCCGATTCGCACGTCGCGGCCGACGATCGTGCAAAGGCGACTTCGGCAGGCGACACCGACGCGCGTGCAAAGGACTCGCACACGTCTTAAAGAATGAGTTATGAACTGTCGGAGAACCTGCGATGGCCAAGGCTCGCAAGAAATCGTGGCAAGAGAAGCTGGCGGACAGCAAGGACTTGCCGAAGGTCTGTCGGATCGACGCGAAGATGCGCACGCGCTGGGGGACAGGGACGTTCGTGATACCCGCGCCGAAAGAGGTCGATGCGATCATGCGTCGCGTGGCTCGGGGCAAGGTGACGACGATCGACGCGATTCGCCGCAAGTTGGCCAAGAAGCATGAGGCGACGATCGCCTGCCCGATCACGACGGGCATCTTTGCCTGGATCGCGGCGCATGCGGCGGCCGAGGCCGAAGGCGAAGGAAAGTCGCGGACGACGCCCTATTGGCGGACGCTGAAAACTGGCGGCGAACTGAACGCGAAGTATCCAGGCGGGATCGAAGACATCAAGCGGCGGTTGGTCGCCGAAGGACATGAGATCGTCGAGAAGGGCAAGCGGTGTTTCGTGGCCGGTGTTGCCGCGCCGCGAAAGAAGGGCGAGGCGAAGTGAGGGCCGCTCGTGTGAGTTTCGCCAGCGTGCTACGATGAAACTATGCAACCCGACCGCTTAGGACCGTATCGCATCGAACGCAAGGTGGGCCGTGGCGGCATGGGCACGGTCTATGTCGGCGTCGATGACGATGGGCGACGAGTGGCCGTGAAGGTGCTTTCGCCCGTGCTGGCCGCGGAGCCGGGCTTTCGGCAGCGGTTCGACGCCGAGATCGAGTCGCTCAAGAAGCTGATGCATCCGGGCATCGTGCGGCTGTTCGGATTTGGCGAGGAGGACGAATACAATTTCTACGCGATGGAGTTCGTCGACGGGCCGAGCGTCGAGGACGAGCTGCGGGCCGGGCGACGATTCGATTGGCGCGAGACCGCCGAGCTTGCCACGCAGATCGCCCGCGCGTTGCGGCACGCTCACGATCACGGCGTGATCCATCGCGACATTAAGCCGGCGAATCTTCTGCTAGCGGACGAAGATCAGATCAAGCTGTCGGATTTTGGCATCGCGCGGCTGTTCGGCCAGCGGCTGACCGGGTCGGGCGGCGTGTTGGGAACCGCCGAATACATGGCCCCGGAGCAGGCCGAAGGGCAGCCGGTTTCGCCGCGATGCGATTTGTACAGCCTCGGCTGCGTGATGTACGCGATGCTCACAGGGCAGCCGCCGTTTCGCGCCGATTCGTTGCCGGCGATGATCGATAAGCACCGACGGGAGACGCCGCGGCTGTTGCGCGAGCTGTCGGCCGACGTGCCGGCCGATATGGAGCGGATCGTGGCGCGGCTGTTGGCGAAGTCGCCCGACGAGCGGATTGCGACCGCGCAAGCGCTGGCGCGCGAGTTGGAAATGATGGTCGACCGACTCGACCTCGGCTCCAGTCGCGCTCAACCGGCCACGCCGCCGGCGACGGGCACTCGCCAACCGACCGGATCGCCCGGCGAATCTTCCGACGATCCGTCGTCCGTCGCCGTGCTGCCCGACACGGACGTCGAACGATCGCAAGATTCGTCGCCGATGCGGCCGAAACCGACGCCGATGCACGTTACTGGCGAAGGCGGGGCGATCGGCGATGCACCAATTTCGCCGAAGCGCGTGCGATTCGAGACGGTCGATGTCGCCGCAACGAGCCGACCGCCGCGCCGTCCGTGGTGGCACGTTGCACTGGCCGCGCTGCCGACGGCGATCGTGTTGGCGGCGTTGGTCGCGCTGATCGTCTACCTCGTTCGCGGCCCGTCGATCGACGAGCGCTTTTCGGCGATCGAACAAGCGGCGGCGGCCGGCGATCCGGCACTGCTGGCGGATCAAGAACGCGAAATCGACAAGTTAATTGACGAGTTGCACGAAGACGACATGCGGCTCGAAATCTTGCGCGCACATCGGTCCGCCGTCGAGCTGTGGCGCATCGAACGTCGCCTCGCACGTGGATTGCCAGCCGCGCAGCGTAACGCCGGCCGAACACCGGTCGAGCGACTGCTCGCCGATGCACTCCGCACCGCCGAAACCGACCCCGAACGAGCCGCGAATCTGCTCGAAACCATCGTTGCGCTTTATGCCGCGCCGGTCGCCGGTGCGAGTTCCGACGATGCACGAAATACCGACGACTCGCGCGCGCAGGCCGTGGCCATCGCCCGGCGAAACCTGGAAAGGATCGCGCCGCTCGTCGAGCGGCAACGGGCCGACCATCGGGCCGTGATCGTCGACGCGGCGGCCCGCGCGGATGCATTCGATCGCTCCAATCCCGCCGAGGCCCGTCGCATTCGGCAGGCCTTGATGCGACAATATGGAGATACGGCGTGGGCCGAGTCACTGATCGCGCCGGTGCGAGAACGACTGACGAACTGATCGACACGCCGGACCACGCCCCAATCCAAAGACCACCGTCCGAATCCACGGCCCATTCCCTAGCCCTCGCCCGATATGCCCTTTGACGCCTCCGCTCACTTCCCGACCACGCGCCTGCGCCGGTTGCGCTACGATCCGGCGGTCCGGCGTTTGGTTCGCGAAACGCAGCTTTCGCCTGCCGACATGATTCTGCCGCTGTTCGTTCGGCCCGGCCAAGGCGAGCGTCGCGAGATTTCCTCGATGCCTGGCCACGCTCAGTTGTCGCCGGACCTCATTGCCAATGAGGCCGAAGCGGCCGCCAGCCTCGGATTGGGCGGCGTGATTCTGTTCGGCATTCCGCCGCGAAAGGACAGCGTCGGTAGCGACTCGTACGCCGACGAAGGCATCATTCAGCAAGGCATTCGCGCCGCCAAAGCCGCCGCGCCCGAGTTGCTTTGCATCACCGACGTCTGCTTCTGCGAATACACCGACCACGGCCACTGCGGCGTGCTCGACGACGCGACGGGCCGCCTGGACGTCAACAACGACGCCACGCTCGAGTTGCTCGCCAAGCAAGCCGTCAGCCATGCTCGCGCCGGTGCCGACATGATCGCGCCGAGCGGCATGATGGATGGCATGGTCGGCGCGATCCGCCGCGGCTTGGACACAGCCGGTTTCGCCCACGTGCCGATCATGAGCTACGCGGCCAAATACGCCAGCGCGTTCTACGGTCCCTTCCGCGATGCGGCCGAAAGCACGCCGCAAGCCGGCGATCGCCGCGGCTATCAGATGGACGCGGCCGCCGCTGCGGATCAAGCGATCCGCGAAGTACAGCTCGATCTGGCCGAAGGGGCCGACATCGTGATGGTCAAGCCCGCGCTGGCGTATCTCGACGTTATCAGTCGCGTGCGTGCGGCATTCCCCGGCGTGCCCGTGGCGGCGTACAACGTCTCCGGCGAGTACAGCATGGTCAAAGCGGCGGCGGCCAACGGCTGGCTCGACGAACGGGCCGTGGCGCTGGAAGTTCTTACTTCCATCAAACGGGCCGGAGCGGGTATCGTGCTGACGTACTGGGCCAAAGACGCGGCGAAATGGCTCGCGTAACGAGTGCGTGCGACACGTATACGCTAGCAGCGTCGGAATACGTCGGCACCGCAGTATCGCCTCCTTCACCTTGATACGCCTCATGTCCGAATTCGTCACCGTCGCCAAAATAGGCTCGATCCCGGCCAATCAGGGCGCGACGTTCACGGTCGGTGATCGCCTCGTGGCCCTGTTTCACGTCGACGGCCAGTACCACGCCATCGACGACCTTTGCCCACACATGGGCGCGTCGCTCGGTGCCGGCTACGTCGAAGACGGCATCGTCCTCTGCCCTTGGCACGCTTGGCGGTTCCGCGTTTGCGATGGCACGTGGTGCGACAATCCGAAGCTGAAAGTCGCCAACCACGAAGTCCGCGTCGTCGGCGACGAGATTCAGGTTCGCCTCGCGCCGTGAAGTTTTACGGTGAGACACGGAGATAGCGGCTTGCAGCCGTGCAGAGTCGTGCAACCGACTAGCGAACTTCGTCGAGCAACACGCGCATCCGCGGCAACAAATCGCTGTAGAGGTTGTGCTTCGGCTTGTGCCCCGCGCTATCGCGGTCGAGTTTGAAGTCGCGATCGACGAGTTGGAAGCCCGGGATCATGTCGTAACTTTGCCGTGTGGCCATCGCCTTCGTGCCGGCGAGCACGACCTGATTCTTCGCCCGGTCCATGCCAAAATGCTTGGCCCAAGCCGCGGCATCGTCGGCCGTCGGTGCATAAATCTTTTCGTCGAACAGCAGCAACTGGACGAACACGATTCGTTCGTCGTTAAGGTCGACGTTTCCATATCGCTGTGCGTACTTCTCGATCGACTCCAGATTCGCTTGCACGCTGCCGCCGCGAAACGGACCGACTTCGCGGCCGCCGGCAAACGCTTGGCACGCGCCGCAGGGGATTCCAACCAACTCGACGAGAATGACCTTGCCGCGAAAGTCCGACAGCCGGGTCGTGTGGCCCGTCTGGTCGATCAGTTGCAGGTCGGGGTATTCTTCGCCGAGCACGGGCGGCCAGGCCGGCGATGCTTCAGCCGCCGCCTGTCCGATCGGAAAGAACTTCGCGATCGCAGGCGTGTCGCGAAACGTGTAGGCCAACCCGCAAATGGTCGCGGTCGCCAATAGCGATATGCCAATGAAGCGCTGCATGCGATTCTTCCCGTTGAAGGACTTTGCGCCGACCCTCGGCAAGTGTACGTCATGGAATCGGCACAATGATCGCGGGCAACAAAGACGCATCAGGCGGCCCAACTACGTCGACTCCCGCCGAACGTTGTCCATCCGCAGGTTCTCCTGCTCCTGGTCGAAATCCAGCCCGCGTCGCTGGCTCCAGGTCTGTTTGGAAAGAATGCCCTGCTCGTGCTCGATCTTGTGAGCGTGGGCTTCCTTGAGCTCGTCGCGGATCGCCAGCGACGGCGCGGCCGCTTGGATTTCGATCGTCTCCATCGCCGCGCTGGGCAGCTTGCCCGCTCGCACGGCGTTGCCGACCACTCGCCACAGCACGAACAGGTCTTCCTCGATCATCCGCGCCTGCAACCGAGCGAACATCCGCACAGCCGGCCCTTCGGCCACCAACGTCGACGCGTAGTTCGAGTTCGAGGCGTCCGACGTCAGCATGAACTCAGGCATCACCAGCCGCGCCGCAATCGCCCGCAACTCGGCCTTGAGAATCGCCACGAAGCTGCCCGCATCGAGCGAAGCCGCCGGGAAGTCGTAATCGGCGTTGGCCGGCACATCGAGAATCGTGCCCGGCGCGAACCGCTTGAAGTTCGTCGACTTGCCGGTTGCCGGATTGGTTGCCGAGTGGTCGGCCGCGGCGGCGGCGAATTGCTGCACGCCTGCCGCCGGTCCGCGATGTTTGCGCACCAGCGCGATCGCCGATTGCACTTCGGCCAACACGCTCATGTTGCGCAGCAGCTTCTCGGCACGCCGCAGATTCTTTCGCACCGGATAGAACATCGGCAACCCGCGCTTGACGTTCGCGTCGACGTTCGCCTTGCGATGCTGTATCTCATCGCCCGCGACCGGCTGACCGTCGACATAGTAGGCAACGACCGTTTCCACGTCGTCGTCGTCGGTATGAATGCCGAACGTCGCCGACGGATTCGCCGCCAGCTCGACGGGCGTCGCGATTTGGCCCGGCTCGACGAACCGAACTCGCGTCGTGCCGTCGGGCGCGGCGAACAGCCGCAAGAACGCCTCGCCATCGCGGTCGCGGCGACGAACGATCTCTTCCTGTCGACTCCGCCACGCATTCACGCGGCAGAAGTCATCGAGCACGCTCTGCACTTCCATGTGCAAGCCATCTGGCGCGGCGACTCCCTTCTTCGGCGTCGCGCGGTAGCTGTGCCCCGAGCCGACCAAATAGCTAATCCGATTCTCGTGGGCGTTGATGGCAAACTCATTGGCAACGGCCAGCGCTCGGCACTCCCCGCGGATCGCCCGCAAATCGGCTTCCGTCGAGATTGCGGCGGGGCAAGCCGCGTCGCCGGGACCGCTGGCCAACGGCAACCAGCTTTCGCCGTCGCCATCGCACCACGCCTCGCGCGGATCGACCAACGCGGCATAAAGATCATCGAAAGCTTCAGTAAGACTGACACGCGACGAACGACGGCGAGCAGTACGGCTGGACATGACTCAACTCCTCGGTACGTGGGAAACGGTGGCGATGATTGTTCGCATGGAAACACAGAGGCACATACACAAACTGGTTTTCTCCGTGTCTCCGTGTCTCCGTGTTTTGAAACTCCGTACTGTCGGTCAAACGCTCAGATCAATCCGATCGCCGAGCGTGTCGTGGTGATTGCGACCTTGTTCGATGGCGGACGCCAGTCGGATCGCCATTTCCAGCGCGTCCGGTCCGTCGTCGTGATCGGCCGCCGGGAAGTCGCGCAGTTGCTCGACCAGCAGTCGCGTCGAAGGACAGCCCGACTTGAATCGCAGCCGACGCTGCGACAAGTACGGACCGATCGCCCGAATGCGAATATGCTTGTCCGCGTGATTGGAGATCATCCACAGTGGCGGATGACTCAGCCCGCGGCGGCCGAATTCGGCCTGAATTTCCCCGGCCAGCAGGTCTTGAAACTGATTCGCCTCGATGCCGAATGCGTCGGGCCGAAACTGGGCGACGAGCGTTACGCCGTCGGCAACGATCCGCGGCGTTGGCCGCCGCGCCAGATCGGCCTGCACGTGCAGAACGCCGAAAGCATCGACGGCCAACATCACGAACGCCGAGAAGTCGCCCACGGTGTCGCGCACGCCCTTGCTCGGATCGAGCGCGATCGTCCTGATCCGCACGGCAGTCGGCCAGGCGTCGAACCACAACCCGTCGGCGAAGTATTCTTCCGGAAACTCGCACCGCGCCGGATTCACCGGCGAGCTCTGCTTCTCGCGTTCAAATGCCGTGCGACCGACTTCGGCTTCGAGGCACTTGAGCGCGTAAAGGTTCTCGGCTTCTGGCCAAAGTAGCTTCGTGCCGGCGTTCATCGCGTCGCGCTGCGCTTCGTAGAACCGCTGTGCGGCTTCGATCGCATCCGGGCGCTCGGTGTCGCAAAATATGCGCCGCCACTGGTCCCACAACGCCGCATTGTCCGGCCACCGCTCGACGGCGGCGAACCGTCGCGACAACCAGCCCGGCGTGTGATCCAGTTCCATCGCCAGCGCCTCGCGGTGCAGCGCCGTCGCCAAATGGACGACGTTCGTCGTCGCCGAGCCTGCCTGCATCAACGCGCCGTGAAACCATTCGCGGCAATGCTCGCGGCGTATCTTCGAGTAGGCGTGTTCATCGTTCTGAATATCGTCGCACACGATTAGCGTCGGCCGATGCGCGCGCCGTCGACGGCCGCGCAGCTTCTGCCCCGTGCCGAAAGCCTCGATCGTCACGCGATTGGCCATCACGATCGCACCGCTACGCCAAACCGGGCCAATCCCGATGGCGGCCGGATAGTGCTTCGCCAGGAGTTCGTTGTCGACCAACTCACTCTTGACGTTGTCCAAATGGCCGCACGCTTGGTGCCGCGTGTCCGAGACGATCCATACATAAGGCTCCGTGGCCTCGACGGCCGCACGCAGCACGTAGGCCAATGTGGCGACGGTCGACTTGGCGCTCCCTCGCGGCCCGATCACGTTGAGCTTCGTACCTCGCGAAATCCGCATGGCGTCGAGCCGATCGGCCAGCCAACGATGCATCGCCGATGGCGGCAGCGTGAAGTGCTGCGGCAAGTGTTTGGCCGCCCACGTCAACAGCACTTCCGCCTGCGACGACGCGGCCGTTCGCCCGTGCATCTCGCTGCGGCCGCCTCGGACGAAAGTGTGGCTGAAACGACGAAACGCCTCGTCGTCGACTCCGCTCGCAAAACGATACGCGTCAAGATCCATCGTCATTCGGCCCTCTCGGGATGTCGGTCACCAGGTCGCGCACCGCGCCTTCCAGTCGCTCGAATAGCACGTTCTGCTGTTGTGGGTCGTCGACGGCATCGGCTACGGCCCTCGCCAAGGCGCGCAACAAGGGCTCGACCTGCCCCTCGCGGACGGTGTGCGGACGTTGCCGTCCGTAGCGATCCGGCAATCGTCGTTCGAGCAACCACATCGAGACGCGCCAGTTCTTCACGTCCTTCGCCGCCTCGTCGAGTCGTTGCAACTGTCGTATCTCGAATCGCGCTTCCGCCGCCAACACCGCTTCACGAAATTCGGCGTCGCGTTCCACGACGCGCTGTAAAACGGCGGGTGGGAAGCCGAGCATGCGGGATGCCGTGCGCAGCGTGCATCCCGCGGAAATCATCGACTCGATTTGCTTGCAGACCTCGGGACACGGCGGGCCATTCTCCGGGCCGAGAGGCACCGGCGGCTTCCCGTTACCAGAGCGCGCCGAGTATTCGTTTCGATCGACCATTGCCATGCGTCCCTTGCTGTTCGTGTTTCGCTGCGGTCACCGCGACGTCGTCGACATCGCGACCGCGTCGCCGACAAACTCGAAGGATACGACGGCCCGACCAGTGGCATCGCGGTAGTTATCGATGAACTTCGACCCACGCTTTCGCCCGCCGCGACGAACGGATACCGCTTTCCACCGCGGGGATCTCTTGCAGTGTCCAACGACCGCCGGATGACTGGCGGTGATGTTCAAGCGACGACCGTCGTCACGGTGCAACTCGGCGACCGCTTCGGCGAACTTCATGCCGACGCCGAGGCCTTGATAGTCGGGCAGTGTCACGATTCGCGAAATGCGCCAGTGTCCTTTACGCCCGATGCACGACAGCGTCGCACAAAACGCGGCCGGCGCGCCCGCGATCCGCGCGAGGTAGCAACGCGAGCGGACGCTCAAACCGCCGCTCAAATAGTGATGACGCGCAAACAAGGGCCATAAACGTGCGCGGCAACGAACGACTTCAACGTCGATGGTCGGTCGCCGAAGACGCCTCCTGTCGGTCAAGCCCGTAGCCATAT
>JAJDEG010000056.1 GCA_029259895.1 Planctomycetota bacterium
ACGAGCGGTCGACTTCGGCCTGATCCAGTTGGCGTATTGCCTGTTTACGACCGAGCATTCTGCCGGCACCGTGGTTGACGCTATAGCAGCTTTTCTCCGCGCCGGCGTCGGCGACCATCACGCTCGAACCGGCCTGCGGATTGCCCGGCAGCAGGATCGGATGGCCGACGTCCGCGAACGGCGTTCCGCGTAGCGCGTGGTGCCCGGCGGGCACGGCTCGCGTGGCTCCCTTGCGGTGGACCCATGCCGGCCGGCCGTCGACGATCTCGCGGCGGGCGATATTGTGGCTGATAAAGTAAACCAACCGGCCGGTCGTACCGGGAATCACCTCGGCGAATGCCTCGAGCACGAGGGCGTTGATCAAGAGGTGGTTTAGCGTCGCAAAGTTCGCGCCCAGGGCCATATCGTCCAAGTAGGCGTCGGCTTCGGGCGTTCCCAGCGGCGCGTAGACCAACTCGCGGTCCGCGCCGGGCAGCGGAATGTCCCACGTGGCAAATTTGCTTTGCAGAGCGCGAAACTGCCCCATCGCCAACTGGTGGCCGATACCCCGCGAACCGCAGTGCGACAAGAACGCCACGCCGCCGTCGTCGATGCCGAACGCTTCGGCGGTGCGGACGGCGCGTTCGTTTTTCTCGACGTGAACCACTTCGCATTCGCCGAAGTGATTGCCGCCGCCGTAGGAACCGAGTTGTGCGACGACGGCGTCGAATTTGCGGATGTGGCCGCCAGCGAGCAAGCAATCCAAGCGGATTTGCAGCGCTGCCGCCGTGTCGTCGTGCCCCACGTGAGCCGAGTCTTCGCACCGCTGGGCCCAGGCGGGCGGTATGCCCAGCGCGTCGCAAACGCCGGCCGACGCACCTTCGACGAGCACGCGTCGGCCAAGTTGTTCGTCGCCGTGGCGCGCTTTCTTGACGTGCCGCTGGCCGCGGCCAGCGCCAGTCGGCGTTCGCTCGCAGATCGCGTCGATCAGCGCGCGGCGAGTTCGACGATCATTTACGGCATCGGCCGGCAGGTCGGTTTGCAGCAGACTCATCGAACATTTGATGTCGACGCCGACCGGGCCAGGGTAAACGTGCGTTGGCGAAACCATCACGCAGCCGACCGGCGCGCCGTAGCCGCAGTGCGCGTCAGGATTGAGAATGAGGTCGGTCACGCCGGGCGCGAGCCGCGAGTTGATCGCCTGTTGCAGACACAACTCGTCGAACGTGCCGCGGATCGCCTCTGTGCCGATGACGGTGATCGGCTTGGTGCGACCGCCGGTCGGCAGAATGGCCGTGGCCTCGCCGTTGGGCAGGATTTCAAACTTAGAGTCGGTGCGCATGGCGTTGCTCATTTCAGCGGTTCGCGTGGCGATTTGCATGAAGGTAGCGGGAAATCGAAAGAAGCGTGACGACAAGTGAGAGATGAAACATTTACGCGCTCTGCCGTTAAGCTACGGCCCCATCGTTCGGTTGGCGAGTGGAGCCGGTGGGACTCGAACCCACACCTCGGGATTTTAAGACCATGTAGTTCCATCGGCATTCGTCACGCTGTCTCCGGTTATTGGTGTCCTATCGTTTGTGTTGGTGAACTGTCGCGCTTTCGCGGTAACCATCGTCGGCGATTGAAAAGCCAGCGACAAGGGATGACGAGAGTTCCGGCCGAAGCCGGGGAGGATTCGAACCTCCAATACCGATGTACTCCCGTCGGCATTCGCTGGCGTTCGTATTGAAACTGCTGCTGGGATGGATTCCTCCGCCGGGCGCGGCGAGGTCGAGTTGCCCGCTTGGGAGCCGCTCGCACCTCGCCGCGCCGCCGACACGTTCGCTCTACGGACGCACGACTGGCGATCTACAGGCGTTGCTTCTCGATCTGCGCGACCCAGTGGTCGCGCGTATGCTCGCCGCGGGCAACCGCCGCGAGCAGATCGAACACGCGATCGGTGAAGCCGCCGACGTTGACGATGTCGAAACTCTCCGTCGCCTGGGTGTGGGCGTGCGGCTGAATATCGATGCACACCATGCGCGCCTGCGGACTTCGCCGCTTCAATTCATTCCACTCATTCATCGTTGCCGTCGCTCCGCCACCGAAACGGCCATAGTGCGGTGCGTCGAGCCACGATTCGTTGTCCGAGACGTACACCACGAGGTTGACGTCGCGAACGCGCTGTTGGTTCAAGTGTCGCAACGGCGCGCTGCAGTTCGTGCCGCCGCAGGGGAGCGACGCGAGGCGCTTGGCGTTGGACATGACGCTATCCCGCGGGTTTAAGTTCACGCGTACGATGTCGGACTCAAACGGAATCACTTCCGCCCGCGGGTTTCGCCGCAGAACTGCCGCCGCTACCAGCGCAGCCACGTCGATGCATCGCACGGCCGTCGTCGCGCCTTGCCGATGCCCGGTCACGGGACTGTGCATCGAACCCGACACGTCGGGAAACACGTACACTTTGCCCGGCACGTGCGGCACGTTGCCGATCGCGATCTCCATGGCGTCTTGTAGTGCTTCGCGAACGACCTTCGGCACGCCTTTGTCGGCGTTGGTGTAGGCCGCCATCAGTTGATAGGGAAACACTTTTGCAGCCTCAATGGCCTGCGGGTTCCGCAGGCGCTCAACGATAAGTTGCGTCACGTCCTGGTCCTCGAACACCTCGTGGCGCAGGAACGTGTTGAGGTTCATCCGCGTCATCTGCCACGACGCCGTCCGCGCGATATGTCGCCAATCGCTGGCGACGAGCGGCAGGGAAGTGAGCATTTGGAATGGCACGTTCGGTACGGCCACCTTGCCGGGGACATTGTTCCGCT
>JAJDEG010000551.1 GCA_029259895.1 Planctomycetota bacterium
GGCCCGCAAGCCTGTATTGAGCGCGACCAGATAAAGCATCGCTCGATCGTCGCCCGTCAAACCGCGAAACGGCTTGCCGCCCTTCGTTTTATGGATCAGCCGGACGAGTTCCGCTTGATCGAGTGTTCGTCTCTGTCGGCGGATGTCCAGGTCTGCGTTCAGCATCGACATGTGAGCCAGCAAGTCGTCGATCGCTCGCCGATCTCGCACCAGCCAGCGCGTGAACATCTTCATCGCCCGCAGGTAGTGATTGCTGCTCGAGACGCTTTTGCCGCCGGCCCGCAAATCGGCGAGGTATTGCTGCACCCGACTGGCGCTGAGGTCGGCAATTCGCGTGAACTTACATCCCGTGATGACCGAGCTAATGCGGTAGCTCGTAATCCGTGCGTGCTTCGCCGTGTTCCCCTTCGTGATCAAGTGCGTCTTGTAATCGGTCAAGTGCTCGCGGATCGGACGATTGCGTTGTTTCTCGAAGGGATCAGTCACGCCGGCGGATTCGCGCTCAACTTTCACCACCCACTCGCGCAGCATCGCTGCCGAGGCCGTTTTGTCGGTCGCCAGTGGCACGCGCTTTTCGCGGCCGCAGGCGTCACGAAAACGGCCCCACCACTTCTTAGACTTCGTCTTGACGCGCTCGCCGGTTCGCGGGTCGCGGATCAATACCGGTTTCTTGTAAAGACTGGCCATGTTTTACATCTCTCGCTCAATAGGTCGCGTCCGGAACCGCCCGGACAGGACGACACACTGAGCAGTGCGGAGGCGAAAGATGGCAAGGCCCGGCGGGCACTATCTGCCGGCGTTCCGCCGAACTCGGAATCAGTTGAGACGGGCTTCCAACTCCGCCCGCCGCGGGCAGCCGGCAGCCACCCAGGCCCGCAGTTCGACCGCCCGCCACAGGGCCGATCGCCCGATGCGGACTGGCCGAGGAATGCGTCCGGCGGCATCCCAGGTCCGCCAGGTGCGCGGCGACTTGCCGCACAGCGCGGCCGCCTCGGACGCCGTCAGCAGCAGTCGTTCGCGCCCAATTGGCGTATTGGCCTCCGCGGAGGCCAGAGTCGTTGCAGACATCTTGGCACCCCCGAAGATCAGATTGCTTTCAACCAAACGTCCATTCCTTTGCGTTCGAACTGCTCACGGGTCGCCGCGACGCGCTTCTGTGCTGTGTGCCAGTCGCAGCCGAGTTCCTTGGCGAGTTCGAGGACGGAACACCCGGCGGCCAAGCGACGGCAGACCAGTTGGCTATTCGCGGGCAGCGACTCGACGAGCGCGGCACAATCCAGCTCGAGCGACGCCTGATCATCGGCGTCGTGTTTCAGCGTCGCCGTGTTGAGCGGGACACGCACTCGCGGCGGCGGTTGGTCTGCTTCGCTCGTGATCCCCATGCGACGGCCCACTTTCTCAATTCTCTTTTCGTACCGACGCTCGCCGCGGCGCAGCATCTTCAGGCACTGGTCGATGACGCTGGTCAGCACCGTCCGCGCACTAGCGCCATTCGCCTTGTTCACGTCGAACTTGAAATCGAGCAGCACCAGCACGATTTCCTGCACGGCGTCGTCGAGGCTCTGCGTCCGCAGGCCGCGTCTCCTGGCTCGCTCGACGATCAGGTCGACCTTCCAGCGATCAATCAAGTCTCCGTAGTCGTTCGTCGTCATTTGTCACCTTAGCGATTGGTTGTCGCGCGGCGGCCGAGCACTTCACGACCGCCGACACCCGATTCTTGCGGACCAAGCGGTGACAAGTATCTAGGGCGTCCAAAAGTCACCTAGGCGTCAAGCGGTGACATGTCCGCCTAGCTAGGTGGACACGAGGGACATGTCCACCTAGCTAGGCAGACACCGGTGACATGTCCACCTAGGTGACTTTGGAATTTGTCACTCCGAATTTTGGCGACCTGCGGCAAATAACTTTATGTGGGCCGAGAGTCGTGTCGGCCGTAACGAGGAACACCGCATGAGTCGCGTCGATGAACCTTGCCTTGCAGAAAACCGAGTTGCTCGCATCGGATGGGTTGGCGACACGAATCATCCGCCGCAAGGCAAAGTCGATGCTCGCGTGGGGCGGGTTGTGGGCGACCGACCAAGAAGACCTGGAACAAGAGTTGGCGTTGGCGGTCGTCAGTCGACTTCCCGAGTTCGATCGGTCGCGATCGCGGCTATCCACGTTCGTCTACAGCACCGTGCAAAGCGCCGCTGCGAACGTCGTCCACCGGCGACGGGCTGCCAAGCGCAACCGCGGCAAATCGCCGCTGTCGCTCGACCTGCAACGAGGGCAGCCGGGGCAACGACCATTGACCTTGGCGCACTGCACGACGCAACGCGATTTGGACCGGCGGACGGGCACGGAAACGCCAAATCCTCTCGATCGAGCCTCAACCAAACAGGATGTCGCCAACGTGCTCGCGGTGTTGCCCCTCAAGGACGCCAGCACCTGCCGAGATGTCATGGCCGGTCGGCGTCGGAAGTTGCCACCGAAAGTGATCGAAACGCTTCGCTTGCTGCTCTGACGTTCCGATAGGCAGACCAATTCACGACGCTTTAACGCAGACCTTTCCACCACCCATTTCCGAGGAAACCTTTATGACGACCGCCGTTGCCGAACCAGTGAAAACACAACGCAGAAAGCGTGGCGATGAAGCCACCAGCTTTTTGATTCGCGAGCCGGCCCAAGAGTATCACGCCAAGTCCGGCGTCCACCTGAGCAGCCACCGGTTGGCGGATTTTCGCCGTTGTCCGCTTCTATATCACAAGAAGATCATGGGCGAGTTCGTCGAGGATCCGTCACGGCCGGCCTACGTCCTCGGTCGCGCGGTTCACACGCTGGTACTCGAAGGTCGCGACCGATTCTTGCAGGAGTTCGCGCTGTGCGGCCCGATCAATCCGTCGACGGGAAAACCGTACGGCCGAAACACCAACGCTTGGGGAGCGTGGGCCAGGACCATCGGCAAGGAAGTGCTCAGCGACGCCCAGTTCGAAGATGCCAAGGCGATGCGAGATTCCGTTCACTCGCATCGGCTGGCGAGCGGCCTGCTGAGCGGTGGCGTACCGGAGGGCGTGGTACGAGCCGAGTACTGCGATCATCCCTGCCAAATCCGCATGGATTGGTTCGATCCGCACCAAGGCATTATCGACCTCAAGACCTGCGATGACCTGACGTACTTCGAAGCCGACGCCCGGCGGTACGGCTACGCACACCAGCTGGCGTTCTATCGCGCCGTGCTGGCCCAAGTGATCGGCCTGTGGATGCCGGTCCATCTGATCGCCGTCGAAAAACGCACCCCACATCGGTGCGGCGTGTGGCGTGTGGAGGCGCAAGCGCTCTCCATCGCCCAACAGGAGAACGAGGCGGCGATCGGTCGGCTCAAGCGTTGTCTGGAAACGGATACGTGGCCGACCGGCTACGAAGAGCTGCGTCTGTTCGACGCGGCTTGACCTGCGGTGACGGGCGGCCGTGCTACGCAGGGGGACGTCACCTGCCGCGCGCCGCCCGTCGCCCTCTTCATCTTCGTTACGAAATCAACAGGAGATAAACGTGGGACTTTTGGAATCGATTCATGCCGGCCGCCAGTCGCGGCCACGACGGGCGCTCGTCTACGGCGTCCAGGGTGTCGGTAAGAGCTCGTTCGCCGCCAGTAGTGCCAATCCGATCTTCATCCAGACCGAGGATGGATTGGCGAACATCGAGTGCGACCGTTTGCCGCTGGCTCGGTCCACGAAAGATGTGCTCGACGCCATCACCGCGCTCTATGGCGAAGACCACGACTACCGCACGGTCGTCGTCGATTCGCTCGACTGGCTGGAACACATGGTCTGGGATGACGTGTGCGCGGAATTCAACGTCAAGTATCTCGAGAAGGCAGACGGTGGTTACGGGAAGGGCTACACGTACACACTGCCGCGGTGGCGAACGTTTCTCGACGGACTCGACGCGCTGCGCGAGCACCGCGGCATGGCCGTGATTCTTATCGCCCACGCTCGCGCCGAGAAGTTTCAGACTCCCGAAAACACGGCGCACGATCGCTTCGCGCCGCGGCTGCACAAGCTGGCCTCGGCGCTGGTCCAAGAGTGGACAGACGAAATTCTGTTCGCAACGTATTCGGCAATCTCCGACCCAGCGCGGGTCAAGACCGAGAAGCCGCCCGAGCGCGTGATGCGGACCTGCGAAGGGCCGACGCACGTGGCCAAGAATCGGCTCGGCATGCCGGCGGAACTGCCGCTGGAATGGGCGGCCTACGACTACTTCACGCGGCAGGCTTGCCAACCGCAATCACCAACCTCCGGAGAAATGTCGCATGGCTGATCTACAAGGATTTGATGCTCGCACGGTGGAACCAGCCGCCGAATTCGAACCGATCCCGGCCGGAAAATACATGGCCGCGATTACAGAGTCCGAGCTGAAGCCCACGAAAAACGGCGCGGGCAGCTACTTGCAACTGACGTTCCAGATTCTCGACGGCCCCTACAAGAACCGCCTGGTCTGGACGCGGCTGAACCTCGACAACCCCAACGCTACGGCCGTGCAGATCGCTCGCGGCGAACTCTCGGCGCTGTGCCGCGCGGTGGGCGTGATGGCGCCGAACGACTCGGTTGAGCTACACAACTTGCCGCTGCTGATCACCGTCAAGTGCCGCAAGCGGGCTGACACGGGTGAAATCCAGAACGAAGTCAAAGGGTTTGCCAAGAAGGACGCGGCCACCGGCCAGCCTCAGCAAGCGCCGACGAATTCACCTCCCTGGCGACGACCACCCGCATAAGGAATGCACGCATGCACCAAGTTGCCACTCCACCACGCAGGCAGATCGCCGGATTCGCGTACATCGACCGCAAGCTGGAACTCCTCGAACGCATGATGGCGGACATGTCGGATGTGATCGACGAGTACGAGGAATTCGGCGATTACGACGACGACGATCTCGACGGAGACGTTGTTCATGACCGGTACGACGAACTACGCAATTACGTCATCGACGTTGAAGAGCTCGTCGCGGAATTGCGGGCCAAGCTGGGGACGTCCGATGGGAAGGTTTTCCCGTGAGAAAGGCAAGCGCGGCGAGCGCGAAGCCGCTGCCGAGATTCGCCGGCTGTTTGGCGTCGAGGCCCGCCGAGGTGCTCAGCATCACGGCGGACCCGACGCGCCGGACGTACAAGCCGCCATCGAGGGCGTGCATTTAGAAGTCAAACGGACCGAAGCGTTTCGCCTATCGGACGCCCTGGCCCAAGCTGTCGCCGACGCGGGCGACAACGTTCCCGTCGTGCTTCATCGCTCCAACGGCAAGCCCTGGTTGGCGATCGTTCGCCTGAATGACTTGCCGAAGCTGGCGACCCAGTTGTATCTGACTCTCACTCAAAACACGTGATCATGCTCACGCTTCGCCCCTATCAGCAAGCGGCTATCGACGCGGTGTACCGCTACCTACGCGAGCACGACACCAATCCTTGTGTCGTGTTGCCGACAGCATCCGGAAAAACGCCGTTATTGTCGACAATCTGCCGCGACGCCGTGCAGCTGTGGGACGGCCGCGTGTTGATTCTCGCTCACGTCAAAGAACTGCTCGAGCAGGCCGTCGACAAACTCAAGGCCGTCGCTCCCGACCTGCCGGTTGGAATCTATTCAGCCGGTCTTAAACGTCGCGATACACAACATGCCGTCATCGTGGCCGGCATCCAGTCGGTCTACAAGCGGGCCTGCGAACTTGACCCTTTCGACCTGATTATCGTCGACGAGGCGCATTGTATTGCCACCGAAGGCGACGGCATGTATCGCCAATTCCTCGCCGATGCGAAGACCGTCAATCCGAACCTACGCGTCATCGGCCTCACGGCGACGCCGTACCGCATGAAGTCGGGCATGATTTGCGGCCCGGACAACATTCTCAACGAGGTATGCTACGAAGTCGGAGTCCGCGAACTGATTCAGGACGGGTTTTTGTGTCCGTTGGTCACGAAGGCGGGGCGGCAGAAAGCGGACACCAGCGAGCTGCATATCCGCGGCGGCGAATTCGTCGCCGGCGAACTCGAAGACCTGATGGACCAGGACTCGCTGGTTGAGTCGGCGTGCGCCGAGATCGTCGAACAGACCCGCGACCGCAACGCCTGTCTGATCTTTGCTTCCGGCGTCCGCCACGGCCAGCACATCGCGAGCGTCCTCGCCGAAAAGCACGGTATCGAATGTGGTTTCGTGTGCGGCGAAACGCCGGACGGCGAGCGAGCGGAACTGCTGGCTCGCTTTCGCGGAATGCCTGCCGACGGACTGTTTGAACGTTCGCCCCTCAAATACCTCTGCAACGTCAACGTGCTGACGACCGGCTTTGACGCGCCGAACGTCGATTGCGTGGCCCTGCTGCGGCCGACGATGTCGCCGGGGCTCTACTACCAAATGGTTGGTCGTGGGTTCCGGCTCCATCCAGGCAAGAAGGATTGCCTCGTTCTCGACTATGGCGGCAACGTGCTGCGTCACGGTCCCGTCGATCAGATCGAGGTGCGGAAACAGCCGGGTGACGGCGGCGGCCCCGCGCCGGTGAAGGAATGCCCGGAGTGCCGTGCGCTCATCGCCGCGGGCTACGCGACCTGTCCCGAGTGTGGCTACGAGTTTGAACCAGAAAAGAAGCCGAAGCACGACGCGGAGGCGTCCGACGCCGGCATCTTGTCCGGCCAGGTCGCGATTACCGATTACGACGTTTCGGAGACGTACTACAGCGTCCATACGAAACGCGGGGCCGCCAAATTCGCGCCGAAAACGATGCGTGTCGATTATTGCGTCGGCTACCACCTCTTCAAGAGCGAGTGGATCTGCCTCGAGCACAAGGGTTATGCCCGCGCCAAAGCGTTCACGTGGTGGAGACAACGCTCGCCGGACCCCGTACCCGACACCGCCGATCGCGCTGTCGAGATCGCCGCCGGCGGCGGGCTGGCGGAAACGAAGAGTATCACGGTCCGCGCCGTGACCGGCGACCCCTACGAACAGATCGTTGGCTACGAGCTTGGCCCCAAGCCGGAGCCGCTGCCCGCTGAAGCGCTCGAATGCTACGAGGAAGAGGAGGTGCCGTTCTGATGGCCAAAGTGCTTGTCGTCGGCGATACGCATTGCCCTGGTATGCGACGTGGCTACGTGGATTTCCTCGGCCGCGTTGCCGATCGTCATCGCGTTGACCGCGTCGTCCATATCGGCGACTTGGTCGACTGGTGCAGTATCAACTTTCATGAGCGCCATCCGGGCAATACAAATGCCACGCGCGAATACGAACGGGCTCGCAAGCAGGTCGAGTCGCTTGCGACTCGATTTCCGAAGGCCGATTGGTTGATCGGCAATCACGACGCGCTCACCGAACGCCAAGCCGTGACGGTCGGCTTGCCGCCGGTTGTGCTCCGCGACTATCGCAGCCTGTGGGGTGTCAAGTGGCGCGTCCACGAACGCTTTGCCAAGCTCGTCATCGACGACGTGATCTACACGCACGGCGACAGCGGCCGCGGTGGTCAAGACGCCGCACTGGCCCAAGCCCGCGACAACTTTCAGTCAACGGTGATTGGCCACTGGCACGCTCAGGCAGGCGTGCGGTGGTGGGCCAATCGGAACCGCCGCATCTTCGGCATGGCCGTCGGCTGCGGCATCGACAGCAGCGCGTTGCAGTTCGCTTACGGCCGCGCCATCACGGCCAAGCCGCTGTTGGGCTGCGGCGTCGTGCTGCACGGCGAACGGGCCGTCTGGGAACCGTGGCTCTTGCCCGTGAGGTAATCGATGCGAACCGAGAACGAAACTCATCTCGAGTGCCCCGACTGCGGCGAAGACGTCGTCGAGTGTCGCTGTAGTCCCGGCGAAGGCTAGCAGAACTCACGGATTCCAACACACGAAATCGAAAGGCCGAAAAACCATGAACGCTCTACCAGACCCTCGCGCGGACGGAATTTGCATTGACTGTGAACATCGGAAAGCTGTGACGCGAGACGGTCGACTCTGCCTGGCGTGCCTCCGTCACCGCATTTGGCACGATAACGTAGCACCGCGCGACCTAAACCAACGGGGAACGGAACACATCGGGCGCTCGGCCAGATCGAGCCTCGTCCTCGGCGGCTCGCCGCTTTGACCATAGTCCACGCCAAACGTTCATCGCACCAAGCCGCGCCAGGAGAACCGACCACATGCCCAACGTTCGCGTCCACAGACCATACGACGATGGCGAGAATCCAAAAGATCGCGTCGGCGTCCGCAAACCGCCGCTGCACCTCATCCCGCCGGCCGCCGAAATCCTTGAAAGCGCGGTCATGGCGTTGGGGGCTAAGAAATACGGCGCTTTTAACTGGCGTAGCTCGCGCGTCAAAGCCTCGGTCTACGTCGCCGCGGCGCGGCGGCATCTCGTGCAGTGGTTCGACGGTTGCGACGACGACGACGAAAGCGGCGTCTCGCACCTCGCGCACGCGCGAGCCTGCCTCGGCATTCTGCTCGACGCGCTTGTGACCGGAAACGTGGTCGACGACCGGCCGCCAGCCGGTGCGAGTACGGCATTGATCGAAATACTCACCGATGACGAAGAGGAATCATGATTTATCTTTGCTCTCCGTACAGCGATCCCGACGCGACCGTGCGCCAGCAACGGTTTGAGGCGGCATGCCGCGCGGCGGCGGCTTTGCTGCGAGCGGGTATTCCCGTGTTCTCGCCGATCGCCCACAGCGTGCCCATCGCCCGTTATGGTTTGCCGACGACCTGGCAGTTTTGGCGATGGGTCGATCTCGAGTACCTGCGGCATTGCGACGCGTTGGTCGTGCTGCGACTGCCCGGCTGGGAGCAGAGCATCGGCGTGCAAGCCGAGCTGGCGTTGGCTCGAGCGCAGCGAATTCCAGTTATCGAACTAGACCCCACCGGAGATTGGCAGTCATGAAAATCAAGTACACGCTCGTTCTGCAAGCGCTGGAACGCCATGTTCGTTGGGTGGCGAAGTTGACACCGAGGAACCTCGGCGAGTCGGCGGCCCGCGATCGCGCCCACGACGTCGTCGTGTGGTGCCTCGATTTCGTCGAGCTGTCGCCGACGACCGACTTGACGGCGTGGATCGCCCGGCGTCCGCATCGCAAGCTGCTCGACGACCCGGAACGGGCTGTCCGCACCGTACGAGGCCGCAGGGCGATTCTCGAACTGCTCGAGCTGACGATTTCGGAGGTAGCCGCCAGCGCGTCGTTTCTGCCGCAGGTCGAGGCGAGTTTGCTGCCGGGAGTGCGAGAGCCAGAGACAAGGGAAATGGCGACCGCACGAACGGCGAAAGCCACCGCTGCAAGGGCCGCCAATCGTTGGGCTCGCCGAGACGCGATTCAGCGCCGTTTGGCAGCACTCACGTAGAAAAGGTCCAAACATACCAGGGCAACGTGGGCCGCCCAAAAACACCTCGTTTTCCCCGAGAAAACACGTTGCCCATTTTAACATTCGCCGATCTCTCAGTTCGCCCAAATCGCTGACATGCAGTTCACCGTTCTCGGCAAACGCTGGCGATTGCGGTTCGTGCCGAACCTCGGCTCGAATCGTGGCGATTGCGATCCGCCGGATAGACAGGGGAAGGAGATTCGCGTCGCCGCGGGCTTGCGCGGTGAGGAGCGGCTGGAAGTGCTGATTCACGAACTGGTGCATGCCGCCGGTTGGCACATCGATGAAGGGTTCGTGGAACGCTTCGCCGTCGATGCAGCGCGGGTGTTGTGGCGGTTGGGGTATCGCGATTCAAACACGGGGAGTCCGTCATGAATGTATCGGGCACGACGCCACCGCCGATGCGGTTTGTCGTTTGCGATGAGAACGAAGAGGTCGGATTTTGTTGTCCTCGGTGCGGCGCCAAGGACGTACGCATGTACGCCGTGGACGTCGACGACGGGCGAGTGCGCGTCGTTATGGCGGAAGAACAAAATTGGCTCAAGCCGGCGCGCGCCTCGCACATCACGTTGACGCCACCTCGCGACCTGCGCGTGGTCATGCACTTTGTATGTGGAGCGTCGCACGACTTCTTCTACCAGTTCCGAGGGCGCGATAGGCGCACATTCGTCGCGCTGGACGTGGAGGTCGCCGCCCCAAAAGGTGACGCCGACGACGGCGCCAAGGAACCTGCCTGATGTCATCCGTCCGTGACACCGCCCTATCGTATGCTCACGCCGGCCTGTGCGTGTTACCGGCCCATGCCGCCGAAAAGCGGCCGGCGGTGGCGTCGTGGAAAGAATATCAGCAGCGACGACCGACCGAGCAGGAAATCGACGACTGGTTCAAGGCGGACCGCCCGCTGTGCATCCTCGCCGGAGCGGCCTCGGGCAATTTGGAAATGCTCGACTTCGATTGCGCTGGCGAGCGGTTCGCGTGGTGGCGCGAACTCGTCGAGGCGCGATCGCCCGGATTGACGAGAAAACTGGTTTTAGAGCGCTCGCCGTCCGGCGGTTGGCACGTCGTCTATCGCTGCCAGTCGTCGGTGTGCGGCAACATCAAGCTCGCCGAGCGCGCCGTTGTCGTGGCCGGCGACCAAGAGGTCGAATTCTACGGCAAGCGGTACAAGCCGCGGCGGGTAAGCGACCGTTGGGAAGTCTGGCTAACGCTGATCGAAACCCGCGGCGAAGGCGGCATCTTTCTGTGTGCGCCGTCGCCGGGCTACGAACTTGTGCAGGGGCAGTTCGAGCAGCTGCCTGTGCTCAGTGACGAACAGCGTGAACTGCTCTTGGAAGTCGCCTGGTCGCTAAACGAGGTGACGAAAACGCCAGAACCAGAACCGATACCTTCATCGGGCGACGCTTGCGACGGCCGACCGGGCGACGACTTCAACCATCGCGGCGATGTGCGAATGTTGCTGCGCCGTCATGGCTGGACGCTGGTGAGGCCGGGTGAAAACGAGTATTGGTGCCGGCCGGGGAAATCCGCCGGCGTGAGCGCGACGCTTAAGGACCGCGTATTCTACGTGTTCTCGTCGAACGCCGCGCCGTTCGAGCCCGACCGCGCCTATGGGCCGTTTTCGGTGTACGCGCTGCTGGAACATGGAGGCGACTTTTCAACCGCGGCTTCGACGCTACGAAGCGAAGGCTATGGTGAGCTGCCGATCCAGCCCACGCCCGCTAGCCTGAGCATCGCCGAGACATGCCAGCCGGCCGCTCCTACGTGTGAGGATCCGGGGCCCGTGCCCGAGCATCTGCTCCGCATCCCCGGCTTCGTCGCCGAAGTGATGGACCATTGCCTCGACACGGCGCCGTATCCGAATGTCGTTTTGGCATTCGCGGGGGCGCTGGCGCTGCAGGCGTTCCTGGCCGGACGCAAGGTGCGCGATCAGGCCGACAATCGCACGAACATCTACTTACTCGGCCTGGCCTACTCGGCTGCCGGCAAAGACCATCCTCGCAAGCTCAACACGCGAATCATTCATGACGTCGGCTTGGCTGGCGCGCTTGGAGAGAAGTTCGCCTCGGGCGAGGCCATCCAAGACGCGCTCAACTTGACGCCGTGCATGCTATTCCAGACCGACGAGATCGACGGCATGCTGCAGTCGATCAATCGGGCCAAGGATGCTCGCTACGAAAGCGCGATGGGGACGTTGCTGACAATGTACTCATCGGCCAACAGCATCTACCCGATACGCCGCAAGGCCAGTCAGGAAGCGCCGGGAGCGATCAACCAGCCATGTTTGATCATCTACGGTACGGCGATTCCAAACCACTACTACGAAGCGCTGTCGGAGCGGATGCTCACCAACGGGTTTTTCGCTCGCATGATTATCCTCGAAAGCCCGCGCCGTAATCCGGGGCAGGAACCGAAGCCAATTGACCCGCCTGCGCGCGTGCTGGACGCGGCCCGCTGGTGGGCCGATCGCCATCCTGGCGCAGGAAATCTCGAAAACTGGCATCCCACGCCGGTCGTCGTTGAATACACCCGCGAAGCGCAAAACGTTTTCGTCGAATCACGTCTCGCTGCCGAGGCCAAGTACGCCGAAGCAGAGGCCCAGGGCGATGCCGTGGGCACGACTGTGTGGGGCCGGGTTAACGAACAGGCCCGCAAGTTGGCGCTGCTCTACGCAATTAGTCGTGACCATAAAGACCCGTCGATCGACAGGGCGGCGGCTGAGTGGGCGGCGACGTTCGTCGTTCACCAAACGTTGAGGATGCTGTTCATGTCGCACAACCATGCCGCCGCGAATCCGTTTCACGCCGAGTGCCTCAAATTTGTGCGCAAGCTGCGCGAAGCGCCCGACCAAACGCTGCCGCATAGCGTGCTACTCAAACGCATGAAAGTCGATTCGCAGGCGTTCCAGCACATCGTGCATACGCTCTCGCTGCAGGGCGATATCGAAAGCGTTTCGGTGCCGACGCCTGGTCGCCACGGCGTCGCGTATCGCTTACTGGCCGTGTGAAACAAGGGTGAAGCATGGGGAAAGAAGCCCCATTGAGCGCGACGGCCGGGGTGAAGAATGAGGAACGAAGGTGAAGGAAGGGTGAATAAGGAAATCTATATGAGACAACAACTTAACTACTTCTTTCCCTATTTCACCCCACCCCCTTGCGCGATTCTGATTTTGGCGTTTTACGCTTATATGGGCCGGGGGTGAAGGAAGAAAGGTGAAAGAAGTGAACGAAGCATGGTTCCTTCCCCGCCATCCCCTCTCCTGATGGCGACGGGAACAGGCGCGCTACAGGGCACAGTTTGTTTCGTTTGTCCGAATTACATTTGCGGAGCAAAGAGGTATGAACATCGAACTTCGTCCCCTGGCCGACATCCGGCCGTACGACAAAAACCCGCGGCTCAACGACGACGCCGTCGATGCGGTCGCCGCGTCGATTCGCGAGTTCGGGTTCCGCCAACCGATCGTCGTCGACGCCGACGGCATCATCATCTGCGGGCACACGCGGTTCAAGGCGGCGCAGAAGCTCGCGCTGGAGAAGGTGCCCGTCCACGTCGCGAAAGACTTGTCGCCGGAACAGATCAAGGCCTACCGCATCGCCGACAACCAAACGGCATCGCTGGCCGAATGGAACTATGATTTGCTACCCATCGAACTGGCCGACCTGCAAGCGGCGAATTACGACCTGGGTCTGCTCGGCTTCGACGTCGACGAGTTGGCTAAACTGCTCGACCCCGACGGCAAGAGTGGCCTGTGCGATCCGGATGACGTGCCCGCGCCGCCCGACGAAGCGATTACCCAACGGGGTGACCTGTGGATCCTTGGCGACCATCGACTGTTGTGCGGCGATAGCGCGAACGCGGAAGACGTCGACCGCTTGCTCGGCGGCGTGCCGATTCACCTCGTGAACACCGATCCGCCGTACAACGTGAAGGTCGAGCCGCGCTCGAACAACGCCATCGCCGCCGGCAACAGCAGCTTCGCCAACCCCAACAAGCACCACCAGAAGTTCGATCTGGAGCGTCACCCCGAGAAGGCGAAAGCAACACACAAGAAAATGCGGGCTAAGGATCGGCCGCTCGCCAACGACTTTGTGACCGACGAAGCGTTCGACGCACTGCTCGATGCGTGGTTTGGCAATATCGCTCGCGTTCTGCTACCCGGCCGCGCGCTGTATTGCTGGGGAGGATACGCCAACTGCTCGAATTATCCCGGTGCGTTGAAGAGGCACGGTCTCTACTTCTCGCAAGCGATCATTTGGGTCAAAGAGCATCCCGTCTTGACGCGAAAAGATTTCATGGGCAACCACGAATGGTGCTTTTACTGCTGGCGAGAAGGTGCCGCGCACGTGTTCGTTGGCCCCAATAACGCTGTCGATGTCTGGTCGGTGAAAAAGGTTAACCCACAATCGATGATTCACCTGACGGAAAAACCCGTCGAACTCGCCGTGCGCGCGATGCAGTATTCGTCGCGAACGGGCGAGAACGTGCTCGACCTATTCGGCGGTAGCGGCAGTACGTTGATCGCCGCCGAACAAACTGGCCGCCGCGCGTATCTGATGGAGTTGGATCCGCCGTATTGCGACGTGATCGTTCAGAGATACGAACAGTTCACGGGGCGAAAGGCGGTGCGGCAGACGGCCAAGGAGGCGGCGGCGTGAACGCCACGTTTGCGCCGTGTCGCGGCCGGCCCACCCGGTCGGCGACGACGTCCGCCAACGAGAAAACGCCCGCACGTGCGAAACGTGGGGCGTCGTGGGCGCGAACCGGGCTAGCGGCCGCGTCGGGGTTTTCGGCGTTTCACCTTGGTCGGCGGGAACTCCGGGTCGAGTTCGTCCGCCACGGCCAGGAGCACTTCCACCAAGTCGTAGACGTCGACCACCCGCGAGCGCCGGCCGCCGTCGAGCGCCTTCTGGACGGCGGCGGTCACCTTGCGAATGGCGTCGGCGATTTGTTGGGTTGGGTTCATCGATGCACTTCCTATTTCTTGATCGTGAACTTGCCGCGTTCCGTCTTCACAAACCGCGCGTCTGTTCCCTTGAGATTGAGCTCCCTGAGTATCGCCGAATACAACGTTCGGTCGGGCGTAGCGCCGCCGGGGCTGGTCCACAGTCCTTTCGCCGCCATCGCCTCGATCATCTCCTTGGTCGTCATCGGCTCGCCCGAGTCGGCGAGTACCTTCGCCGCCGCGTCGAGGGCGCTGAGTTTGCCATCGGCCTTGGCCTTCTTGGCTTTCGGCGCCTTGACCGCCTTCGTTTTCGCGGGCGGCTTCTTGGCCGTCGTCTTCGTCTTTGTGGTCGTCGTTTTCTTCGCGGACATGATGCATCTCCCATCGTTCGTATTCCGCATCGCCGCCGCGTCGAACATCGACGCGATCGCGGCGTCGCGACACGACACACTGAGCCATCCGGGGCGCGACACATCAAGCGGGGTGATCGCCACGTCGCCAGGAATTCGAGAACTTTTCGTCTGTGAACGATGACCGATTTGCCTTAGCTCCGGCAGGAAGGAAACGTCATGACCAGCGCATCGCCGCAACTCAATCCGATGGCACTGACGATCGACCAGGCCGCTCGCGTGCTATCGACCGCCGGTCCGAAACCCGTCACGCCGGAGATGGTCCGCGACGACATTGACGACGGCGCGCCGATGAACGGCGATGGCACACTCAACTTGGTTCACTACGCCGCTTGGCTGATTACGGAGATGAGCCGTGCCGACTGACCCGCGTAAGCTTCGTGCCAGCGAGTTGTGCCGCCTGCTCAACAGCACGCCGCTGGGCGAGGTGCTCAACGAACGCCAACTGCATCGCCACCGCAGCCGCGCTGGTTTGCGAATCGGCGACGGCCGACACATTGACCTGCTCCGCTACACAGCGTGGTTGGTCGAAGTGCGGCATACGCCCAAGCCGCAGCCCGAGGGCGATCCCTACGAGAAAGCCAAAGAACGCGCCAGGGCGAGAAACGTCGCGTTGGCCATCGCCGGCCGCGACATCGGCCAATTGCCGGACGTCGTGAACCCGGCGAGACGGCGAAAGGCCGCGGCGGATTTTCGGTACTTCTGCGAAGCGTACTTTCCGCTGACGTTTCACTTGGCGTGGTCGCCGGATCACTTGAAAGTGATCGCCAAGATCGAACAAGCCGTGCTGCGCGGTGGACTGTTCGCAATGGCCATGCCGCGAGGCAGCGGTAAGAGCTCCGCTTCGGAATGCGCCTGCATTTGGGCCGTCTTGAACGGCCACCGCGAGTTCGTCTGTCTGATTGGCTCCGACGAGGGGCATGCGATGGACATGCTCGAGTCGATCAAGACCGAACTCGACGGCAACGATGCATTGCTGGACGACTATCCGGAAGTCGTCCACCCGATTCAAGCTTTGGATGGAATCGCCAACCGCTGTAACGGCCAGTTGTACCTGGGCGAACGGACGCACATCGGTTGGACCGCCAAGGATGTCGTGCTACCGACGATCGCGCCGGCCGGTTGGGCCGACCGCGATGACCTTGGCGACTTCGCCCGCGACAACGGGCTTTCGCTGGCCAGCGGCGCGATCATTAAGGTTGCGGGAATCACCGGCCGCATCCGCGGCATGAAGTACAAACGGGCCGATGGTCACTCGGTTCGGCCTGCGCTAGTTGTACTTGACGACCCTCAAACGGACGAGTCCGCGCGGTCGCTTTCGCAATGCGCCACGCGCGAGAGCATCCTGGCCGGTGCGGTGTTGGGCTTGTCCGGCCCCGGCAAAAAGATCAGCGGCATCATGCCCTGCACGGTCATTCGTCCCGACGACATGGCCGACAACATCTTGAACCGCGACAAGCATCCCGAATGGAATGGCGAAAGGACCAAGATGATCTACAGCTTCCCGACGAACGAAAAGCTGTGGGATCGCTACACGGAAATCCGCGGCGACAGCTTTCGCCGCGGCAACGCCGGCGAGGAAGCCACGGAGTTCTATCGCGACAACCGCGCCGCAATGGACGAAGGCGCGATCATTGCCTGGCCCGAGCGTCATAACCACGACGAACTATCGGCCATCCAACACGCCATGAACTTGAAACTCCAAGATGAAGCCGCGTTCTTCGCCGAATACCAGAACGAGCCGTTGCCGACGGAATTGCCCGACACCGATCTGCTCACCGCCGATCAGATCGCGGCCAAGTTCAACCGCGTGCCCAAGGGCATCGTGCCGATCGGGGCCACCCGCGTGACGGCGTTCGTCGACGTGCAGCAGGCGTTATTGTTCTACGTCGTCGCCGCCTGGTCCGACGATTTCAGCGGCTACGTGATCGACTACGGCACGTATCCCGACCAGAAGCGGCCGTATTTCACGCTTCGCGACGCGCGCATGACCTTGACCGCCGTCGCACCCAATACCGGCCTGGAGGGATCGATCTACGCCGGCTTGGAAGCGCTCACCGACCAGCTAGTCGGCCGCGAATGGCACGATCCAAACGGGACTGCCCTGCGGATTGAACGCTGCCTGATCGACGCCAATTGGGGTTCGAGCACGGACGTCGTTTACCAATTCTGCCGGCAATCGGCACATGCGGCAAACGTGATGCCCAGCCACGGCCGGTTCGTCGGCGCTTCGAGCGTTCCCTTCTCGGAATACAAGAAGAAGCCGGGCGAGCGCGTCGGGCTCAATTGGCGGGTTACGAACGTCGCCGGCAAGCGGGCCATCCGACACGTCACGTTCGACGCCAACTTCTGGAAGTCGTTCGTGCAAACCCGCCTTGCCGTGGCGATGGGCGACCGCGGCTGCCTATCACTGTTCGGCGACCGGCCAGAAGCCCATCGCTTGGTCGCCGAACACCTCACCGCGGAATACCGCGTCAAAACAGAAGGCCGCGGCCGCACGGTCGACGAATGGAAACTGCGTCCAGAACGGTCCGACAACCACTGGTTGGACGGCGTGGTCGGCAGCGCCGTCGCCGCGTCGATGCAAGGCGCGGTGTTATTGGGCGGCGATGCATTGGCGCCGACGCAACGCGAGCGAGTCAGCTTTGCGGAGTTGCAGCGGAGGCGACGCGCATGAACGAAACCGAACCGGACACATCGGCATCGCCTCGCGGCATCGAGTGTCCAAAGTGCGGCTGCCGGCACTTCTTGACAATCAACACCGAGCCATTACGCGACGGTCGTATTCGTCGCCGAAAGACGTGTCGGCACTGCGGGCGACGCATCGTGACGTTTGAACAAACTTTTTCAAGGCGGGATTGCTAGATGTAGCACGGTTTTCAGAATTCTCAAAAAGCGGTCAATCGGGCGTTCGCAAAACGACACAATTAGATAATGCAGGGAATGCGCACCACGAATTGAACAATGGGTGACGGCGATGGCCGACGATCTCGAACAAGCGATCCGTGACAATGCGTCGGGGCCGGCCAAGGCCGCTGGCGACACCGGCTCGGTCGAGCAGCACAAGCTCCCCGATCAAATCGCGGCCGATCGCTTTCTCGCATCCAAGGAAGCCGCGAAGTCCAAGTCGCGGGGCCTGCGGTTCAACAAGCTCGTCCCACCGGGAGCCGACTGATCGTGCTGAAATGGCTGTCGAAGCTGATCGGATTCGCCGCCGGAGACGGCGCTGACCTTCGTCCGTATCGCGTCGTGCGGGCTCGGTACGATGCGGCGGCCACGACCACCGACAACTTTCGCCATTGGGCCAACGCAGACGGGCTCTCGGCCGACGCGGCCAACAATCCGGCCGTGCGTCGCGTGCTACGAAACCGAGCTCGCTACGAGACGGCCAACAACAGTTACGCCCGTGGCATTGTGGGCACGTTGGCGAACGACGTGATCGGCACCGGTCCTCGCCTGCAAATGCTCACCGACGATGCCGAGGCAAATCGCCGCATCGAGACGGATTTCTGGCGGTGGTCCAAGGCCGTTCGCCTCCCCGAAAAGCTCCGCACGATGCGACTGGCGCAAGCCACGGATGGTGAAGTGTTTGCGATCTTGGTGAGCAACCGAAAACTGCCGACGGCGATTCAACTGGACCTACGCCTCGTCGAGGCCGAGCAGGTCACGACCCCGGAGCTTTCGCCCCGGTCGCGAAACGCGGTCGACGGAATCGTGTTCGACGACGTGGGGAACCCGGTCGAGTACCACGTCCTCAAAGAACATCCCGGCGGCGGACGACTGAGTTTACGAATGGCGATCGATCGGCTGCCGGCAGAGGCGGTCATCCATCTGTTTCGTCTCGACCGCGCCGGACAGCACCGCGGTATTCCCGACATTACGCCGGCGCTACCGCTGTTCGCGCAGCTTCGACGATTCACGCTCGCCGTCTTGGCCGCCGCCGAAACGGCCGCTGACTTTGCCGGCATCCTATACACCGACGCGCCGGCCAACGGTGAAGCGGACGCCGCGGAACCGTTCGAGCCGATCGAACTCGAAAAACGTGCTCTGCTCACGATGCCCGGCGGCTGGCGAATGGAGCAAATGAAATGTGAACAACCTTCGACTTCGTACAGTGAGTTTAAGCGCGAACTGCTCAACGAAATCGCCCGCTGCCTCAACATGCCGTACAACGTCGCGGCCGCGAATAGCTCGGGTTACAACTACGCCTCCGGTCGTCTCGACCATCAAACGTACTTCAAAGCCATTCGCGTCGAACAGTCGCAGTTCGAGTGCGTCGTGCTCGACCGAATTCTTTCCGCGTGGCTCGACGAGGCGGTGCTTGTCGCCGATCTGCTGCCGACCGGCCTCGGACCGTTCGCCGAGTGGCCGCACCAATGGTTTTGGGACGGGCACGAGCATGTGGACCCTGCCAAAGAAGCCACGGCACAAGCGACGCGGCTCGCAAGTCACACCACGACACTCGCGGACGAGTATGCCCGCCGAGGTCTCGATTGGGAGACCCAGCTTCGCCAGCGAGCCAAAGAGATCGCGTTGATGGGCCAACTGGGGATCGTAGCGGAACAGTCTCAACCGAGTTCGCCGCCCGACGACAGTAGAAACGACGACCGAGAAGAGGATGACGAGAATGAAACTGCCACCGAGCCCCGTGCGCGCGCCGCGTGAGGCTTCACTGCCGACCACGCTATCGCTCGCCGCAACGGCCACGATTGACATCGAGGCTAGCGGCGAGGGGACGCCCGCCACGCTACCGCGATTCCGGATGCTCGCTTACACGGGCGGACCGATGCGCGTCGCCGGTTGGCGCTATCCAGTGATCATGGACCTGGCCGGACTCGCCATTCCGTCGCAGGCCCGGCCGATCCGGTTCAGCCACGATCCGACGGCCGGCGTCGGCCACACCGATGCGATTCGCATCGAAGCGGGACAGCTGGTGGCGACCGGCTTCGTCTCGCGCGATACGCCGGCGGCTCGCGAGGTAGTCGTGTCGAGTAAGAACGGCTTCCCGTGGCAAGCCTCGATCGGCGCGGCCGTCGAGGAGTTCGAGTTCGTCAAGGAAAGCAAGACCGTGAGGGTCAACGGCCGCCAGTACCCGGGGCCGGTGAACGTCGTTCGCAAGGCGACGCTGGGTGAAATCAGTTTCGTGGATCTGGGGGCCGACGGCGCGACGAGCGCTAGCGTAGCCGCCGGTGCCAACACGCAAGGAGAACCAACCGTGGATGAATCGCTCGTCAGTGCCTCGGAAGACCAGAACACGTCTCCCGCCACCCCGGCCGAACCGGTCGCGGCGGCGACTCCGCCGGTCGTCACACCACCGGCGTCGCTCGCCCCGGCGAATCCGCCCTCGGTGGATGAACTGCGCGCTCAAGCGGCTGCGGAGACCGAGCGGATTGCCGCCCTCCGTCGTCGCTGCGCTGGCCAGTATCCGCAGTTGGAGGCCCAGGCGATTCTCGAAGGCTGGACCGAACAGCGTTTGGCGCTGGCGATCATTCGCGAAGACCGACCGACGGCGCCGGCGATCCACGCGGCCACCAATACGCTCAGCGACAACGTCCTCGAAGCGGCCTGCCTGATGACCGCCGGATTGCCCGACCTCGATAAAACCTATGAGGAGCAGACGCTCGAGTTTGCTCAAAAGCGGTACCGCGGCGGAATCGGCTTGCAGGAATTGTTGCTCGAAGCGGCCTGGGCCAACGGATACACGGGCCGCAACTTCCGAGACAGCCGCGCCGTGCTGCGTTACGCCTTCGGTCGCACGGTTGAGGCCTCGTTCTCGACCATTGACATCGGCGGCATCCTCTCGAACGTGGCCAACAAGTTCCTGCTCGACGGATTCTTCAGTGTCGAGCGGACTTGGCGGAACATCTGCGCGGTCCGCAACGTCTCGGACTTCAAGACGGTCACCAGTTATCGGCTCGTCGGTAAGGATCAGTACGAATTGGTCCAACCCGGTGGCGAACTCAAGCATGGAACGCTCGGCAACGAGCAGTACAGCAACAAGGCCGACACCTACGGTCTCGTGCTGTCGATCGACCGTCGCGACATCATCAACGACGACCTCGGCGCCATCACGACCGTGCCCCGCAAGCTCGGCCGCGGCTCGGGCCTGAAGATCAACGACGTGTTCTGGACGACGTTCCTTAACAATGCCGCGTTTTTCGCCGTCGGGAACAACAACTATCTGGCCGGCGCGGACACCGTGCTGTCGATCGACGGCCTGACCAAGTCCGAAGTCGCCTTCATGGATCAGGTCGACGGCGACGGCAAGCCGATCGGCGTCATGCCGGCAGTCGTGCTCGTGCCGACGGCGCTCTCCGTGATCGGCACGCAGTTGTTCAAATCGGTCGAGATGCGGGACACGACGGCCAACACAAAGTTTCCGGTGGCCAACCCGCACCAAGGGAAGTTCCGCACCGAGGTCAGCCGTTATCTCGGCAATAGCAAGTACACCGGATTCTCGGCGAAGGCCTGGTATCTGCTCTCCGAGCCGAACGATCTGCCGGTCATCGAAGTCGCATTCCTCAACGGCCAGGAAGCGCCGACGATCGAAACGGCCGAGGCCGATTTCAATGTCCTCGGTGTGCAGATGCGGGGCTACCACGATTTCGGCGTGGCGCTACAAGACCCGCGGGGCGGCGTGAAGTCCAAGGGTGAGGCATAGGCCTCGCCTCGGAGGCTCGTAAACAGCACCATCGAATTCTCGATAAGGATCAGGAGATATGGCTCAAGCAACGTTTGTGCAAGAAGGCGGTTCGATCGACTACACGCCGGGCGGCGCTGTCGCCGCCGGCGATGTGGTTGTGCAAGGCGATCTGGTCGGCGTGGCCAAGCGACCAATCGCCGCCAACGAACTGGGAGCGCTGGCGGTCGACGGCGTGTTCGACTTTGCCAAGAACACGGGCGTGGCCTACACCGTCGGCCAAATCCTGTACTGGGATGATACCGCGAATGTCGTCACGACGACTGCTTCCGGGAATAAACAGATCGGCAAGGTGGCCCGCGCTGCCGCGTCGGCCGATACGTCGGTCCGCGTCCGCGTCAGTCAGTAACCTCCAATGCCGAACTTGCTCGATACCGGTGCGGCCTGGCTGGCCGATCAACGCCACAAGCACATGACCAAATCCGTTGTCTACCGTCACGGCGATGTGGGCATTGTGCTTTCGGCGACGATCGGGCGAACGGAGTTTGCCAGCGATGCGGCCGACCCGGTCATCGAGACCTGGCAGAGCCGCGACTACATCGTCCGCACCGCCGACCTCACGTTCGGTGGTGCGGTGCTGCTGCCCAGCCGCGGCGACCGGATCGAGGAATCCGACGGCGCGGTGACGCAGGTCTACGAAGTCATGGCCCCCGGCGGCCAGCCGCCCTGGCGCTACGCCGACGACTTTCGGCGGGAACTGCGAATCCATACCAAGCACGTTCAGACGAAGTAAAGCATCACCATGCCTTCGACACATTCCGAAATCGTTTGCCAGGCGACGGTCGGTGCAAAGCTGACCGACACGGCCGAGGGAATCAGCCTGTCGGCCGTGCTGCATCTGCAAGCGGCGCTGGCGCTCACCGAAGGGGTCGGCGCCAACCAGATCAACGCGGTGGCGGTCGAGCGGGATCGGCATATGTCCGGTCCCGCGAGCTTTGAGTTGGATTTGGCAACCCTATCGGGCTTTGAGCAACCCAAGGATCCCCTGCGCAACACGATTGCCTTCGACATCATCGTGGCGATTCTCATTCGCAACCATGCCAATTCGTCGGGGGACCTGATCGTCGGTGGTGCGACGACAAACCCGTGGACATCACCGTTTGCGAGCACGAACGACCCGGAGACGGTGAAGATCACGCTGACGCCGGGCGGGTTTCTATTGCTGACCGCGCCGACCGTCGCCGGCTACGCCGTCGGCGGCACCAACAAAATGCTTCGTCTGGAAACCACCAGCGGCCAGACGAATGCCGACATCATCGTCTTCGGTCGCGACAACCCGTAAGTCCCAATGGCCATTCCCGTCAGCGTACAGATTTCCGATGCCGTCGTCGCCGAACTTCGCGGCGGAACGTTCTCTCGCACGTTCGTGCCACAGCGCAAGCTGCTGCCCGTGCGGGAATTGGCCGACTTGGACGAACTCAAGGTCACCGTTGTGCCGCGGGCGATGGAAAGCGTCCCGCTGGCACGGACCAGCGAACGACGAACCTACACGATTGACATCGGCGTGCAGCAGCGGGTGGGCCAGGACGTCGAACACGACGCAGCCGTCGTGATGGCCGTCGCCGAAGAAATCGCCGCGTTCTTGTTCAATCGCACATTGAATGACTTAAAACAGGCCAACTACGTCGGCCATGCGATCGACCCGATCTATTCACCGGAACATCTGGAAGAACTGCGGGTGGCGACGAGCGTTGTTTCCATCCGCTACACGCTGTAAGGCAAGTGCATCGTGCCCACGGGCGGCTTCAACATCGGACTGCGGCAGGCGAAGGCCAACTTCTTCGACCGCGCCAAGGTCAAGAAAGCCGTCGACCGAGCCACGATTCGCGTGTTGTCGAAGTTCGGCGCCTTCGTCCGCACGCGATCGCGATCGAGTATCCGCAAGCGCAAAGCGATCAGTCAACCGGGTCAACCACCCAGTTCGCACGTCGGCACGCTCAAGAAGTTCATCTTCTTCAGCTACGAGCCGGCGAAACGGTCCGTCGTCATCGGCCCCACGCCAATTGCCGGCGGCGGCAAAGCGCCAGAGCTACTCGAACATGGCGGCACGTCGGTATTCGTCGCGCCACGTAGACGGCGGAGAACAACAGCCAATTATCGCCCCCGGCCGTTCATGACGCCGGCGTTCGTCGCGGAGCAGAAGAACTTGCCGAATCTGTGGCGGGATTCGGTGAAACGATAGGGAGGCAATGCAAGTGAAACTGACACACTTGATTCTGGCGATGATGGCGTGGCTAACGCCGGCAATCGCATCGGCCGTCGAGCCGCCGGACCCGCGATTGGCGCTTGATCTGCCCACTGAAACGCGCAAGTGGTTTCGCAACCCTAACGGAAGTTGCGTGCAGTGCAGCATCGGCATGTGCGGTGTCGACCAAAACGTCCCCGCTGCGGCCACATTGCTGTGGGATACGCAGTACGGATCGCGCGAACGCGGCGGAAGCGGACCGTCGCGCGTGGCCCGTTACTGCCGCGAGCGCGACATCCGCGTTTACAACATCACGGGCAGTTCGACGTTCGAGTGGATGAAGTGGGCGGCGCGCAACGGCCGCGGCGCGGCGATCGGCGCCGGCAGCGCCCACTTCCAGACCTTGTGTGGCTACGACTCGGCGGCCGGCAAGTGGTACGTCTGCAACAACAATTCGCCGACGCGCATCGACGAGTACGACGAAGCCGGATTTCGCCGACTGCATCTGGCCAGCGGCCAGTGGATTGTCGTGTTGGATTATCCGCCGCATCCGGTGCGTCCGCAGTACGTGAAGTGGTGGTGAGGAACAGGGGACAGGGGTCGGGGATCAGGGGTCAGGGATGGCGATTCGTTTCGGAACCTTTTTTCGGAGTGGCAGGTATGACGATGTGGAAGCGATGGTTGGTGTTGGGAGTGATGGTGGCGATGGCGGTCGCCACGCGCGTGAAGGCGCAGGAAGTCGAGCGTCAGGAAGTGTTGCGGCTGGGCGATCACGTCCAGCATGTCGACGGGTTTCGTAGCCCGGCCGATGACGCCTTCGTCGACGTGATGGGTCCGCCGGCGGATGACAATCACAAGTGGTTCATCACGGTGGTAAGCACCAAAGGCTGCCCGGCCTGCGCCCGCTTGAAGGCCGACTTGGCGCACGACCCGTATCTGCGGGCGCTGGTCAACGTCTCGGATCCTAGGCAAAGCTGGTCGCACTTCAATGCGTACCTGTACGAAGACGAGAGCCAAAAGTTTCGCTGGGAGAAGATCAAGCTGGGCGGCTTTCCGACGGTGTTGGTCCAACCGCCGCTCAACAAGAAGTACGGCGATCCGGCCACGGTCGTGTTTCAAACGACGGGCTACGACGGCAACGGCCAGAAGCTGGCGACGAAGCTCACGGCGGCGATCAAGGCGTACTTGGCCAAACAAGCCAAACGCAACATCGCGCCGCGCGAGACGGTCGGCCATCGGCAGCATGTCCCGGTGGCCGACGAACCGTACGGCATCGATCCGCCGTGGACGCCGGCCCCCAAAGTCGAGCCGCCGGTGACGCCGTCGCCCGCGCCCGTCGTCGACATTCCGGAGATTCCGCCGCCCAATGTCCAACCCGCGCCAAAGCCGCAGCCCGACGCGGTCGCTTCGACGTATCCCGAAGCGATCGTCGTCACCGATGCCGACGACGGCTTGGATGCCGAGAACGATTCGCGAGTTCGCCGAGTATTGGAAGCGCTGCGTCAGCAACGGGGCAAGAATCTCAAGATTCGCCTGATGGATTGGCGCGACGCCAAGGAGCGGTTCCCCGTCGCGCGGGATGAAGTGCCGGTGATCCTGGTCACGCAGGACGGCCAGATCCAGGACAAGATTTCGGGGCGGTTGCTGCCGTTCCTGGAGACGCAACCTCGCGAAGTCACGCTCTCCGACATTCCCTGGTCGGCGATCATCACGCTGCTCACCACCGGTTTCTCGCTCCCGGCGGCAATCGCGTTGGGCGTGTGGGGATTCCGCTACGTTCGTTCCCGTCGTGAGTCTGCCGGCAAACCCCGGTTGATCAACGACGCGACGTTCGAACAAGTGTTGGGGCTGCTGCAAACGTGGTTGGCGTCGCGGACGCCTAAGCCGCCCGCGCCCTCGGCGTAAGCGGAGAATCGATTCGTGTTGGTGTTTGGTTTCGTGAATTTGTGGAGGCATGAAGATGAGGTTCGTTCGTCGAAGTTTATTGATGGCCGCGATCGTGCTGGCCGTCGGCGCAATGTGCGCGAGTGAGTCGGACGCGGCCGAGTGCCGCGGCGGTCGATGCACCGTCGGTGCCGATGGTGGTCGTTGCTATGCCGCCGGCCCGGTTCGTCGCGTGTTCGCCGCGCGGCCCGTGCGGCGTGTCTTGGGTGCTCGCCCGATTCGTCGGCTGTTGGATCGCGCGCCCGTGCGGAACTTCGTGTTTCGCCGCTGTCGTTGATGTTTTCGGCGGTCGGGGCGGACCTATTCCGCTCCGGCCGCACTTTGCTTTCAAGCATTCACCGTTTTTTCGTCCGCGAGTGTGACCTATGCCCTTCGTTCTCGGCAAAGACTGCAAGCTGTATCGCAACACCGGGTCGTACGGCACGCCGGCCTGGAATGAGATTCCCAACGTTAAGGACCTCGCAAAGAACTTCGAGACCAGCGAAGCCGACGTCACCACCCGCGGCAACGCGGGATGGGAAGCTGTAGTACCGGCGTTGAACCGCGGCAGCATCGATTTCCAGATGGTTTACGACACGGCGGACGCCGGTTTCGTCGCCATCCGCGACGCCTATCTCAACAAGACGGCCGTCGAGTACGCCGTCATGGACGGCGATATCACGGTCAGCGGCAAGCAGGGTCTTCGCGCTACCTGCATGGTCACCAACTTCTCGATGACGCAAAACCTCGAAGAAGCCGTCACCGTTGATGTTTCGATCAAGCCGACGTATGCCGCCAACGCGCCCAGTTGGTACACGGTGCCGTAGTAACGGCAGTTTCTTTCCCATCATTCCCCAGTGACTTCGCGATGGCGACCTATACCGACCGAACGGGCGACGCATGGCGGATCGACCTGACCGTCTTTCACGTCGACCGTATCAAACGCGACACGGGCGTCAACCTCAACGACGCGTTCGTGCAGGACGACGCCGGCATGACGGACTTAATGCGGCTGGCCCGCGATCCCGTCCGGCTGGTGGCCGTCCTGTACGCCGCCAGCGACGAACAGGTCGCCGAGCGGAAGCTCGACCCTACTGCCTTCGCTCGTCGCTTCGACGGCGACGTGATCCAAACCGCCATTGCAGCGCTGTCGGAGGCGCTGTGCGATTTTTTCCCCAAACACCTCCGCGAGCCGATGCATCGCGCGCGGAGGAAGATCGCCGATCGGGTCGAAGCCAACCGACCGAGCGACGACGAACTGGACCAGATCATCGACGGCGCGATCGACGGCGTCCTCCCCTTGCGAAAGGGGACATCGACC